>JACMPQ010000014.1 GCA_014377425.1 Microbacteriaceae bacterium | reverse complement strand
GATCAGCGGGATTCGCTCTACGACGGTTGGAGCCAGGCGGTTGCCGGGGCCCGGTCAATTCGCCCCCGCGCTTAAGAACCCAGCACTTTTAGCGAACAACTTTTACCGAACAACTTTTACTGAACAACTTTTACTGAACAACCGACGTCGTCGCTCATTGCAGAGCGACCCGAGTACGAAAAGAGAAAGATCCGTGCGAAAAGTAAACCCCATGGCAATGATCGAGCGGGCGCAGCGTGGCGGCTACGCGGTCGGTGGATTCAACATGCACAACCCCGAAACCACTCAGGCGCTCATCCAGGCAGCAGAGAAGTCCAACTCGCCGGTCTTCCTTCAGGTGGGGCGCGCGATTGTTCCCCACATGGGAGTTACCGAGGCCTACAACATGACCCGGCGCGAGCTGGAGAAAGCCAATGTTGAGGCCGCGATTCACCTCGACCACGGAACCTACGACGAGGTGTTTCTCGCGATCAAGCTCGGCTTCGACTCGACCATGTTCGACGGCTCGCACATGAGCTTCGAAGACAACGTTGCGGCCACCCGCCACATCGTCACCGTTGCGCACTCCTTCGGCGTGCCCGTTGAGGCCGAGCTGGGCAAGATTCCGGATGCCGGCACCGACGTTGACTGGAGCGACTACTACACCAGCGTCGAGGAGGCCGAGGAATTCGTGGCCAAGACCGGAGTGGACTTGCTCGCCGTCTCTGCCGGCGTGTTCCACGGCATCCCGCCGTCCCGTCCGCTTCCGCTCGACATCGAGCGCATCCGCCGCATCCGTGAGGCCACCGGAATTCCACTGGTTCTGCATGGGGCATCCGGTGTTCCGCTGGAAGACCTCCAGGGCGCCATCGCGGCCGGAATCCACAAGCTCAACGCCGACACCGATCTGCGTCACGCTTTCCGTCGTGGTGTCGAGGAGACTTGGGCGCTGGGCGACCAGCAGTTCGAGACCGCGATGTCGGCGGGTGTGCGCCTGATGATTGACGCCACCGTGCAGAAGATGAACGAGTACGGCTGCGCCGGCACCGCGGCGTCCGTTGATGAGTTCGAAATGGCGCTGTAATGACGCTTGAGCAGTTCATCACCCAGGTCGGCGTGTCGACCCCGCTCAAGGGGATGCGCCGCACGGCGGCCCGTCGGATGGTCGCCGCCTGGCAGGCTCCGGTCTTCCACTTGAACGTCGAACTCGACATGACCGAGGCATCCAAGGTCAAGCACGTGGTTCCCGGCGCAACCGTGACCGATGTGTTCATCGCGGCCAGCGCGCGCGCACTGATTCTCCACCCGGCGATCAACGCGCACGTGGGCGAGGACGAGGTGACCCTCTTCGAGCACGCCAACGTGGGGATCGCCGTGGCGACCGAGCACGGCCTGACCGTGCCGATTGTGCACGGAGCCAACACACTGAGCCTGAGCGAGATTGCCACCCGTCGCGGTGAAATCGTGAACAAGGCACGGGCGAAGGCCCTCGCCATGGACGACGTGACCGGCGGTACCTTCACGATCTCGAACCTCGGGATGATGGGCATCGACCGTTTCGACGCGATCCTGAACGTGCCGCAGGCGGCAATCCTTGCCATCGGCACTACCCGCCAGCGCAACGTGTGGCGCGAGGACGGCCCGGTCTGGTTGCCGATCGCCGAGCTCACCCTCACCTGCGATCACCGGGCAATTGACGGAGCCACCGGTGCGGCGTTCCTCAAGACGCTGGTTGCCGAGCTCACCCGGCCGATCGTCGCCGAGTAGCACGCACTTAGCGAGAGCGCTGTCGGAGTTGGTGTTTTGCGCCCCGCTCCGGCAGCGCTTTTTTTTGTAGAAACCGCACAAACGATTCGGGCCGCGAGATTCGCGTGACCACACTTGCCCCATGGCACCCGTAGACCGTTCCCCCAAGCCCTCGTTCACCCGCTCGCTGTTTCTTGGGCGTGTCGCCTCCGACCTCGTGTTGCCGTATCCGACGCTCGAAACCGGCGAGCGCCGCAAGGTGGAGGCGCTCGCGGCATCCGCCCGGAACTATCTGACGACCGTCTACGATCCGGCGCTTGCCGAACGAAACGGTTGGGTGGGCGACGACACAATTCGGGATCTCGGCGCACTCGGCCTTCTCGGGCTGTTCGTCGAGGAACGCTTCGGCGGCCAGGGGCTGAGCCAGAGCGGCTACTGCCGGGTGATGGAGGAGTTTGGCCGCGCCGACGGCACTTTAGCGGTGGTGATGGGCGTTCACCAGTCAATCGGCACCAAACCGATTCACCTGTTCGGCACCGAGGAGCAGAAGGCGCGCTGGCTGCCCGATCTGGCGTCCGGTCGCAAGCTCGCGGCTTTCGTGCTCACCGAGCCGAATGTCGGGTCGGATGCCTACAACCTCGAGACCTGGGCCACCCGCGAGCCCGACGGCTCGTGGCGCCTCAGCGGCGAGAAGCGCTGGATCGGCAACGGCGACGGCGACGTACTCACCGTGTTCGCCCGCTCCGATCAAGGGCACGTGGCACTAGTGGTGGAGAAGGGGATGTCGGGGCTCAGCACCGGGCCGCGCTTTGAGACCCTCGGGCTGAAGGCCAACCGGCTGCAGCGCGTGCACTTCGACAACGTGCGGGTGCCCGCCGAGAATCTGCTCGGGGAGCCGGGCGACGGCTTCCGCATCGCGGTGCAGACGCTCAACAACGGCCGGATGTCGATGGGCACCTCGATCGCCGGCGGCATGAAGCGTTTTCTCGACCTCACCCTCGAACACGGTGCCACCCGGCAGCAATTCGGTCGACCGCTCTTGGATTTTGAGTTGGTGCAGGAGAAGACGGCCTGGCTGACCACCCAGATCTACGGCATGGAGGCGATGTCGTACCTCACCACCGGGCTGGTTGACCGGGGCGTTGCCGACTACTCGCTGGAGTCGGCGATGACCAAGATCTCCGCCAGCGAGGCCGGCTGGTACGGGCTCAACAAGGCGTTTCAGGTGCACGGCGGCGAGGCGTTCATGGCGGATCATCCGCTCTCCAAAGCCCTGCGCGACTTCCGTATTTTCCCGATCTTCGAGGGCGCTAACGACGTGCTGCAGGCATTTGTGGCATTGAACGGTATCAAGGCGCTCAGTGAGGAGTTGCCGGATGTCCGCTCCCTGCGCATCACCGACCCGGCCCGGGCCATTGGCGTGCTGGCTCCCTACGTCTCCGGCCGTATTTCGCGGGCAATTCGCCCCGGCCAGCTGCTCGGCGCCCACCGCGCGTTCGCCAAACAGACCGCCCAAATTGCCGAGCAGACGGTGCGGCTACGGGATGCCACCGAAACGGCGTTGCGGCGCTACGGCAGTAAGGTGCAGGAGAAGCAGCTTGTGCAGAAGCGGCTGGCGAGTGCGGCATCCGGAATCTATGCCCAAACGGCGGTGGTCGGCCGGGCTTCGGCGATGCTCGAGCGCGACGGACTGCAAATTTCGGGCGCGGAGAAAGCGGTGGCGTTGAGCTTTCTGGCCACGAGCGAGCGGGAGGTGTCGCGGCTATTGCGCGGGGTCGAAATCAACAACGATTCGGCGACCCGGCAAATTAGTGCGTCGGTGCGGCAGGCCGGGGGGTATCTATTCGATCTGTAACGTGGACATGGGTTCGTACTCACTCAACCACTATGCTCTGAGCGATTAGGGCGGGCGCCGCAATCCGGCACCGAATACGTGAACCCGGGGGAGAAATGACCGACTCGAAGAGCGCTCCACGCCGGCGCTCACGGTGGAAGGTCACACCGTTCGCGCGGATTGGGATCGCCGTCGGTGTCGTGGCACTGATCGTTGTTGCTGGAGTCGCTGCATCCAGCCTCGCGTCTGCGAAGCTCCAGAATACGGCGGCCGTTAGTCATTCCGCATCGGCCGTCGCAGCTGTGAAGTCATCTGCGTTGCCGTCTGCCTCCACAGCGCCGACCCCGACGCCGACCCCGACGCCGACCACGACGTCAGCTGTGCCGTCTTCCGCGGCCAGCGCGGCAGCCGAAACCGCTGCGTCCGCGGGCGGCGCGGCGGTGTCGTCGGCGGGCGCGGTGCTGCCCAACGCGGTGCGCACACCGGGAGCGATCAATGCCGCGGTAACGCAGGCCACCATTGCGCAAACCATTTGTACCTCCGGGTGGACCAGCACCATTCGCCCGCCGTCGAGTTTCACCACCGCGCTGAAAGTCAAACAGCTCGCCTCGGGTTATTCGTACCAGGGCGACACTCGCACGGCGGACTACGAAGAAGATCACTTGATCAGCCTGGAACTGGGCGGCTCGCCAACAGCGGAGGCAAACCTGTGGCCCGAGCCCTACGTGGGCACGAGCGGCGCCCGGGTAAAAGACCAGATCGAAAATAAATTGAATGCGCTGGTTTGCTCCGGTGCCATAACCCTCGCCACGGCGCAGTCCGCGATCACGTCGAACTGGTGGGGCGCGTACCAGATTTACGTTCTTCACACCCCGGCCACCGCTCCGGCGCCGCCCGCAGTCGCTGAACCGGCACCCGCACCGCAGCCGCCCGCGACCCCCGCGCAGCCGCCGGCTTCAGCATCCGATCATCCGGTGGGCGCGACCGGGCAGTGTGTCGACGGCACCTACACCTCTGCCGCACATCGCACCGGGGCCTGCTCGCGCCACGGTGGCCTATCCGTGTACTACTAGCGCGGGCGCGGCCGGCGTTACAGAGTGAGCCGTGGTTTCGGGGGATTGGGCTGGCTGCTGGGGGGTGAGTCGAGTCGAGAGCTGATCGATGCGGTGCGCCAGGCGGGCCACTTCCCCAAGGAGGGTGGCGTCGGCTGCTTGAACCTCGGCGACCGTTTTTTCGCCGACTTGCTGCACCAACCAGGAAGCCACCGAGGCGGTGACGATGCCGAGAATGGCGATGCCGAGAATGGCGATGCCGCCAATCATGAGCCCCACCGCGACGAGCCTGCCGACCAGGGTGACCGGGTAGTAGTCGCCGTAGCCGACCGTCGTGACGGTGGTGACCGCCCACCACAGTGCATCGCCGATCGAGCGGATGTTGGCGTGCGGCACGTTCTCTTCGGCGTCTAACACCGCGAGGGCGCTGATATAGGTGAGCAACACGGCGGAGCCGAGCACGTAGGTGAGCACCCGCCCGCGGAGACTGTTTCCGGCCACCCGATTCATGACCCGTAGCAGGGTAACGAGGCGAAGGAGGCGAACGCGAACACCACCCAGGTGGCCCAGATGATGTCATCTAACGCGTCGGCGTGGGCGTAGGGGAGGTTGGCAATCACCTGGATCGAATACCCCGCGAGAAATATGATGGCGGCCACCATGAGGGGCCAATCGGTATATTTTCGCCAAAGCTGTGGGGTCACACCGGAAAACATAGTGGCTACCGCAAGCGCGCGGACTCTTGGCCACATTGGGCGCTGGAATGTTTGGTGAATGCCAGCGATCGTCGCAACGGGGCCGATTCCATTCCCCCTTAAACCCGCCTGTTGGAAATGGCCCCATTTTCGGTTGGCGTGAACATCAGTGAACGGCGACTTTTAGGATGATGACAATAATCCCCAGTGTGCTGACGCAGACGGCGGCCAGCGTTTTTTTGTACCAGGGGATTGGATGATCCCGAAAAGCCATCCAGCCGAGTAGAGCCAGTGAAGTCACCGGTATTCCGAGCGCAAGCCAGTAGGACTCAGCTTCGGAGAGGATTCCTACCGTGCCCAAGCCGAGCAGCAGGCACGGGATCACGGCGGAATACAGCAGGCCACCCGAATGGCTGAGTCCGTATTTGAGTGCGAGGGAAAGCACCGGATCGGGTTCGTCAGGGACGGCACGAGAGGGTTGTGCACTGGGATGTTTGCTGACGTAGGAGAGTGCTTCGCACAGGACGTGTGCTGCCCAAAAAACGAAGGCAGTGCTCACTGCCGTCGTGAGAACCTTGCGCACCGAGTCGTCGTCTTCTGCCCAGCCGATGACCGCAGAAATTAGAATCGTGCCATAGATCAACTGCGGGGTGAGAAGTTGGCGTTGCATGACAACCCACAGACTCGGGCGGTGACTTTGCGTGGTGATCACGGCGCCGGATGTCTCGCCGCTAACGTTCACCTGCACCACGATCGCTCGATCCGGATGGCGCTGGGCCCGGTTGCAATAGTTCTGTCTCGCGCGGCGCGGTGCGTGAACGGCAGAAGCCGTGCCTGAATCACCATGATGTTCTTGATCTCCATTTCGGGCTAACGGGCAAATCGCAGGAAACGATAAATCTTCAATTGACTCTAGTGGGCGGTGGCGCTGCCTCGGACTAACGCTAGAGCGGCATGGTCACCATGAAGTCGCAGCAGGAGGGATGCGACGCGGCCCGCCGGCGACTGGGGAACACGGTAATCGAAGCGGCCGCGCCGTGACGAGACATTCGGGAACCCAGT
>JACMPQ010000078.1 GCA_014377425.1 Microbacteriaceae bacterium | reverse complement strand
GGTGGATGTCACCGCCGAGGGGCTGCCGATGGGCGTGCAATTGATCGGTCGGCCGGGCGGCGAGCACGTGCTGTTGGCAATCGGCGCGCAGCTGGAGCGACGGCTGAACTGGCAGCGGAGGGAACCGCCGCAGTGGTGAGGCACGGTGATGAATTAGCGCGGTGGTGAATTAGCGCCGTGGTGAATTAGCGCGGTGATGAATTAGCGCGGTGGTGAATTAGCGCGGTGGTGAATTGGTAGGGCCTAGACCGAAACCGGCACTCCGAGCGCGGCCCGTACCTGAGGCGCCACCTCGGTGGCGAACAGCTCGATTGACTGCATCAGGATCGGCTGCGGGACGCCCGACCAGTCCATTTGCAGGCCTACGCGGTCGTTTCCGAGGTGGCCGTGGGTGGCGATGATCTTGTCGGCAACCTCGTTGGCGCTGCCGGCAAAAATCGCCCCGCGTGGGCCGGTCATGTCGTTGTAGCTGGCGCGGTTTGGGGTGGCAAACCCGCGCTCCTTCGAAATGCGGGCCATGGAGCTCATCCAGTAGGGAAAGAAATCTTCTCGCGCCTGCTGCGAGGTTGCGCCGATGAAGCCGGGCCCGGCCACGGCGGTCTTCAGCTGCCTGACGTCGTGCCCGCTCTGCGCCGCGGCGCGGCGGTACAGCTCAAACAGCGGTGCGAAACGCTCCGGGTAGCCGCCGATAATGGCGTAGCTGATCGGTAAACCCAAAATTCCGGCGCGGACGGATGATTCGGGGTTGCCGCCCGTGGCAATCCAGATGTCGAGCTTTCCGGGTTTCGTCGCCGTGCCGACCGGTCGCGGCAGAATGCGGGCGTTTTCGAGCGGTGCGCGAAATCGGCCGCTCCAGGTGACGCGGTCGGAGTCGTTCAGGGCCAGGAGAAGCTCCAGCTTCTCGGCATAGAGAGTGTCGTAGTCGGCGAGGTTGGCCCCGAACAGGGGAAAAGATTCGGTAAACGACCCGCGGCCGGCAACCAGCTCGGCGCGCCCGTGGCTGAGGAGGTCTATGGTGGCGAATTGCTGGAACACCCGCACTGGATCCTCGGTGCTCAGCACTGTGACGGCACTTCCTAGCCGAATGTTTTGGGTCACGCTTGCGGCGGCGGCGAGCACCGTTGCGGGGGCGGAGATGGCGTAGTCGGGACGGTGATGCTCGCCGAGCCCGAAGTAGTCGAGGCCGGCGGCATCCGCCAATTTGATGCGCTCAAGCGTCTGGGAAAGCTGCTGCTCGGGACTTACGCGCAACGAATCGATCCCGGGGGTGCCGACGGGATCAATGTTCACGTCGCCGAAGCTGTAGATTCCGAATTCCATACTCATGCATACAGTTTCGGCGCCGTCAATATTCCCGGCCTATTCCAGCCGCGTGGCAGCCCCGGTGCGAGTACGGATTCCAGCGCCAATGTGGATGGACGCCGCGACATCCCGCCCCAGAACGCTATTGAGGGCGCTGAGAAGCGGGGTGATCATCGTCGTGATGTCGGTGGGAGACACCCCGCGGCGAGCCTGGACTGCGACTTTCAAAACCGGTGTGCCGCGCACGTTGTAGGTGCTGACGTGACTCGCTAACAGAGCCCGATGGTCGTCCAAGGCGTCGCTCAATAGCCGTTCGGCCACTCGGGAATCGACCGAGACGGTGCCCGCGGCGCCTTCCGGTGTGGTGATGAGCGTTCCGGTGTGTCCGTGACCCTGCCGGAAGATGAAACGGAGAAGGAGCAGCGCGAGAATAACCAGCGCGACGGTTAGGGCAATCAGCCACCAGCTTCCTGACCCGCCGGGCAGCGGTGCACCCTGCACGAAGCGAGTTGCACCCCCCAGGGTGCCCTTGTAGCTCACGCGGGCGGCTTTGGCAAGCTCGGGAACGACCGCCAGCAGCAGGATGCCGCCGCCGCCCGCAGCCAAGAGCAGCCCGATGATCGCCGAAAAGATGCGGTTCAGGGGGCGGTTCGTGTTGTTCATGCCCCCACCCGTCCGACAGATTCAATAATCACTTTGGCCCGCAGGGGGGGATTCGCCCGGTACAACGCCACCTGCTCCTCAACGGCCAGGGTGACGACGTGCGGGTCGATCGGGGTTCCGGATGCCGGGGTGATCCTCACCTCTGCTGTGCGGTGACTTACGCTCACCCGCACGTTGTCGGGCGCAACCTGCGCCGCGCCCGCTGCATGGCGGGCGAGCGCTGAAGCGATCACCGCGTTGTCGACCACCACCGAGTGGTCGGAGTCGAGCGTGTGCTTGGCGCGTTTGCCCGGGGTGACGGCCAATGCCAGCACGATTACCCCGAGCACGGCGGCCACAGCCGCGATCGGGACCGCGGCGGGCGCGGAAGCGGCTTCGGGCAGACTCTGCGCGGCGGCCCCCACCGTCATCAGCAGTGCCGGTTGCCCGCTGAGTTGCAGAATGATTTCGATCACCGTGTAAACGCAGACAAAAATCACGATCAGCGCGAGCATAATTGCCAGGGCAGACCGTGGCGAGCGCGTTTCGCGACGATTAATGAGTTGGGCGAGCACCCGTGGTGTCAGCGTGTTCCCGCTCATTTGACGCGACGCTCCTGCCGGATTTCGACGTCGCTGAGCCGGATGCCCACCCGTTTGATCTCGTAACCGGTGAGTTCTGAGACTCGAGCAAGAATGCGATCCTGAGCGAGCGCGGCGCGCTCGAGAAGGGGTCCGCCATCGCGAACCAAAACACCGACCCC
>JACMPQ010000077.1 GCA_014377425.1 Microbacteriaceae bacterium | reverse complement strand
TGGTTCGCAGTGCGACGTGCGATCCCCAAAGGCTATGGCGTTCGATTGCTCGCGCTTCTCGCGCTCGGTGGGTTCCAGGGCGCGCTGGGATGGTACATGGTTCAGTCGGGGTTGGTGAACCGCACTGAGGTAAGCCATTTCCGGCTGTCGGCACACCTGATCAGTGCACTTTTGATCTTCGCGGGCTGCATCTGGACTGCGCTCGATCTTCGGACCGAGGCGCGAACGGGCACTCATTCACCGGCGCGACTGACGGGTTTGAGTATTGCAGTCATTGGCGCGCTGGCAGTTCAAATTCTTCTCGGCGCGTGGGTCGCGGGACTTCGCGCGGGACAGGTCGCGAGTAGCTGGCCGTTGATGAATGATCACCTGGTTCCCGAGGGCATCGACTGGTCGAGCGGGCCGTTGTTCGCGCTGGCGCATGATCCCTATCTGATCCATTTCGTTCATCGCTGGTGGGCGTGGGGGGTGGCGGTTCTGCTTATTCTGTTCGCACAGCGGGTGAAGCTGCTCCTTCGGCCAGCATCGATCGCCATCAACGCTGCGCTTGGAACACAGATTCTGCTTGGGATTTCGACGGTGATGAGCGGGATTGCGCTACCGCTGGCGGCGGCGCACCAGGCGGTCGGCGCACTGCTTCTGGCGTCGGTCGTGTGGGGCGCTCATGCGATCGGCGACAACCGTCCCCATCTGACCCTCAAAATCGCCGGGTAATATTTTACCCGGTCAAAAAGCCGTGCATTTGCTTGACTTTTGGGGCCCTCGCCAGCAATAGCGCACTCAGTGGCACTTCTCGAGGTGCCTCCCTATCGTTATAAAAGGTCTTAACGCCATGAAGGCGCTTATGAAGACCACCAAGTCGGTCAAGCCGGCTGAAGTGGAGAAAAAATGGCATCTGATCGATGCCGATGGCCTCGTCGTCGGGCGTCTCGCCTCGATCGTCGCCAACATCCTGCGTGGCAAGCATAAGCCCAGCTACACGCCCCACGTCGATTGTGGCGACCATGTCGTCATCATCAACGCCGGCAAGGTGCGCTTCACCGGTCGAAAGCTTCAGCAGAAGACCTATTATAAGCACACCGGCTATATCGGTGGCATCAAGGAAATCACTGCCGAGAAGGTCCTCGATGGACGCTTCCCCGAGCGGGTGATCGAAAAGGCGATCGAACGGATGGTACCCCGGGGCCCGCTCGGCCGCGACCAGATGCGCGCGCTTCATCTCTACAATGGCACCGAGCATCCGCACGGTGGCCAGGCTCCCGAAAATCTCGACGTCGCGGGAATGAACCGCAAGAACAAGGTGGGTGCCTGATGTCCGATAATCGCCAGTCCCTTGCGGACCTCGCCGCGCTTACGGGCCAGACCCCGCCCCCGGCCCCTGAAACTCCAGATTCTGCGGCGTCGGCCGCCGGATCCGATCAGGCCGATTTACCCGCTCTGGACGAGGCACCAGTCTCGACCCAAGGTCCGCAGATTGAAGCCATCCTGCGTGAGCAGGAGCTAGATAAATATGGTCGGGCTTACGCCACCGGCCGCCGTAAGGATGCCGTGGCACGCGTCTGGCTGAAGCCGGGCTCGGGCAAGATCACGGTCAACGGCCGCGACCAGCAGGTCTATTTCGCGCGCCCGACGCTTCGCCTCGTCATCAACCAGCCGTTCGGGATCACCGATCGCGCCGACCAGTTCGACGTGATCGCCACGGTCAAGGGCGGCGGGCTTTCGGGCCAGGCCGGTGCGGTGCTCCACGGCATTGCCCAGGCGCTGTCGCGCTATGAGCCGACGCTGCGTACGACGGTGAAGCGGGCCGGATTCCTGACCCGCGACAGCCGCGTCGTCGAGCGTAAGAAGTACGGCAAGGCCAAGGCGCGCAAGAGCTTCCAGTTCTCGAAGCGCTAAGCTTTACCGACAAGCGAACCGAAAGGGCGGTCCGGATCATCTCCGGGCCGCCTTTTCATTTTGTGGTTCAGTCCATGTGAACGGGCATCTCATCCTCGTCGCGGCTACCGCCCGGCTTTTGCGGTTTTAGTAGCAGCACCAGCGGGATCGCGGCGAAGGTCACCCACATCATCACGTAGAAATCGTCGAGGTAGGCGATGAACGCCGCCTGGCGGTTGATCTCGGCATCGATGATCGCCAGCACCGATTGCGCCGGAAGTCCGAACTGCTCCATCATCGGCGAGATCATCGACGGCGCATTTTGGTCGGTGATGTGCGCGCCAATGTCGGCGTGTGAGACCTGCAGGTTGCGGGTGAGCTGCGCGGTGACGATCGAAATGCCGATCGACCCGCCGATGTTGCGCGACAGGTTAAG
>JACMPQ010000013.1 GCA_014377425.1 Microbacteriaceae bacterium | reverse complement strand
TGGGACGATAAGACGTATGGTGCGCTGGTGATGCTCTCGCAACTGACGACCAACCCCGTCTATCGCACGGAGGCCGAGCGCTGGCTCGATTTCTGGACCGTCGGCCGCAGTGGCCAGCGCATCACCTACACGCCCGGCGGCGTGGGTTGGGTCGGTTCCTGGGGTAGCTTGCGCTACGCCTGCAACACCGCTTTTCTCGCCATGGTTTACAGCGATCGGGTGCGCGATTACAGCAATCGCTACCGCGACTTTGCCGTTTCACAAATCAACTACGCGCTCGGCAGCAATCCGTCGAACCGCTCGTACGTCTGCGGCTTCGGTAACAATCCGCCGACCAAGCCCCACCACCGCGGAGCTCACGGCTCGTGGAACAACCAGATCAACAATCCGGTCGGGAGCCGCCACATCCTGACCGGCGCGCTGGTCGGCGGTCCGGGCAGCAACGACGCCTACACCGACGCCCGCGACAATTTCACCACCAACGAGGTCTCCTGCGATTACAACGCGGGCTTCACCGGCGCTCTGGCACGGATGTATGAACTCTACGGCGGCTACACCGACCCCGCGATGCCGCAGGCGGAAACGCCCGACCCGCAGTTTTTCGTCGAGGCTTCGGTCAATTCGAGCGCCTCGAATTACACCGAAATCCGCGCGCTGCTCAATAACCGATCCGCCTTCCCAGCCCGCGCCAGCAACGCCTTGCGCTACCGTTATTTCGTCGATCTGTCCGAGCTTTACGCAGCCGGCGGATCGAAAACCAGCGTCACCCTCACCACCAACATGCTCGATGGCGGCACGATCAGCGGCCTGTTGCCTTGGGACGAGGCCCGGCACCTCTATTATGTCGAACTGCGCTACGACGGCGCGACCGTCATTCCCGGCGGCAGCACGAGCTATCGGCGCGAGGCGCAGTTCCGCCTGGCGGTGCCCTCCGCGCTCGGGGCGTCCGCTTGGAACCCCACCAACGACTTCTCCTACAGCGGGCTGCTTGCCGGAAACAACAATACCCAGCGCAGCGTGCTCATCCCGGTTTATGAAAAGGGCGTGCTGCTCGAAGGCACGGAACCCACCCTCGTCGGCACTTACGGCAGCTGGCGGGAGACGGTATTCACCGCCGGCCAACGGGCGGACTCCGCCATTTCAGGTATCGCAGCCGATCCTGACGGCGACGGCTTCGCCAATCTGATGGAATATGCCCTCGGCGGCAATCCCCTCAGCCCGGACCCCGGCCTCGCCCCCGCGGCGGTGCGTGTCGGCGGCTTCCTCCGCTTCGACTATCGAAGGCCGGTCGCAGTCAACGATCTGGTTTATCAAGTCCAGTGGAGCGACACCCTCACCGACGGTGCATGGAGCTCCGCCGGCGTGGGCGAGGAAATCCTCTCGCAGATCTCGGGCATCCGCACGGTGCGTGCTTCGGTCCCCGTGGCTCCGACCGGCCCCCGCCGCTTTGCGCGGCTGAATGTCGTGGTGAGTCCTTGATAAAATAATTTCACGTCAGAAATCGGTAATATCCGGACAGCGTTCACCGGTTGATCTTCGCGGCGGTCTGAAAGAGCCTGTCAGGTCGC
>JACMPQ010000076.1 GCA_014377425.1 Microbacteriaceae bacterium | reverse complement strand
GCGTGGCTGTTCTTTTACGCTCTGCCGCTTCAGGGACAAATCGGCTTCGTTCTCGTGGCGTACGTAATTTTCCTGTTGCTCTTCGGCATCCTCACGGCGTTCGATGAAAACAGCCAGACGGTTCGGGACCGCCTGGTCGCTGTCTTCGTCAATTCGCTCGCATTCCTGTTGCTACTCGCTCTGTTCTCCGTGGTGATCTATACCGTCGGTCGTGGAATTGCCCCGCTGGGCAATCTCAACTTCTTCGTCCAAGACATGAGCAATGCCGGGCCACTCGATCCGCTGACCCGCGGCGGGGTGATCCACGCCGTTCTCGGCACGTTGATCATGATCACTATTGCGCTGGCAATTAGCATTCCGCTTGGCCTGCTGACGGCGGTCTTCCTCAGCGAGTTCCCCGGCCGCTACGCCCGCTTTGTCCGCACGGTGGTCGAGGCCATGACGGCGCTGCCCTCCATTGTCGCCGGCCTGTTCATTTACGCGACAATCATCGTTTTTCTGGGTTTCAACCGGTCCGGCTTTGCGGCATCCCTCGCCATCACCGTAATGATGCTGCCGATCATCATCCGATCGGCGGATGTCGTGCTGCGCCTCGTTCCGGGAAATCTCAAAGAGGCGGCGCGTGCGCTCGGCGCCTCAACCTGGCGCACGGTGTGGACGGTCACGCTGCCGACCGCTCGCTCAGGGCTCACGACGGCGATCATCCTTGGCACAGCCCGCGGTATCGGCGAGACCTCGCCCGTGCTCCTGACCGCGGGGGCCACTACGTTTCTCAACGTCAACCCGTTCAGCGGGCCGATGACCTCGCTGCCCTTGACAACCTTCACATTTGTCAAGTCGCCCGAAAACAACATGATCGCCCGGGGCTTCGGCACCGCCGCCGTGCTGATGGTGCTCGTGCTGCTGCTGTTCGCTCTGGCGCGGGCAATTGGTGGCCGCGGACCCGGCGTGCTGAGCGCGCGGCAGCGGCGCTCCAGGGCACGTCAGTCTCGCGACGACGGCTACCGTTTCCGGGCGCGCGAGCTTGGCATACCCACCTCCGCAGTGCGTCGTGGCACTCCGCCGCCGTCCAGTCCGGCCGCGACGTTGCCTGCTAATTCCGCGGAGGCCATCGCACCGCAGGTGCGGGCCGAGATGAAGGAGCCGTGGCAGCAAATCGGATGGCGCCGTCTCCCGGCGCTGGCCGCCGTAGTGACGCGGATTCGCGGCGTCGCTCAACACCCCACAGGAGATCCGGCCGAATCGGGGCCAATTTCGCCGGCACCCGGTACCTCAGGGCCAATCAGAAAGGACGCAGACGCGTGAGCAGCTCGCAGTCCCGTGTCGGCAGGGTGGTACGTCGAAGCTTCCGCGCCATCGTGATCGTCGCGCTCGTGGCCATGATCGGCAGCGCGCCGTCTCTCGTCGCTGCCTCGAGCGCGACCGCAGCGATCGGAACTACCTATTACCCGGTAGCGGGAGCCGGATCCACGTGGTCGGCCAACGCCCTGCAGCAGTGGATTCGTAACGTCTTCGACAACTACCGCTGGAAGGTCACGTTCGATGACTCCGGATCCTCCGCGGGTCGACAGCTCTTCTCGCAGGGAACGGTCGACTTCGGCGTCTCGGAGATCCCCTACCAGCTGGCCGGTAGTGACAGCCCTGACCCGCGTCCGGCGCGGAAGTTTGCCTACGTGCCGATTGTGGCGGGCGGTACTGCTTTTATGTACAACCTCGCGATCGGTGGTCAACGCGTCACAAACCTGCGATTGTCCGGTGAGGTCGTAGCGAAAATCTTTACGGGGGTCATCACCAAGTGGAATGACCCCGCGATCGCCGCCGACAACCCCAAGCTCTCATTGCCGGGGATCACAATCGTCCCCGTGGTTCGCTCCGACGGCTCGGGCACCACCGCCCAGTTGACCAGCTGGATGCGCGCGCAGTACCCGTCAATTTGGACGGCCTATTGCGCGAAAGCAGGAAAGGCCAACTGCGGCATCACCTCCAACTACCCAGTGGTTCCGGGCTCGGCGTTCATCGGGCAACAAGGGTCCAACGGAGTTGCAGGACTCGTCGCCCAGGGCAAGTCGGTGGGCGCCATTACCTACGTAGAGGAGTCTTACGCGTTAAATGCTCGGTTCCCGGTCGCAAAGGTGCTCAATGCCGCGGGCTACTACACAGAGCCAACGGCATCCAATGTGGCGGTCTCGCTGCTTGCCGCGGTGATCAATAAAGATGAAAAGTCGCCCGACTATCTCACGGCCAACCTCAAAGGCGTTTACGGCAATGGCGACCCGCGCACGTATCCGCTTTCGTCCTATTCGTACATGATCATTCCTACCGCGGTGGAGGGAAACTTCACCGAGGATAAGGGGCTGACTCTGGCTGATTTCGCGTCATATTTTCTTTGCGAGGGCCAGCAGCAGGCGGAGGTACTTGGCTACTCTCCGCTGCCGATCAACCTCGCCCAGGGTGGTCTGGAGCAGGTGCAAAAAATCCCCGGCGGTAACCCGAAGAACAAGAACATCAGTGGGTGCAATAACCCCACGTTCTCGTCGGATGGTACGAACAAAGTCGCTAACGAGGCACCGCAGCCACGGGCTTGTGACAAGCAAGGGACGGATCAGTGTCTGACCGGTACCGGCGGCGCCCCCGCCGTTACAGCGTCATCCGGTAAGGCCGGAGGTAAAGCTCCGGCAGTCGCTGGTGTCGCCGGCGCTACGGTCGGCGGCGGTGCGGTCGGCGGTACTACGGTCGGCGGTACTACAACCGCCATCACAGGCGCAGCCGGTGAGACAACACCAGGAGCAGTGGACGGTGTGGCGACCGGCCTCGCGTCGGCGGGCGAAGCCGTGCTTGCGAGTTCCCCGGTTGACCTTCCCGGCCGCGAAATCCCTGTACCGACATTGCTACTCATGATCCTTGCTGCGGTTACTGCGCTCGTGGCGGTCCTTCTCCCGCCCGTGGTCGCTCGACGTCGTGCAACCGTGGGGCGCTCCCTCGTGAGGCGCCTGCGCCCAGTGCGAAAGCCCCGCGTTCCGCGTACTGCTCTGCGTGCGACGGAGCCCGGGAACGCTTCAGCGGACGCTTTCACCGCTTCCGAGTCGTCCTCATCCAGCCGCTGACGAACCCATAAAAGCGCCGGGGTCTCAAAAAAACCAAATGTTAACCGGCGTGACCTTTTTAGGAAACGTGGTCGTTCCGCACCATCGAAAGGTGACTCATAACGTCATGGACATGTCGAAAACCCGCGGCAGCAGCACGCGATCCCGAGCAAGGAAAATGGCCTTGACCATCTCGTTGGTGCTTGCAGTAAGCGCCCTCAGTGTGGTGACTGCCACGACTTCGGTCCCCGCCACGGCCGCGAGCGCAGCAACTCCCAACGACTCAAAGCTCACCGTGAAGTGGACTGGAGATACCTCCTCCGCGAGCAATTTCCAGCCGTCCCGCCAAACGTCGAGTCCCCATTACAAGGACTTTAAGAACTTGTCGATTTCGGTGTCTCAAACTACGGGAATCATCGACCAGGCAATCCGAGTGCGAGTGGCCGGCTTCGCGGGGACCAAGGCTCAACTACTCGGCGTCTCCAACGCTCAGAATTTTCTGCAAGCGATGCAGTGCTGGGGCGATGATCCCCAGGCTGTGGACTTTTACAAGACCTGTCAGTGGGGCGGTCGCAACGGCTCCGGCACTCAGACGGCTAATGACGTTTACCGGGACAACCTTCTGCGTGTCGCGCCCAAATACAACGGGGCAAGTACCGCGAGCACGGTCGACAATCCATTCGTCTCGGTGGGCGGCAAGGAAGTTCCCGGGAAAGAGATCGTGGTTGACGGGATCAATCAATATCCCATCCTGAATTACTTTTCGCCCTCAACCACGAATGAGGTTTCGAGCGCCCGTGTCGGTGCGGACGGCACCGGCTTCTTCGACTTTGAAACTCAGAGTTCGGACCAGGCACCGCAACTGGGATGCGGAACAGCCCAGCATCTTCGATGCTGGCTCGTCGTCGTTCCGCGCGGCAGCCACTTCGGTGGACTCGGTACTGATGGGTTCGATTGCAGCGACTATGGCGATCCCAACAATGACTATCAGGCGCTCACCTATGGACAGCCGAACTCTCTTCAAGGCGGCAGCCCGGTGAACCCGAAATGTGACTACTTCAACAACAGGGTCGTCATCCCGCTCGACTTCACGCCAACCGGGGTCACCTGCCCGGTCGGAGGCTCCGAGTTCCGGTTGTCTGGATCGCAGCTCATGATCGGCGCGATGAGCTCGTGGCAGCCGTCACTCTGCCAGAACATCAAAAGCACGTTCAGTTTCGCGACGAACCCTGACTCGATCGCGCGCTCCAATCTCATTGAAACCTCGCCGAGCTCTCCGCAACTGACCTTCTCGTCTTATCCAGTGACTTCCGAAGAGTTGCAGACGGAGAACGAACGTAGTGACTTTGCAAACGCCAAAATCGCCTACGCACCAGTGGCCATCTCGAGCGTGGTGCTTGCATTCAACGCGGAGTTCCCCAATGGTCGGCAAGAACATCTAGTGGTAACTCCGCGGCTAATGGCCAAGCTTCTCACCCAGTCTTATCCGTTCACGGTTCCCAGCAGCACGGGAGATCCGGGCAAGACGTCCGCGCATCTGTCCGCCGCTGCTCGCAAATACAGCTACTGGAACAATGACCCTGATTTTCGCAAGGCTAATCCGCAAAGCTTTCGGGCCTTTGACCAGCAGAACCCCTCAATCGTTCTTCCCGGTCCCTCCGGTGCGGATGCGATCCGTCAGGTTTGGCGATGGATTCTTGCGGACAAAGATGCCCTCTCGTTTCTTGATGGCAATGCCGACCCGGACGGGATGACGATCAATCCCTACTACCTTCCCAAGGGAGACCCGAAGGCAGTGGTCCCGTGGTACTTCGACGACAAGAAAAACTACATCGACACGCCCGTGCAGCGTCAGGTGGGACTTACGAATCTCGACGGTTCGCCCCAGAAGCTGGGCAGTCTCAAACTCGATACATTTCCCAAGGACGACGAGGGACTGCTCCCATTCAAACTCGGAGTCGAAAAAAGCAGGTTCGACACCATCCAATTTTCCCCCTATGCCGTCGACTTTCTCGCTGCTGCTCGCCAGACGTTTCGAGGGGACCCCAACTCCCGCACGCTGTGGGATTCCACAAAGCAGATCGCGGCGGGGGAATTTGGTGCGTGGGTGAGCACGGGAGTGCAGGCCCCCGGCTCGAAATTCATGATTACAGTCATTGATTCGAGCTCTGCGGCACGGTATGGCATGAGTACTGCGGCAGTCACCGTTCCGAACAGCAACACTCCAGTCGAGAGTACGAATAGCTCGATGTCGGCGGCTCTCGTCGCGCTGAAGCCAACGAGCGTCGGTGCGGTGCAGCAGGTGGACCCGTCGGCCATTCCCAGTGATGGCTACCCGATGACGATCGTGACCTACGCAGCCGTGAACATGAGTAAGACCACCGCAGTCTCACGGCCGCTTATTTCCAAGATGCTCCGGCAAGTTACTACTTCTGGTCAAGTCTCAGGTTCTGAGATCGGTGAACTACCGTCGGGATATCTTCCGCTCACAGACAGTCTCAAGGCTCAGGGAGAGAAAGCCGCGGTGGATGTCGCGGCGTTTGTGCCGACCGACACCACCGCGGTCACAGATGCACCTGCATCGGTGGGCTCCGCACCTTACGCGACCGACGATTATGTGGGCCCGGCTGCACATGGAACAGGCACAGGTGCACCCACAGACACAGGTTCGGGTGCGGGCGCGAGTGCCACCGACCCCGTGATCTCGGCTACCGATAATTCTGCGAACGCCGGAGGCATGACTCCGGCTCCAAGCGCGGGCCCGATAGAGAGATCAGGGCTGTTCATCGCCCTCACCGTCGGGCTGCTGGGATTTTTGATTGCTCCCGTGCTCTTCAGACGGAGGTTCTTC
>JACMPQ010000075.1 GCA_014377425.1 Microbacteriaceae bacterium | reverse complement strand
TTTGTTGACGTGGCTTAACGACCGTGTTCCTGCGCCAGGCCAGAAGTCGGCGCAAGTACTGGAGCAGGTGTGGGACGAGGAATAGGCCCGAGACCAAACGCGCACGGGTTGGAGAATTGCTGGCCCGCATCAGGCGTGAGCAAGTTAGGGCTGGCTGGTTTTTCCAGAAGCCGAGTTGTGTCTCGAGGTGGGCGAGTGAGAATTCGGCGAAGAGAGCACCGACACGTAGTTTTTTGGCCCCGATGATTTTCGAAGCGCCGATACGACGGACTTGGTCGCCATTGCCGTTGCTACTGCGACAGCGGCCAGCCCCGCTTGGCGCTGCGCTTCGTGGGCGGCGAGCTGCGCACCGTTGTTGCTGCTGAGGGTGCGTAAGGCCGCGGCCATGGTCTTCATCTCGCCCACGACATCGCCCTTGGCGGTAATTGCCGCAGTGAGGATCCCCAGCTGCGCGTTGGCTGCGTCAACCACGGTGGACTCCGCCGCAGTTTGAGTGGGAACGAAAGCGGAGGAGATGGTGACCATGTCTCCCGCGGCGGCTGCGATGGCGGTGTCAAGCTGGGCGACCAGGCCGACAACCCTTTCCGGGTCGTCGGCGAGGCTCGCGGTAACCAGTGCGACTCGCGCGGTTTCCAGCGAGTCCAGCTTCACCTGGCTTACGTCGCCCGCAAAAACTGACGAGTAGCCGTCGAGGGCGCCGAGTATCACATGTGCCGTACCTCGGGCCGCCGCGATGGCTTTGTCCTTTTCGGCGGTCTGCGCTGCGTCCGGGGTGGTGACGCGCGCTTCGGTAATTACCCGCGCAGCCTTTGCGGAGGCAAGTTCTAGGTTGTTGGCATTGACAGCATTCGCGGCGAACCCGCCGGCACCGACGGCGACGGCGATCGCGACCGCGATTCCGAGGCCTAAGCGAGTTCGGCGAGAGGCTCTACCTCTCGCCGGACGGGAGAGCTGTTCTGGCGTTGGTGCGCCCGAGAGCGAAGGAGCAGGCAGGAACGGAGCAGCCATTAACGAAGTGGGAGTCAACTGGCCAGCCTGTGAACTCCTAGATTGCGAGGCTGCCGACTGCAGCGCTGCCTGCGTCAATACCGCAGACTTCATAACCGCCGGCTTCAACACGAACGACGAATGCAGGTCGTACTCGTTGGCCGAAGACTTTTCCCTCCTCGGCAGTGACTGGCGGGAAGCGGTTACCGAACCCATTGATTTCTCACGTGCGCGCTGGAGGATAAGAGCCCGCAGGGCGTCCTGGATGGCTTCACTGTCTGGGTTGGAACCGCGGATGTGACTCGCGTCGATCATCGGGGTAGCAGTCGGGCTCGGGCCAACAGTCGGGCTCGGGGTGGCGGCGGTGCTGACTGATGCGGTGCTCGGGACAGCGGGGCTTGCCACTGCCACTGGCACTGCCGGAACGGGAAGTGGAACCGGATTCAGATAAACAGAGTTGGTTGCCGACATTGCGATCGCTTGGACGACTCGCCGAGCGCCTCGGGTGAATTCTGCGCTAGAGTTTTGCTCGAACAGGCCAATCGTGCCCGCTTCGCTTCCCAGCGGATTCATCGCCACCAATTCAAGCTGTCGCTTCATGGACAGCGAGTTCACCGCCTGCGGTCGCCGAAATTGCGCCTGTGAACGCGAGTATTTCGACTCCTGCATGGGGTGCGCCTTAGGGGATTATGAGAGACCGAGCAGGCGAATTTACGAAGCGGTCGCAGATAACCACGGCCAGATCGCTCCGGATGACGGACGCTTGCTCCATGCGCACCATACAGTACATATTCAGATTCGGCTATTGTCGCTGACTTCTGGCCTGCCCGGAGCATAATCGCTGCAAGAATAGGCAGGCACATGCGGCCTTATCGGTTTCTTCCGTTGGCTGAATCGTCAGAGAAGGTACCGTGACTCGAACTATTCCCTCCCCCGCTATGTCTGACGGGACTCGTCGTCCCGCCGGCCGAAACGGCTTCCGCGCATGGCTCCTCGACGGGCTCACCGACCAGTCCGGTTCGCATCCGGGACCGCATGCCGAATCGGTGGAGAAGACGCACTCCTGGTGGCGGGTGATGTGCCTCACCGGTGTTGACTACTTCTCGTCGCTCGGATACCAGCCCGCGATCGCAGCAGTAGCTGCCGGGCTCCTTTCTCCTTTCGCGACCATCGTTCTCGTGCTGCTCACACTCTTTGGGGCGCTCCCGGTCTATCGGCGGGTCGCTCGGGAAAGCAGCCGCGGCGAGGGCTCGATCGCCATGCTGGAACGACTGCTCCCCTGGTGGGGTGGAAAGTTGTTCGTGCTCGTACTGCTCGGATTCGCGGCTACCGACTTTATGATCACCATCACCCTCTCGGCCGCGGATGCCACGGCTCACGCTGTGGAAAACCCGTTCGCTCCGGCGTGGTTTCACGGCAACAACGTGGGAATCACCCTTTTCATCATTGCGCTGCTCGCCGCGGTATTTTTGCGGGGATTCCGGGAAGCCATTCTCATCGCCGTACTTCTCGTGGCGGTCTACCTGCTGCTGAACGCAATTGTGATGGTGGTGGCTATCGGCCACGTGATCGGGCAGCCAATGCTCGTGACCGATTGGTGGGCAGCCCTCATCACGCAGCACGGAAATCCACTAGTTATGGTGGGGGTGGCCCTGCTGGTGTTCCCCAAGCTCGCCCTCGGACTGTCCGGCTTCGAAACCGGCGTGGCACTCATGCCGCAGGTTCACGGCGGCTCCGCAGACACTTCGGAAAACCCCGCTGGCCGCATCAAGGGAACCCGGCGACTTCTTACCAACGCCGCGATCATCATGAGCGTCTTTCTCATCGCCTCCAGCTTCACCACCACCCTGCTAATTCCGCAGAAAGAATTCCAGCCCGGTGGCACCGCCGACGGCCGAGCCCTCGCCTACTTGGCCCACGAATATCTGGGTAATGGGTTTGGCACGATCTACGACATCAGCACTATTTGTATCCTCTGGTTTGCCGGTGCCTCCGCCATGGCCGGGCTGTTGAACCTCGTGCCGCGGTACCTTCCGCGTTACGGGATGGCGCCGAACTGGACCCGCGCTGTTCGCCCGCTCGTGCTGGTGTTTACCGCGATTGCCTTTCTGGTAACGATCGTCTTCGACGCCGACGTGAACGCACAGGGCGGTGCGTACGCCACCGGCGTGCTCGTGCTCATCACCTCCGCGTCGGTGGCTGTGACGCTCTCGGCGCGCAGCCGCGGGCAAAAGAAGCTCGTGGTTGGCTTCGCCATCATTTCGGCGGTGTTCTCGTACACGACCGTCGTCAACGTCATCGAGCGCCCAGACGGCGTTCGAATTGCCGGGCTGTTTATTCTGGGAATCGTCGTTGTGTCGATCGTCTCCCGAATTCAGCGATCCTTCCAACTACGCGCCACCTCGGTAACGTTCGACGCCCAAGCCACCGAATGGGTGGAAATGGATGGTGACGAATACGGCTCGATCCGCATCATCGCTCACGAACCAAACGACGGCAGCGCGCTGGAATACCGCCAGAAGATTACCGATGAGCGGCGCGACAGCGGGATTCCGCAGCGTGCGCCGGTAATTTTCCTCGAGGTGTACCCTGCGGACTCCTCGAACTTTGAAGAGGACCTTCTTGTGCGCGGGATCGCCCGTCACGGCTACCGTGTGCTGCAGGTTAACAGCGGCAACGTTCCGAACACGATCGCGACCATCCTTTTGACGATTCGCGATCTCACCGGGGTTGTGCCCGGGGTCTACTTCGAGTGGACCGAGGGCAGCCCGCTGTCGAACATGATGAAGTTCTTGGTTACCGGCGGCGGCGAGGTTGCACCGGTAACCCGTGAGGTGCTGCGTCGCGCCGAAGGTGATCGCGTACGACGCCCAGAAGTGCACGTGAGCTAGGAGTCCCCATGCCGGTCATCGACAACGCCGTCTATGTTGCTGGGCACCGCACCGAGAATCCGCGCAGTCTCGACGAGACCTACGAGGTGTTGCGGGAGCGGGAGGGGATGGCCTGGATCGGGCTTTACCGTCCAGATGAAGCGGAGGTGAGTTCGGTCGCGGCCGAATTTGACTTGCACCAGTTGTCCGTCGATGATGCTCTGGCCGGCCACCAGCGGGCGAAGTTGGAACGCTACGGCGATATCCTTTTCGTGGTGCTGCGTCCGGCGATGTATCGCAATGATTCGGTGGAATTCGGGGAACTGCACGTTTTTTTGGGGCCGGGATTTGTCGTAACCATTCGCCGGGCCGAATCTCCCGACCTGAGCCTCGTGCGCAAGCGGTTGGAAGCAGACCCGGTGCTGTTGGCGATGGGCCCGGAAGCGGTGCTGTACGCGATTCTCGACCAAGTGGTTGACGAGTACGCGCCCGTGCTTGCCGACCTGCAGAGCGACATCGACAAGATCGAAGATCAGCTGTTCGAAGCGGATGCCGACGTCTCTCGTCGCATCTACACGCTTTTGCGCGAGGTGACCGAGTTTCAACGGGCCGCACAACCGTTGGAGAGCATGCTCGATGCCCTTGATCGCGGTGCCGAAAAGTACAGCGTGAACATCGAACTGCGTCGACTGATGCGGGACGTGCAGGACCACGTGTTCAAAATCGTGGAGCGGCTGGATACGTTCCGGGTGTTGCTGCAAAACGCGCTCACGCTGCAATCCACACTCGTGACGCAGCGGCAAAACGAGGAGATGAAATCTCTCTCCGAGGCGGGGTTGGTGCAAAACGAGGAAATGCGCCGGGTGTCGGAGACGAGCCTTGCCCAGACCGAGCAGACCAAGCGGATCTCTTCGTGGGCGGCGATCCTGTTTGCCCCCACACTGATCGGCACGATCTACGGCATGAATTTCGACTTCATGCCGGAATTGCACTGGCCGCTGGGTTATCCGATGGCGGTCGGGCTCATGTTTGTGATGGGCGGGGCCCTGTACCTCGCGTTCAAACGCAAGCACTGGCTGTAGCCGCACTCGCGTCGTTGGGCGGCTGAACAACGCTGAGGGGCCCCGGTTGCGGAGCCCCTCAGCGCTAGTGGTGCAGATTCCGCGGCATCCGTGCGAAGCGGTCCCTATGGTGCGTAGCGGTGCCTGTTGTGCATTTTGAAGCCTGCTGTGCGTGTTGGTGCCTATTTGGCGAGGAACGCCAGCAGCGCCGCGTTGACCTCGGCATGGTGGGTCCAGAGCATGCCGTGCGGGGCGCCCTCGATCTCCACGTACTCGGCGTTGGGTAGTGCTTTGGCGAACTCCCGGCCGGTGGCGTCGATCGGCAAAATGTTGTCGCTGGTGCCGTGCATGATGAGGCTGGGAACGTCGACCTTCGGAATGTCGCCGCGGAAGTCGGTGAGCCACGACCCCTGGGCGGCCACGGAGGCGTAGAAGCTGGAGCCGGCGGCAATATTGAAGCTCTGCTGAACAACCTCTGCACTCAAACGCGTGCCAAGGTTTTCTTTAGCGTTGAAGAAGTTCTCGTAGAACTCGGTGAAGAAGGCGAAGCGGTCGGCCGTGACGGCCGCGTGCAGCCCGTCAAATACACCCTGGGGCACTCCGCTGGGGTTGTCGTCGGTCTTCAGCAGGAAGGGCTCGAGGGAGGCGATGAAGGCCGCCTTGGCGACGCGGGCAGAACCGTAGCGGCTGAGATAGCGACCGACTTCGCCGGTTCCCATCGAGAAGCCCACCAGAACGGCATCGTGCAGGTCGAGGGTTTCCATTACGACGTTGAGGTCGGCGGCGAAAGTGTCGTATTCGTAGCCCACGGTCGGTTGGCTGGACTTGCCGAATCCCCGGCGGTCATAGGTGATAACTCGGTAGCCGGCCAAGAGGAGCGCCGCGGTTTGTTTTTCGAAGGATGACCCGTCGAGCGGGTAGCCGTGGATGAGTACGACTGCCTGGCCTGCGCCGTGGTCTTCGTAGTAGAGATCAATGTTGGTGCTGTTTTCGGTGCCGACGGTGATGAGGCCCATGTGCATTTCCTTCATTCGGGAGAACGATCGTTCTCGCTAGATACAACCATAGAGAACGAACGTTCTCAACACAAGTACACTTGAAGAATGAGTGAGGAAGCTGAACGAGATCGGGTGGTCGAAATTTCCGACGAGCTATTCAATAGTCGAGGAATTCAGTCGGTTGGCATGGATGAATTGCGCCGGGTTTCGGGGCTCTCCCTGAAAGCCATCTATGGGTTGTTTCCGTCGAAGGCGGCGATTATTTTGGCGGTACTGGATCGGCGTCACCGTGTGTGGACCGAGGGGGTCACGGCTCGAGTAGATCGCGCCCTGGAGCCGGACACTAAACTGCTTGCGATCTACGATTACCTCGCCGACTGGTTCCGCGAAGACTCCTTTAACGGTTGTGGCTTCATCAACGCCTTCGCCGAACTTGGCGCGGTTGCCCCGGAAGTAGCGGTACGGGCCCGGGAACACAAAATCGACTTTCAGAATTACGTCGCCCGATTGGTGGCCGGGGCCAACGGGCCCGCGGAACTGGCACCGCAACTGGCAATTCTGGCCGAGGGAGCGCAGACCACGGCCGCAATATCCGGTAACGCAGATGCCGCTCGACACGCTCGCGCCGCAGCCGAGGTTCTGATTCGCGCCGGAATGTCGAGGGCATCGTGAGCACCGTTTTTACCGACATCATCAACGGGCGCTCCCCGGCCCGATTCGTCTGGACCGATGAGCACTGCGTGGGCTTTTTGACAATTGAGCCCCGCGGCCCCGGGCACACGCTGGTTGTGCCGCGGCTCGAAATGGATCGCTGGTTGGATGTCGGCGAAGACCTGCTCGCCCATCTCATGGTGGTGTCGCACAAAATCGGGCTCGCCCAGCGCGAGGAGTGGGAATCCGACCGCGCCGGGCTCATGATCGAGGGCTACATGGTGCCCCACCTGCACGTGCATGTTTGGCCATCGTGGTCGCCGTTTGAGTTTCATCCGGGTGGGATCGACTGCGACGCCAACCCTGTGCACCTTGATGTCGCAGCCAACCGGTTGCGCTCCAGGCTGAGGCTCAACGGCCACGGCGAGCGGATTCCTGCCGAACCCGGGCGCTGAGGTCATCCCGAACCCGTGCTGCTCCTTGTGAACAGCTCGTGGCGTATCGCGCGGCACAGCTCGTGGCGTGGCACTGTGTGGCGATAAGCGCCGGTGTACTCCCCGCGGTGGGAACAACAAAGGGGCCCGACCCCCCATCAACTAATTGAGGCGAAGTCGGGCCGAAATGTTGCCGCGAGCGGTTATTTAACCGATCCGGCGAGCGGCTTGTTGCGACCGTCGGAAGAAACGCCGCGTAAGTCGATGGAGTCGTACTCCTCCTTCGACAGCTCGTTCTCGGCAAACACGAGGTCGTCAGAGTACGACTTCATCTTGGCCACCTGGAAGATGATGAGGGCGTAGATCGCCTTGGCCACGATATCGGCCACCGAGTAGCCGATCTGCTTACCCACCCAGGCATCCGCACCGCCGACGCCCAAGATCGGAAGCAGGTAGGCGATGGGGTAAACGCCCCAGCTGAGCAGCAGCAACCAGCGGAGATTGCCGATGGTCTTTCGCACTCCCTGCGGCTGGCGCACGAGAGTTTTGCTGAGCTGAACGAAGAGCACGTAGAGGATGTAGGCAAACGGAATAGTCGACATCAGGCCGAAGATTCCGCGTATGTTGTTGTCGCCGCTGATTTCTCCCGGGTACCCAAGGGCGATCATGAGGGCGGCGGCGGGGATGAGGCGCAGGAGTAGGCCGGACTGAATCTTGCGAGTCAGCGCGAGCACCGCAATGAGCTCGACCAGCAGCAGCGGCACCGTGAGGAGCCAGTCGACGTAGCGGTAGCCCTCGTTAAACGCGACACCGGCGGCCTGCGTGTAGGTACCGTTTCCACCAACCGCGGTGGTGATGAACGCTTCCTTGAACGAGTCGAAAATGCGGAAATAGTGATACGCCGCGATGCCACAGACGATCGCGGCCACGGTTATCGCCTGGCGATAGCGGGCGAGCACCCGGGGAAGAGCGATTAGCAGAAATAGTGCGGTGAAGGCCTGCGAGGCGATGACCAGCGAGAGAAAGTTGTAGACGGTGGCAAATTGGCCTTGGGTGAGGGTGTCTGGTATCACGGTGAACTCCGGGGGAAGGTTGTTACGAATTGGTCACCCGCCGCGTTCGGGCCCTCGGAGACCGCACCGGCAACAAGGTTCTGCTGGGGAGGCACGATTCGAGCGCCTTGGGCGAAAAGGTGCCGGGCTGTGATTTCACGCTCCGGATTTACCGGGACACCCGAATGGTGGCACCCTCAAGCTGTGTCCCAGATGAATTGACTGAAGTTCACGCCTCAGGTTCAGTCTCGGGTCTGGCGCTGGGGTCTACCAGGGCCGTTGCTCATTGTGCTGCGTATGCCTCGCACCGGGTCATCCGGAGGTACGAGACAATGGATCATGCCGCACACCTGGTCGCCGACCGCCTCGAACCGGGTAATTCAGGGTGACAACCTCACGGTCGTTGCTCAGTTTCCCGATGCCAGTTTTACCGCCATTTACCTCGACCCGCCGTTCAACACCGGCCGCAGCCAGGCACGTCAGACCACCACCAGCGTGCGAAGCGCAACGGGCCCCATCAAGGGATTTAAGGGGCAGCTCTATGAGCGCATTCGCGGCGACCTAATGAGCTACGACGAC
>JACMPQ010000074.1 GCA_014377425.1 Microbacteriaceae bacterium | reverse complement strand
GGCTGACACGGCGTCAGCCCTGAACGCCCGTGGGGAGCGGTGCCGATGATCCCCTTCGTGATAAACGAACTCGCGATACCCGCAAACCTTGCCGCCGAGATTCCTCCAGGCTCCTCCCCCTCCTCGCCAGCCGCCGACTTCATCGAGATGACTCGGGTGCGCAACGAGATCGAGGCTGAAATGGTCGGTTCCGATGACTTGGCGGTCGAGCCCGGCGAGCTTCTCCCCGGCTGGCTCGACCACTACTCGCCGAAGCGACTGTTTGTGGCTCGGGTCGACGGGCGAATCGTGGCTCGGGGTATTCATGAGGCACAGAGCGGTGATTCGGTGCGCTCGGCCTGGCTCTCGGTGGAGGTATTGAGCGCCTACCGCCGACAGGGCATCGGTACCGCCCTGCACCGCCGAGTGGCGGAAATTGCGCGTTCCGAGGGTCGCACCGTTTTACAGTCTTTTGTACTGCACGTTCTGGGGGGCGGGGGCGAACGCATCGATTCCCCCACCGGCTTTGGCAGCGTTTCTGCCCACGACGACAGCACCCGATTTCTGCTGTCGCACGGCTACCGCCTCGCCCAGGTGGAACGGATGAGCCGCCTCATCCTGCCCCTAACATTTGGGCTGCCGTCGCCCGCCCCCGGGTACGATCTGCTGTTCTGGCGGGGACCAACGCCGGCGGAGCGCCGTGCGCAGCTTGCCGTGCTTCATGCCGGAATGAGCACCGATGTTCCCCTCGGTGAGCTCGACTATGAGCCGGAGGAATGGGACGCCACCCGCGTGAAACTGCTCGACGAACGCACCGTCGGGGATGGTCGACGGATGTTGACGGTGGCGGCCCGGCACCGGGCATCCGACACGCTCGTGGGCTTCACCCAACTCTCGGTGCCCGTAGACGACGCTCGCGCGGTGTTTCAGGAGAACACGATCGTGGTCGGCGCGCACCGCGGGCACGGACTCGGGCTCGCGATGAAGCTTGAAAACCTGACGGAACTGAGGCAAGCGGGCGGCGCATTTCGCCACGTCTATACCTGGAACGCCGAAGAGAATCGCCACATGCTGGCGGTCAATGAGGCTTTGGGTTTTGAGCCGGTGGGTTATTCGGGGAGTTGGCGGCGGGAGCTGTAGGGCGCCGCGTGGCCATGCTGAGGAGCTTTCGCGTCTGCGCAGTCGCCGACAGAAAACTCGTGTTCGCACCCGCCGACAGAAAACTAGAGAGCGCAGCCGCCGGCAAAAGGTGTGTCAGCGCAGTCGCTGGCAGAAAACACAGAAGTGCGATCCGCGGTTCATGAAACGTTCGCGCACGATCGCTCGTCCGCAGCGCGGGCAAGCGTTGCCGTGCTGACCGTAGGCGTTGAGGGAGTGCGAAAAGTAGCCGGATGCCCCGTTCACATTCACATATTGCGCGTCAAAGCTCGTGCCGCCCTCGCCCAGAGCGCGGCGCAACACCGAGCGAATCTCGGCCAATAGCAGTCGGGCGCGGGGGCGGCTGAGGCCAGCGGTGGACTGGTCGTAGTGCAGCCGCGCCGCCCAGAGCGCTTCATCGGCGTAGATGTTTCCGATCCCGGAGATGAGGGTTTGGTCGAGCAGCGCACGCTTGATGCCGGTTTTGCGTGCTGCGAGCCGGCGAAAGAAGAGGGCGTCGTCGAAGGCCGGGTCTAGCGGGTCGCGGGCGATGTGGGCGACTTGGCTGGGGATGACCGCGGCGAAGGTGTTGTCTGCGGCTGCCGCCAAAGCCTCAGCCGCACCCTCAGCCTCACCCGTAGCCTCAGCCTCACCCGCTCCGGCGATGGCCTCGGTACCGGCTCCGGCGACGGCTCCGGCACCGGCACCGGCACCGGCGACGGCAGCCGGTGCACCGAGTAACCCGGCACCGCCGAACCCGCCGCTGAATCCGTCGGCAGTCGGCAGCAGGGCGTCGATGGCCATCGAGCCGAAGATGCGCTGGTCGACGAAGTTGAGCCGCAACGGCCCGAGCTCGGGATGGTCGAGGTCGAGGCGAATCCGGGTGAGGGCGTCATCCGCCTGCCGGTCTCGCAACAGAACCTGCCCCGACATTCCGAGGTGGGCGACCAAAGCCTCGGGCTCGGGCCCGCGAAGCGATAGCGGAAACCACAGGAATTTTCCCCGTCGCACCGCCGATTGCAGGGTGCGGCCCGTCATCCGTTCGACAAAGTCTTCGCTCGGGCCGGGGTGTCGGCGCAGCGAACGGGCATCGAAGACGGTGACGGATGCCACCCGCGCACCGCGTACCGCCGGAGCGAGCCCCGCACGCACGACCTCAACCTCGGGAAGTTCCGGCACCGTCGGACACTACTTGGCGGAGAGCAGAGTCCACGCGGTGAGCGCGGCTGCCATCTCGGCGTACTTTTTGCTGGTGCCGGAGCCGGTAGCGATCGCGTGTGACGCCTCTGGTGAATCGGGGGCCGCCTCGAGCGCGTCTTGAGCCCCAAAGAAAATCGCAGCTTGAAAGCGCTTGGAGTGATCCGGGCCGCTGTCGGTGACGACGTAGCGGGGCGCACCACGGCCGAGTTTGGCGGCAAGCTCCTGCAGGCTGGTCTTCGGGTCCATCGCCGGTCCGAAACGCTCCGGCGTGGTGAGGAGAGGCGTGATCAGGCTGAGCACCAGGGCGGTGGCGGCATCCGGTCCGGCAGACAGGTAGGCAGCACCGATTACCGCTTCAACGGTGTCGGCCAGAATCGACGACTTGTTCCGACCTCCGGTGAGCAACTCACCGCGCCCCAACCGAATGTGTCTACCCAGATCGATGCGACGGGCAACCTCGGCGAGAGCAGCACTGCTCACGAGGCTCGCGCGCCGCTTGGCGAGCTCGCCCTCATCGAGGGTGGGGTTGTCGGTGAAGAGCATGACCGTTACTGCTTGGCCCAAAATGGAGTCGCCCAAAAATTCGAGGCGCTCGTTGGTGGCGATCCCGCCGTTTTCGTACGCAAAAGAGCGATGGGTCAGCGCGAGCTCTAAGAGCTCAGGGCTGATCTCCACCGCTAGTTGCGACGCCAGATTGCTCCCGGCGTCAGGCACGAGCGTTGCCCGAAATCATGCAAACAGGCATCGTGCCGAGAAAATCAAATATCCGCGACTTTGCGACCCTTGTACTCCATGTACAGGGGCTGGCCGGTGGAGTCTTCAACAACCTTCGCGCGGTGCGGCAGGCTGTAAGTGATTTTTCCACCCTCGATGGTCTTCACGAGGGTGGGAGGCGTTGCCTTCCACTGGGCGCGACGCGCGCGGGTAGAGGCACGCGACATTTTGCGCTTCGGTACAGCCATGACTATCTCTTTTCTTCTGTGGCGTCGTTGTTGTCGACACCATCAACATCGTGGGTGGAGGCCCCGGAAAGGCCGTCGAGTCCGACCAGAGAAGCCCACCGGGGATCGATGGGTGCTTCATGCTCGTGACCCGGGTTATCAAGCAATCGCGCCCCACATAGCGGGCACAGACCGAGGCAATCTTCTTGACAGACCGGTTGGAACGGAAGTGAGAGCACCACCGCATCCCTGAGTACCGGTTCAAGATCGATCGAATCCTCTTGAACCTCGTACTCAAAAGCTTCGTCTTGAGAATACGCGAAAAGCTCCTGAAACTCGACTTCGACCGGTTGGTGCATCTCAATGAGGCACCGCCCGCACTCGCCAGCGGCTTCACCGTCAACCGAAACGCTGACCAGGATGCCGTCGTGCAGGGCTTCCATTCGCAGATCTACGTGCAGGGTGTCGCCCGCCTTGACGGCGATCAAGGTGGTACCCATATCTTCGGGAACCACGATGTCAAGCTCTTTGATGCGCATCTCGCCCGGACGGTGCACGAGGTCGAACACCGGAACGGTGAACGGGGTCTGGGATAAATGCGGCACCGGACAATCTTACTCGCGTGCACGACGTACGTCGTACCGAGGTGCCCGCCGCGCGATTGCGCCAGCTGCCGGATGTGGCGGTGCAGCCGGCGGCGGAACCCGCGGCGGACAAAAATCTGCGACCATCGACAGGTATTTGCCGATGCCTGTGCCTGTGCCTGTGCCGGAACCGAAACCCCAAGATGAAAGCGGTCGAGATGAGACTGTCCCTGTTCGGATTGCAGACCGTCGGTACCCCCGGGGACGTTGCCGCGAACCTCCGTGAGTTACGAGAAGCCGCACGCGTCGCCAAGACAGAGGGTGGCGAGCTTCTCATCACCCCCGAACTGTTCGTTACCGGCTACAACATTGGGGATCGAGTGTTCGAGCTCGCCCAAGACGATCTCCTCACCGCCGTGCGAGAGATCGCGCGAGACGAGGGAATTGCGCTCCTTGTCGGGCTCCCCGAGCATGTGGCGGCATCCGGCGACGGCAGCGCTGCCCCGGATACGACCGACGCTACGGATTCCACGCCGGAACGTTTCTATAACACTGCCGTGTTCATCGACGAAACCGGCGCGGTGCTTGCCAATTACCGCAAGACCCATCTCTACGGCAGCCTCGACCGCTACTCGTTCACTGCCGGTGACGATCTGGTGTGCACCGTCGACTACCGCGGCGTAAAGCTTGCGTTACTGATCTGCTACGACGTGGAGTTTGCCGAGGTGGTGCGGGCTGCGGCCCTCGCCGGAGCCCACGCGGTGCTCGTACCCACGGCGCAAATGTCGCCGTTCCACTACGTGGCCGAGCAGGTGGTGCGGGTGCGCGCCTGGGAAAACCAGGTCTACGTGGCCTACATCAACCACGACGGCACAGAGCACAACGGCACAGTGCATGACGACACGCTGCAGGACGGCACCGGGGGCGACCGTAGGGGGGGCGACCTCGACTACGTGGGCCGCAGTTCGATCGTCGATCCGTATGCCACCGTGCTCGATTCGCTCGAACACGGCACCGGCCTCATCAGCGCGATCATTGACACGGATGTCGTCGAGCGCGCCCAGCGCGTAAACCCCTACCTCAGCGATCGCCGGCCGAGCCTCTACTGAAGCTCGTCGCGACGCTGATCCGCGGGCCGGGCACGGAGCGCCGCCGGCACTCTAGCCCTCGACCGCCGTAAACGCCTCGTCGTAGATGCTGAGCGCCTGAGCGACCTCATCGGGGGTGATCACGCACGGCGGCACCACGTGAATGCGGTTGTCTGCGGCGAACGGCAGCACACCGCGGGCCATCAGTTCGCCCTTGAGCGCGCCAATGACGCTCGCCGGCACCGGGGTGCGGGCCTCAGCGTCGGTCACGAGGTCCAGCGCCCAGAAGACACCGAGACCGCGCACCTCGCCGATGAGCGGGTGCTTGGCTGCGAGCTCCGCGAGCCCGGGGCCGAGGTGGTCGGTGCCGATCATCCGGGCGTTCTCGATGATTTTCTCCTCGGTCATGGCGTCGATCGAGGCCACGATCGAGGCGGCGGCCAGCGGATGCCCGGAATAGGTGAGCCCACCCGGGAAGACCTGCTCGTCGAACTGGGCGGCCACATCCCGCGAGATGACGACCCCGCCGACCGGCACGTAGCCGGAGTTCACGCCCTTGGCGAAGGCGATCAGGTCGGGAACCACGTCGAAGCCCTGAAACGCGAACCATTCGCCGGTGCGGCCGAAGCCGGCCATCACCTCATCGCAGATCAACAGCATGCCGTACTTGTCGCAGAGGGCGCGCACGCCGGCGAGATAGCCGGCCGGGGGAACGAGCACACCCGCGGTGCCGGGAACGCTTTCGATGAGCACGGCGGCGATGGTTGAGGCACCCTCCGCCTGCATCACCCGCTCCAGGTGGTGCAGCGCTCGCGCGCACTCCTCGGCCTCACTCATTGCCCAGAATTCGGTGCGGTACAGAAACGGCCCGAAGAAGTGCACGTGGCCGCGGCTGTACTCGTTGGGCATGCGGCGCCAGTCCCCAGTGGCCACAATCGCCGCGCCGGTGTTGCCGTGGTAAGAGCGATAGGTCGACATTATCTTGTCGCGGCCGGTGGTGAGCCGGGCCATGCGGATGGCGTTTTCGACGGCATCCGCTCCACCATTGGTGAAAAACACCTTGCCGAAGGTGGGTCCGGCCTTCTCCAGGATGCGCTGGGCCGCCTGGCCGCGGGCGAGGTTGGCGTGCGGCGGGGCCACCATGGTGATGGTGTCGGCCTGTTCCTTGATGGCCGCGATGACTTTCGGATGCTGGTGGCCGATGTTCATGTTCACGAGCTGGCTGGAGAAGTCGAGGTAGTGCTTGCCGTCGTAATCCCAGACGGTGGAGCCCAGGGCACCGGCGATAACGAACGGCTTGAGCGCCGCCTGCGCCGACCAGGAATGGAAGACGTGGGCACGGTCGAGATCGTAGGCCTCGGCGCCCTCCCGCGAGGTGAGCTCGGCGGTGCGGGGGTTAGCGGTGATGCTCATAATCGTTCCTTCGTCGGTGAAGTGACGCACACCAGCAGCGCCATGAAATCGAGCCCTGAGGCCTGTGTGCAGAGGCCGCAGCCACGGCCTCTGCCCACCCTATTTGATCGAACTACTTGCCACCCGCATTGAGGGTGACGGTGAGCGGGGAGAAGGCGGTACCGTCGACATTCAACCCGTCCTCTCTGAGCCCTGTCAGGGCCTTCGTCACGTAGCTGTTTGAACAGGCGCCGCTCGAGGGATTAGCTCTCGATGCGCAATACGCGAAGATCTTTTCGCAACCGTGACTCACGATGACGTAGGGGTAAACCTACGTGGCACCAAGCGCTCTGGCTAGGACAATTTCCAGGTCCCGAGCGGCTTAGAGCGGCGGTCGCCGCGAAAGGTCGCCATGCTCCGACGAATCACCGTTTTGGCCGGCGGCGTGGGGGCGCCCGCTTCACCCGGGGGCTCGTGGCCGAACTTGCGCGGCGGCATCCGGGTGCCGAAGCACCGCCCGTGGAAGTCACCGTGATCGCCAACATCGGCGACGATCTCACCCTCAACGGGCTGCGAATCTGCCCCGACCTCGACACGATCATGTACACCCTCGGGGGAGGAGTTGCCGAGGAGCAGGGCTGGGGACGACCGGATGAGACCCGCCGTACCTCTGTGGAAATCGCCGCCTATGGGCGCGGTCTCGACTGGTTTACCCTCGGCGACCTCGATCTGGCAACCCATATCGTGCGCAGCGACCTGCTGGCGAGCGGCCAGAGCCTGAGCGAGGCGACCGCATTTCTCTGTCGGCGCTGGCAACCGGGGGTTCGCCTGCTGCCGATGAGCGATCAGCCGGTAGAAACTCACGTGTGCCTCGCCGAGCCGGCAAATGAACACGCGGCGGGCGAACTCATCCATTTTGAGCAATGGCGGGTGCGCTACAGGGCTCAGGTAGCGGCGAGTGAGTTCTTTCAGCGCGGGCTGAGCCAGGCGGTCGCGGCCTCCGGCGTGCTGGCGGCGATCGTCGAGGCCGATCATTTCCGGTGCCGCCGTTCGCGGCATGGTCGACCGCTGCCTCGAGACGATCGGCGTTGACACTTCGGCGCTCGCGGTCGGCCTGCACTAGGGTGCGCGTTCGGCGGGGGGGGCATTTTGGGCGGCTGGTTGGTCGATGAGACGGATGCCGCGGCCCTGCCCCACCTTGAGGCCGCGGGTCTTCGTGCCGTCGCCGTGCCGCTCTGGATGACGGGCGTGGCCGACACCAGCGCGCTCGCGCGCTCGGCTCTGAAACTGGCGCTGGAGCCGAGCTGGGAAACGTGAACAAACAATCCAAAAACATGACAAATCGGTGCGAAACAAAAAGCTATATGGTCTAGTCAACATTCCTTTAGGAGCACTGTGGCCACCGAGTTGGATCTCACCATCGAGCGGCATGCCGAATCGGCGTTTGCCTTTCTCGAGCGCCTCGTTAACGCTCCGAGCACCGTGGGCCAGGAACAGTCCGCCCTCGAGGTTTTTGCCGAAGAACTTGATTCTCTGGATTTCAAGGTCACGCGTCTTCCCTTCCCTACCGGACAGCCCGCCGACTCTCGAAGTGGGATTGCGCCCCAGCTGCCCTCGGCAGCGCCGCGCTACCAGGTGCTCGGCACGACGCCCGGAAACCGACCGCTCACCCTGTTGCTCAATGGACACATGGACGTGGTGCCGGCAGAATCTCCGGCACTGTGGACGACTCCCCCGTTCACCGCTTCACGACGCGACGGTCAGATGTTCGGGCGCGGCACGGGAGACATGAAGGGCGGTTTTGCCCTCGGGGTACTAGCGCTGCGGGCGCTGAAAGACCTGCGGCCGCAACTGTTTACCGGAATAAGGCGCCTCGGATTTTTGGCGGTGATCGAAGAGGAGTGCACGGGCAACGGCACGCTCCTCGCCGGAAGTGAACACGGAGTGACCGCCGATGCCGTCGTGCTGTTAGAACCGACCGATCTCGGCGTCTTGCTGGGTGGGGTGGGGGTGCTGTGGGTGGAACTCGAAGTCACCGGTGCGGCCGCGCATGCCGAATCTGCCCACCAAATTACTAACCCGGTGGAACTGGGCTTAAGAATTGTTTCCGCCCTCCGCGACTGGTGCGCCGCCCTCGCCGAAACCGTCAGTGACCCCACGCTGAGGGAGGTACCGAGCCCCTACAACGTCAATTTGGGCACGGTTCACGCGGGCGACTGGACCTCCTCGGTTCCAGCCGTTGCCCGGCTCAGCGTGCGAATCGGATTTCCCCGATCGTGGTCGCCCAGCTACGCCGAGTCGCAGGTTCGCGAATTCATCGCCTCAACGACCGCGAACGACGTCGATTTTGCGGTCTCCCCACGGGTTACCACCACCGGGCTCCGGGCCGCCGGGTACACGATCTCACCGCAGAGCGAACTCGTCTCGGCTCTCGCCGTTGCCCATCGGGATGCCCACGGCGAGACACTGCACACCTTCACGATGGGCAGCACCACCGACGCCCGCACCTACCTCAACGATTTCGGTGTGCCTGCAGCCTGTTACGGAGCGGTCTCCCACAACATCCACGGGGTGGACGAGTCGGTGGAACTGCAAAGCATTATCGATGGTGCCCGAACCCTGGCCCGGTTCCTTCTCGCCCGGTTTGAGCCGGTCACGGCCACCGAATGACGAACGCACCGGAGCACCCCGCTGACCTCCTGGGGCTGGATTTCCTCGGGTTGGACTTCGTCGGTCTAAACCTCGGGGTGACGCATCCCTTGGCTGAACCGATCGTGGCCCATCACGTAGCCGACCGGGTGGTCGACAGACTCGTGACCGCGATCGCACTCGGACTGTATGTGCCCGGTCAACGCCTGCCGAGCGAGCGCGAGCTGGCCCCGGCGCTTGAGGTGTCTCGCTCGACGGTGCGCGACGCCCTGTCTCGACTCACCGACGCGGGTTTTGTGGAGGTACGCCGCGGACGCCATGGCGGATACTTTGTTTTGGCTAACTGGGGGCCCAGCTCGGCTGAACGCGTGCGTCGGTATCTGATTCCCAATTGGGCTCACTTCGAAACACTTTTCGACGCTCGCAACCTGCTCGAACCCCTCATTGCTCGAACCGCTGCCGAGCGTCGCACCGCCAGCGACTGCGTGGCAATCTCCGCGGCTCTCGACGCCTATCTCGCGGCAAGCAGCCACGACGCCTCGCGCCTCGCCGATGAACAACTTCATCGGGCGATCGCCGAGGCCGCACATAATGCGATTCTGCTCGGGCTGTCGACCCAGCTTCGCTCCAAGGTGAGCCTCAACCTCGGTGCCGAGCCGTACACCGATCAGGTACGCCAAATCGCGATCGCCGAACACCGCGACCTTGCTGCCGCTGTGATCGCTGGGCAAGCGAATGTCGCCGGCGCGATAGCCGCGCGTCACTTCACCCTCTCGGAAAATCTCATCCGTGAACTTGTACATCGGGTACAGCACGACACGATCGACGATCAAGAAGCGATCACCCTTCCTGGGAAGGAGCAGAAATGAACGGCCTCGCTTTTGTTCTTCGGCGCACGCTGCTGACCATTCCCGTGCTGTGGGTGATGAGCATCATCGTGTTTCTCATCATTCGACTGGTGCCCGGTGACCCGGTGCGCACCATGCTTGGATTTCGCGCCACCGCCGCGAACGTGGCCGAGGTACGGCGCCAATTGCACCTCGACGAGCCTCTGCTTCAGCAATATCTCGACTGGGCCGGAGGTCTGCTTCACGGTGACCTCGGTCAGGATCTGGTGAGCAAAGCGCCCCTCGCCGAACTTCTGGCCCAGCGACTTCCGGTGACCTTCGAACTCACCGGTTTGGCGATGCTTCTGGCGATCGCGGTGGGAGTTCCTCTCGGCGTTCGCGCCGCCACCGGTGGACGCTGGGTGAAACGCCTCACCTCGGGATTCGTCGTCGCTGGCATCAGCATCCCGGATTTCTGGCTCGGCATCATGCTCGTTCTGGTTTTTGCCGGCACCCTGACGCTTCTGCCCCCGTCGGGCTACGTTCCCTTCGGCGATGATCCGATGCAGAACCTGAGCTACATGGTGCTGCCCGTGCTCACGCTGGCGACCGCGGAAGCGGCCTACATTTTGCGCACGACCCGCAGCGCCATGGAGTCGGTCCTTCAGCGTCCCTTCGTTACCTTCCTGCGCGCTAAAGGCATTTCACGCCGACGTATCACCTACGGCCACGCGCTGAAGAATTCCGCCCCCACCATCGTGACCGTAATCGGAATCCAGATCGGGGTACTGCTGGGAGGCGCCGTCATCGTCGAAACCCTGTTTGCGCTCCCGGGCGTCGGCCGGCTCATCGTCACGGCGGTCAACCAACGCAATTACCCCACCGTTCAGGCCGGGGTTCTTGCCATTGCCGCCACCTTCATCATCGTGTCGCTGATCACCGACCTCTTTATCGGTTGGCTCGACCCGCGAATTTCGGATGGAGCAAGCCGATGATCTCGCAATCGATAACAGCGACTGCCATAGTCCTGGCCAAGTCCGCCCCGCGCCGGCGACACCGCCTTCCGGTCACCACCACCGTGGGCGTGGCCCTCCTCGCGCTACTCATCCTCGCGGCGATCGCGGCCCCCCTCCTTTCCGGTCACAACCCGGAAACCGTCGAAACTGCCCGCGTGATGGGGGCACCAAACGCGCTGCATCCCTTCGGCTCCGACGTGCTCGGCCGCGACGTGCTCAGCCGCGTGCTGTTTGGACTGCGGGTGAGTCTTTTAGTTGCGCTCAGTTCGGTGGCCGTTGCCACTCTGATCGCGGTGCCGCTCGGGCTCATCGCCGGCTATTTTGGCGGCTGGCTCGACTCGCTCATTTCCCGCTCCCTCGACATGCTCCTCGTACTGCCGGCCCTGCTGCTGGCCATCACGCTCATCGCCATCGTCGGCCCCGGCAGCACCGTGGCGGCCCTGGCCATCGCCATCATCTACCTGCCGATTTTGGCGCGAGTAATGCGCACGAGCACCCTCGTGGTTTCCCGCCAGGAATACGTGTTGGGTTCCCGTTCCCGAGGTGCCAGCGCCTGGCGCATCCTGAGCTCGCACGTGGCCCCCAACGCGATCGGCCCGGTCATCGTGCAGGCATCGGTGCTCAGCGGCTTCGCCCTGCAGCTGGAGGCCGCGCTGAGCTTTCTCGGGTTGGGCACTCAACCCCCGACTCCCTCCCTCGGCGGGATGCTCGCCGACGGGCGCGACGTTCTCACGCAGGCACCCTGGGTCGAAATTTACCCGGGGCTGGCCATCGCGCTGGCGGTCGTGGCATTCAGCCTGCTCGGCGACGGTCTGCGCCGCGCCCTCGATCCGACCGGAGTTGCCTCATGACCGCATCCCTCGCGCTCGACGGCCTCTCGGTGGGCTTTCCGACGGGCGCACTCGGCGACCCACGAATCGTTTCTGCCGTCGACGGGGTGAGCTTCACCGTCGCATCCGGTGAAATCTTTGGGCTGGTCGGCGAAAGCGGGTGCGGAAAGAGCACCCTCGCCAACGCGATCATGGGGCTGCTGCCGACATCCACGATCATTACCGGATCCGCTCGGGTTCATGATGCGGAGGTGATCGGGCTCAGCGATGCCGCTCTTCGCCAGATGCGCGGAAACACCGCTGCCATGGTGTTCCAGGATGCCTCCACGAGCCTTGACCCCACCTGGCCGGTCGGCGATCAGATCGCCGAAACCATTCGGGCTCACCAATCGGTGACCAGGAGCGAGGCGAAAGAGAAGGCTCTCGCGCTGATGACCGAGGTCGGGCTCACCGACCCGAGCGAGCGCTACGGCGACGCCCCGCATCGGCTCTCCGGGGGCATGCGGCAGCGCATCGTGATCGCCGCAGCCCTGGCAAACAACCCAAAGTTGCTCATCGCCGATGAGCCGACCACCGCGCTGGATGTCACCCTGCAGGCCCAGATTTTGCAATTGATCGACCGTCTGCGGGTGGCACACAACACCGCGGTGCTGCTCATCACCCACGACCTGGGCGTCATCGCCCAGGTGTGCGATCGGGTCGGCGTGATGTATGCCGGCCAGTTGGTGGAAGTCGCGCCCGTCGCCGAGCTGTTCGCCAACCCGCGGCACCCCTACACCCGGGCACTTCTGGCCGCTCGGCCCGGAGCGCAGTCGGGCGCCGAACGCCTCGCCGTTATCCCCGGCCAGGTTCCCGACCTCTCCGAGGAGATCGCCGGATGCCGCTTCGCGTCACGCTGCCCGCGCCGCATCGACGCCTGCGCGGTGACCCCGGCCCGGGTGTCGCTCGGCGATTCCGAGGTCGCCTGCTGGAATCTGCCCACCGGTGGCACCGAGTGACCGCGCTCCTCGAAGTTGACGGCCTAACGAAAACCTTTGCCGCGGGCGGCCCGCCGTGGCGACGGCGCTTTGTGCACGCACTCACCGAGGTGAGCTTTGCGCTGGAGGCCGGAAGAACCCTCGGTGTGGTTGGCGAGTCCGGCAGCGGCAAAAGCACCCTCGGCCGCTGTCTGTTGGCGCTCAGCACACCGGATGCCGGCAGCATCCGCTTCGACGGCGCCGACCTCGGCAGCTTGAGCCGCAGCGGGCTGGCCGACTTTCGGCGCCGCGTGCAGCCGGTCTTCCAGGACCCCTACGCCAGCCTCGATCCGCGGTGGAGCGTTGGTCGCAGCGTTCGGGAGGCACTGGATGTTTTTCGCATCGGCAGCACCCTCGACCGCGAACAGCGGGTGCGGGAACTGTTTGACCGGGTCGGGCTGAACCCGGAGCTTGCCGAGCGGATGCCTCGGCAGTTGTCTGGCGGCCAGCGCCAACGGGTGGGGATCGCCGCGGCTTTGGCCACCGAACCGCAACTGATTGTGGCCGACGAGCCGGTAAGCGCGCTCGACGTCAGCGTTCAGGCTCAGATTCTCAACCTGTTCCGCGACCTGCAACGCGACCTCGGTGTCGCTGCGGTCTTCATTACCCACGATCTCTCCGTGGTGGAGCACATCAGCCACGACATCGCCGTGATGCACCTAGGCCGGTTGGTCGAATTCGGGCGGGCGTCCGAGGTGCTCGCCCGCCCGCAACATCCATACACCCGAAGTTTGCTCGCCGCCGTTCCGCCCGCAATTCCGACCCGCACCCATCCCCACAACTAGGAGCCCGAACATGCCCACCGCCCTCGTCAACGGCATCACCGTCAACTACCTGCTCGAAGGCGAGGGCGACACCACGGTCGTGCTCGTGAACGGCTTAGCGGATGACCTGCAGTCCTGGGACTTTCAGGTGCCGGCCCTACTCGCCGCGGGCTTCCGAGTGCTGCGTTTCGATAACCGCGGCATTGGGCAGAGCGACACACCAGCCGGTGTGTACACCTCACGAATGCTGGCGGATGACGCCAAGGCGCTGGTTGACCACCTCGAGCTCAGCAACATCCACCTCATGGGGGTGTCGATGGGCGGCATGATCGCCGAAGAATACGCCCTGGCCTACGGCGGCGACCTTGCCTCGCTCACCCTCGCCTGCACCTACGCCAAGCCCGACAATTTCTGCACCCGACTGTTTGCCTACTGGGGCGATCTGGCCTCCGCTCTCGGGATTCCCTTCGTGATGCGGGATGTCTCCCTCTGGGCATTCACCGGAGAATTTTTCGAAACCCGCCCGGAGGATGCCCTCGAATTCGATGCCGCGATGGCCGCCCTCGATATGCCCCTTGAGGCATATTTGGCTCAGCTCAACGTGATCCAGACCCACGACACGCTCCTGCGACTCGCCGAGATCACTGTGCCCACCCTCGTGCTGGCTGGTGAGGAAGACATCCTCATTCCGGTGCGTCTGTCCCGGGCCCTGCACGAAGCGATTCCCGCCTCCGAGTGGCAGACGGTTCCGGGTGGCCACGCCTGCCTCTGGGAAACGCCGGAGCCCTTCAACCAGGCGTTCATCGACTTTGTCACCGCCGCCGCCACCGCCACCGCCACTCCATCCGGCGCTGCCACTGTCGCCGTCTGACCTCCCCCGCCTGTTTCTCCCGCGGCATCCTCCCTTCCTCCTCTCCTCCCCTCCCCTCCTCTCTCTCCCTCTCTTCCCCTCTCCTCTCCTCTCTCTCCCTCCCTTCCTTCCCCGACACAGTCGACAGATCACTAAAGGACACGCTCATGACCCTCGTTCCGGCAAGCCTCGATCGCCGCACCATTTTGAAGACCGGCAGTATTTTTGGACTCGCCCTCGTGGGAGGCTCCACGCTGCTCACCGGGTGCAGTGCGCCCGCGGCGACCTCCACCGCGGCAGCCGTCATTAAACCGAAGTCCGGGGGCACGCTGCGCGCGGCGCTCACTGGCGAGCCCGACTCGCTCGATCCAGCCACCTCGTCGATTTACACCGGGGCGCAGGTTTATGACGGCATTTTCAGCAAGCTGATCGAAATCGACTCCGCCGGCAAATTCGTGGGCGACCTGGCCAAGAGCTGGAAAGCCGACGACGACAAGACCTGGACCTTCACCCTGGTGGAGAACGCGGTCTTCCACAACGGGGAGCCCTTCACCGCCACCGATGTGAAGTACACCTTCGACCGCATTCTCGATCCGAAGACCGCGAGCGCCTATGCCGGGCTATTCACACCGATCGACTCCGTTGAGGTGAAGAACCCCACCACCGTGGTCTTCCACCTCAAAACCGTCTTCGGCCCGTTCCTCACAAACCTCGCGAACAATGGCGAGATCGTGAACAAGACCGCGATTGAAACCGGCGATCCGCTGCGTGGGCCCGTGGGAACCGGCCCGTTCCAAATGGTGGAATGGGTGCAGGGCGACCACATTGCATTGAAGAAGGCCCCGAAGTATCACCACGCGGGGCTGCCCTATCTCGACGCCATCACCTTCAAGTTCTTGCTCGTCGACCAGAGCCGCATCGACGCGCTCTCCTCGGGCGAGTTGGACTGGGCGGATGCCGTGCCCCTGCAACAGGTGACCGCGCTAAAGAAAGACCCGCGGTTCACCTACGTCACGAGCCCGGTCGCCGGCATCCCCGACTTCTTGGCCATGAACACCAAGAAGGCCCCGTTCGACAAGCTCGAGGTGCGTCAGGCGGTGGCCTGGGCTCTAGATCGCAAAGCCATTCAGACGGTGGCCTACTTGGGTACCGGTGAGGTCGGCGTCTGCGAAGTACCCTCCGGATCCCCCTGGTTTGACAGCCAGAACCCGTACTCCTCGTCGCCGGATGTCGCCAAAGCCAAGGCGTTATTGGCCAAGGCCGGCTACCCGAACGGCCTGAGCGTGGAATATCTGGGGTTGCCGCAGTACCCGGAACTTCTCAAGACCGGGCAGGTCGTGCGTGAGCAGCTCAAGGCCATCGGAATCGACCTGCAAATCAAGCAGGTGGATGTCTCTGTCTGGTTCGATGCCTTCTCCAAGGGTGACTACCAAATCACCAGTGCTTACCAGGAACGCACCGTCGATCCGGATAACTTCTATTCGCTCGTCATCCGCTCCGGGGGACCGATCAACACCACCGGCTACTCCAACCCGGCCGTCGACGACCTGATCGACAAGGCGGCGGCAATGACCGACGAGACCGCGCGGAAGGCGCTGTACGCCAAGATTCGTGCCATCGTGGGCGAAGAAGCCCCGCTGATCTTCGTGCACTACGAAACGATCAACTACCTGATGACCAAAAAAATCTCCGGCTCCGCGGTCAATTCCTCGCTCTCACTCAACCTCGAGAATGTGGGATTCATCGCCTAACCGCGCCAGTTTGCGGCGGGCCGCGAGCAGCCGGTAACAGGTGCTGGTCGCGGGCCCGACGCCGACGGCAAAGGCCGTGGCGAGGTCGGCAGGTGTGCCGACGTCGAGCCGTAGCGGCGAATTACGGTTCATTATCAGCATCCGGTACCCGAGCATTTCCTGTCGAGGCCGGGAGCTCGCCCCAAACCCCGGCTCAAGCGGAACCCCGACGCCCGCCGTGAGTAGGGTCGTTCCGGTGGCGTCGGCGACCAGGGCAAGGTTGATTTCGGATGCCGCGGCGAGGGCCACCGCGAGCTCGCTGCCGGTGAGTGCCGGCAGATCACTCGGAAGCACCGCCAGCGCTTCCAGGGAGTTTTTGCGGGCGGTGGCAATGCCAGCTCGCACGGCCGCGTTGAGCCCCCCACCCGGGTCAAGAATGGTTCGAATGCCGCGGTGCTCAGCGAGAAGGCGCACCCGAGCATCCACGGTGACCACAATCAGCTCACATCCCTCCGCACAGGCGCAGATTGCAGCGAGAGTGGCGGCCGCAAAGGCCAGAGCTAATTGCGCGGTGTTCGCCGCCGAGAATTCGCTTCGCAATCGACTTTTCTCCGCGACTAGAGGCTTGATCGGGATGATAACTACGAAGCTCACCCCCCGACGGTGACCGGTTCTGCGCGAACCGGACCAGCGTTCTCAGGCCGCACTGACCGCCGGTCAGTGTTATCCGGCAGCGTTAAACGCCGGCCTCCGTCCTCTGCCCACTCGGTTCCAGAGCGAAATCGGATAGAGCGCGCGCGTCAGGCGCGGGCCGAAGGGAACCGTGCCAAGCAATTGCGCTCGCACCATTGCCAAGTCGGCCGCGATCGCCGGCCCTGCCACGGGCTGGCCGCCGGCAAAGGCCTGCACCTGAACTGTGGCCAACAGTCGGGTTAGCGCAGCGCTATCCGCACCGATGATGTCGGCCAGCGCGCTGGCAACCTCGCGCGGTGTTCCAGCCTCCGGCACGGCCAATCGCAGATCAACGGAGGTTGCCACCACCTCAAGCCAGGCGTCGACGGCAGAGGCTCGGGAAGATCGCAGCCGCACCGCCAACCGCCGCCGAATCGCCGCGCGCATCAGGGCCGGCAGCAGCGAGAACACCGCTAAAACGAGCACGGCGCTGAACCCGACCATCGCCGCCACCGGATTCTGGCGAACGGTCGAGCCGCTTGCAGTGAGCACACTCGGCGAAGGGCGCGGCTTCACGGCGGGGGCCGGCGCGGCGGCCGGTGCCGCGGGTATAGGCACCGAACGGTCGGGGGCGGGAGGGGTGGGAACCCCCGCAACGAGCACATTGGCATAGTCGCTCACGGTTCCACGCCCGGGGGTTGGTTCGAACTGCACCCAGCCGACGCCCTCGAAATATAGTTCTGGCCAGGCGTGAAGATCGCGCGTGGTCACTTCGTACACCCGCTGCCCGTTCTGATTACTGACCTGACCCGGCAAAAATCCCACCGCCACGCGCGCAGGAATTCCGAGACTCCGCGCCATCACGGCCATGCTCGAGGCAAAATGCACGCAGTACCCCGCCTTCACCTCGAGAAAGCGCGCGATAAGTGCCATCCCGGTGCCGTCATATTTGCCGGCGATCGGAGCCTGCTCGGAGTATTCGAATTGACCGTTTCGAAAAAATTGCTGCAGCGCAATCGCCTTGGCGTAGTTGCTTCCGGAGGATGCAGCAACAGCCCGCGCCGTGGACGAGATGATGCCGGGAAGGTCGCTCGGCAGGGAAAGGTACTCGCTGCTGGTGGCGGGCACGGAGGTGCCGGCGGCGAGAAGCTGCTCCGGCGTCGGCTGCACCTTGATGCTCTCTACGGTGTAGCTCTGACCCTTCGCCGAGATCGAGGGGCTGGCGATGGAGAAGCTCTCGCGATCCCAAAACCAATTCCGGCTGACCCCGGTGATCCGCGTTGGCGGGTAGGGCGCGGGCAACCAGCGACTCGTCAGGGCGCCCACCGCGATTGTGGTGGTCTCGGGGGTGCGCGGCACATCCCCCGACAGCCCGGGCGGTGCAGCGAAGCTGGTGACGGCGTTGGCCCGATCTATCGGGCGCGCAGACGGTGCCCATCGCTCGCCAGTGAACTTCTCTAGGGTGACCAAACGCAAATAGTGCGGTTCGCCGGATGCCGTGGAGTAGCTGATCACCTGCTGCGCGGCTGCCTGGCGCAAATCGTTACCGAGGCTAATCACCGGGTTTACACCGGTGACCAGCGCGTGCCCTGGGATGACCTCTGCGGGCGTTACGGCCGGCACCAGTAGCGGGATCACCAGCGCCGCGGCGAGCGCTCCCCCCGCTACGACGCCCGCCGCCTTGGAATACCCGCTGAGCCTCGATCCGCTCAACAAAAACAGGTAGGCACTCGCAGTTGCCACAAAGACGATCGGATCGATCAGATCGCGCCCGATGGCGGCGGGAATACCGAGCACCAGCAAAACGGGCACTCCGGCGAGCGCCGGACGGCGAAGCGTCACGGCAACCCCATCGGCGAGCACCGCCAGCAGGCCGATACCGGCGCAAATCAGAAACACGATGGGGCGGTCAGCGTCGGCCGGAACGGCTTGACGGTAAATCGATCGATTGGCGTCATCAAGAAGCAGTCCGAATTGCGCCAGTGTGGCGTTACTCGGCAGAATGCCCAAGACCGCGCCGCTCGGCGCGAAAAATGCAACGCAGCACGCCAGTAAAACGAGGATCGCGCCGAGGGGTGCCAAAGCCCGAATGCGAGAGAAACGCCGGATGATCGCGGCACTGGCCGCAACCATCGTGAGCACGACAGCGAGCACCCCCCACCACAGCGCACCAGTGAGCACAACGTGAAGTCCCGCGGCGGCGATCAGAAAGCAAAGCAGGAGCGCGGCGCTTATTCGGGTGTCGGTACTGCGGGGCTGGGCGTTCGGCTCGGTGTTCGGCTCGGTGTTCGGCTCGGCGTTCGGCTCGGCGCGACCGAAACGCCGCCCACTACGAGACATTGCGTGCTCTGCTGCGGGCGGCGGCAGCCTGCCAAACCTGCTCAACGGTCGCCTCCGGAGGCATCGCAACGCAGTCCCAACCGGCAGCGGCCAGCCGATTCTGCGTCGTAAACGCGGACGCGGTGCCGACCACAATAGCCACAGCCGGGGAGCAACCCACCCGAAGCAAAGCCAAACGGCCCATCGCCTCGGCGTCTGCGTTCTCGAGGACGGCAATGACCGCACCGGATGCCGCCCGGCGGGTCACCGCCTTCCCAGGAGCACCCCCTCCCCGGCCACCATCGACATCGCTCAATTCCAGGGTCGCCACCGACCGCAGAAACGCCGGAGTGGGCGTAAGCGGAGCAAGGTGCCCAGCACCCAACTCCACCAGGTCGACGGCGTAGCCGAGGCGAGAGAAGTGCAGGGCCGCCGAGATGGCCACCGATACCGCCCGTTCGAAGGCCTCGCTCTGCGGTCGGTCCGGAAGGCACGATAGATCGCGGTAGCCGCGTCGACGGGTATCGAGCACGATACGCACCTCGGCGTGACTCACTGACTCCTCCTGGCGCACCATCAGTTCCCCGTGACGGGCGGTTGCCCCCCAGTGCACACGCCGTAGGGGGTCCCCGGTGCGATATTCCCGAGTCGAGAGGTCATCTTGACCGCCCGGTGCGCGCTGCACCGACGACATCCGTCCCTCGCCAACGGCGGCCGACAGCGCGGTCACCGCTAGCGGCTCAATTACCGGCAGCACGAGTACCGGGCTCTCTTCGCCCACGCGAAGCATCGCCCGGCAGAGACCGAACGGGTCGGCGACCTCCACCCGAAGCGGTCCGACGCCGAACAGTCCGCGCCGAGGCGGAGTGAGCAGGTAGCTCACGGTCACGCCCTCATCACCGCCGGTGTGTCCGCGGGGCAGAACGCCGCCGGGGTCGCCCCAGGGCGTCGGATCACTCCAACTCAGCCGGGGCACCACCATCCCCCGCTCCGCGCTGATCCGCAGCGTCACCGTGGTGGGGCGCCCCACGTTGGCGACGGCGGGGGTGAAGCTGCGCACCACACGGAGCTCGAGGCGCCGCAACAGCACCGAGGTCACCGCAGCCAGCGGCAGCGCAGTCGTGAACGCGCCCAGATAGAGCAACTCAGGCAGGCCGACCCAGTAGGCCCCGACCACACTCGCCGCGCCAGCCGACAGCATCGCCACCCCGCGGGCGGTGATCCGGATCGAACGCAATCGGGCAGCGAGCCGGACCGCCAACGGATTCCATCGGACAGGCACTTGCACCGCCTAGCCGGCAGGGGCCGAGGCGAGCGGCACCGGGGTGGTAGCCACGATGCGCCGGATGACCTCGGCAAGAGTTTTGGCGCCGGGCTCGGTCATCCCGTGGGCTGCCGGTATCAGCCGGTGAACGAATACGGGCACGGCCAGAGCATCAATATCGTCGGGCAGCACGAATTCCCGTCCACTCAAAGCGGCTCGCGCCTTTGCCGCGCGCACCAGCTGCAGGGTGGCCCGCGGGCTCGCCCCCAAGTGCAGCGCCGGGTCGTGTCGCGTTGCCTGGGCAACCGCAACGGCATAGCGTTCGACCGCCCGGGAGACGAAAACATCCTGCACGGTGCGGATCATTTGCACCAGTTCCGCCGCACTCACCGCGGGCTGTAGACGGTCGAGCGGGCTCCCGGACTCCCGAGTGCTCAGCATGGCCAGCTCCGCGGCGGCATCCGGATAGCCCATCGAAATCCGCATCATAAAGCGGTCGCGTTGCGCCTCGGGCAGCGGGTAGGTGCCCTCCATCTCCACCGGATTCTGGGTGGCGACAACAATAAACGGAGTCTCGAGCTGGTGGGTGAGCCCGTCGACCGTAACCTGGCGCTCCTCCATGCTTTCCAGAAGTGCCGACTGCGTTTTTGGGCTGGCCCGATTGATTTCGTCACCGATCACGATGTTCGCGAAGATTGGCCCCGGCTTGAATTCGAATTCACGTTCGGCCAAATTGAAGATCGACAGTCCGGTGATATCCGAGGGTAGGAGGTCAGGCGTGAACTGAATGCGATTGACCGCACAATCGACGCTTTTCGCCAGCGCGCGGGCCAGCATTGTTTTGCCCACCCCGGGAACATCCTCGATGAGCAGATGGCCCTCGGCCAACAGCACGGTGAGGGCTAGCTCGACAGAATCGCGCTTGCCATCAATAACGCTCTCAATACCGCTCAAAATTCGCTCTGCGTGGCCCGCGAAAGTCGACGGCGTCATTTTTTCTAACACGCGCTGCGGCTCGGGACGCGGCTGCTGCTGCTGCTGCGTGGGTGCCGTTTTTAGTCGAGTGGTTGTCGAACTGTCGCTGATCGCGGTGAGGTGGCGGCTGTCATCCTGAGCAACCGGGGAATCCTCAGCAACCGGGGCCGCCGGGCGCTCCTGTGGTGATCCGATCATCCGCTCCCTCACTACTGTGATGTACCAGTTCTGCGCTCGTTGCCGAGCCCTGCAGTTGTGGTGCCTGCTCGGCACCGTGGACTTTTACGACCCGCCTGACCCAATATTTCCCTCAAAAAATTGTGACAGACCGCCGTGGGAAAAGGCATGGCAGAATGCCAACTCCGGCGGGTGTTCACCGTACTTGCGGGAGCTATCCAGATTCAGAGGGCACCTCTCGAGCAAGGAACGCCCGCCGCCGAAGCGACCGAGACCATAGGAGCAACGACAGCTAGCGTGGGCAGATGACACAGCGATGGATTGCGACCGACTTCGGCGGGCTCGAAAACTTCACCATGATCGAGGATGTGCTGCGGGCGCCCAACACCGGCGAAGTAACCATCACGGTGCGCGCCGCCGGCATGAATCCGGCGGACTATCGCTACGTTGCCGTCGGCACCAACCGCGACCTGCTCCCCATGCCGATCGGCTACGAGATTGCCGGGATCATTTCGGCGGTCGGCCCGGCAGATGAGAGCGGGAGAGCAACCGAAATCGCCTCCGGTGGTGGTGCAATCGGCGATGCCGTTCTCGCCTTCCGTGTTTCCGGCGGGTATGCGAGCGAAATCACGGTTGCCGCAAAAGACGTGTTCACCAAGCCCGCATCGCTGAGCTTCCCGGAGGCCGCCAACCTGCTTTTGGCAGGAACGACTGCCGCCGAGATGCTCGCCGTTACGCGGGTGGGCGCGGGCGACACCATCCTGCTGCACGGTGCGTCGGGCGCGGTGGGCGTGAGCGTGCTACAACAGGCGGCCACCCTCGGGGTACGTGTCATCGGCACAGCCAGCGAAAAGAATTTTGATCAGGTACGGATGTTTGGCGGCGAGCCCATCGCCTACGGCCCCGGCCTCACAGGCCGGGTGCGCACTGCTGCGCCGGAGGGCATCACCGCGGCCCTCGACGCGGTCGGCACCGACGAGGCGATCGACGCGTCACTCGAACTCGTCGCCGATCGAGGGCTCATCGTGAGCATCGCGGCGTTTGCTCGCGCCGCCGAGGGCTACCAGCTGATCGCCGGGTCGATGCCGGCCAGCGCCAGCTTTCGCGACAACATTCGCGCCGAACTCATCCGGCGGGCGGGCGAGGGCTCGCTCGTGGTGCCGATGGCACGCACTTTTGCCCTCGCCGATGCCGCCGCCGCATTGCAATTGCTGAGCGGGGAGCATCCGGGGGGCAAAATCGCTCTGATTCCCGGAGACTAGGAGCGGGCGGCTCAGCGGTGCCCACCCAGTCGGACTTCACTGAAGCGTCGGCAAACCTGCGCCAAAAATCGATCGGCAGGATGTTACTGCCGGCGACCGCGGCCCGATCGTGCTACCCGCAGCAGGGTTAGGGTCGGGCCAATTCGGTAGTACGCCTGGGCTTGGGCGCTCGGAGTGTCACCGCGCCAGGGAGTCCCGATGCCCACCGTTCGTTTGCCGTCGACCGATGCGTGCGGTGTTCCCGATTCCTCGGGATTTGTTCCCACCCTCTCCGCCCTGCGCCGGGCCCTGCGCCGGGCGAACGACGGG
>JACMPQ010000073.1 GCA_014377425.1 Microbacteriaceae bacterium | reverse complement strand
GGTCGCTGCAACACCCAACGGCTTGGCGCACGCCGATATGTTCGCTTGCAACCTTGCCGATCTCATATATTCGCTTCGCGCCGCCGTGCCCTGCCTTGCCTTGCCATGCGAGTTACATCAGCGGCCAGTGCGGGTACTGCAACTCAGGATATTCATGAGCACACTTCGCCGCATCTCGACCGCGTTTGCCGCAGCCGCTGCGGCAATTGCCCTTCTCTCCGCCTGCGGAGGGCAATCGGCGAGACCGAGCACGAGCTCGCCGACCGTGACGAACTCGCCGACCCCCGCACAGACGATCGACCCGCTGGCGGGACTCTCGATCGAGCAGAAGGTCGGCCAGCTCTTCGTGGTGGGCAGCCCCGCAACCGCGGCGGGAGCGGAAGCTCTGTCGGCAATCACCAACCGCCAGGTCGATGGGGTCTTCCTCTCGGGACGTTCGACCACGGGGACCGCAGCGACGCGGGCTGTGGTGCAAAAGTTCACCGCCGCAGCCTCCGGTCAACCCGGGCCGCTACTGATTACGACGGACCAGGAAGGCGGCGAAGTCCAGGTGCTGAGCGGTCCGGGATTCGAGACGATCTCCGCAGCCACAGCCCAGGGTGCCGAACACGCCGATCAGTTAGAGGTCGAGGCCGCACGATGGGGTCGGGAGCTAGCGTCGGCTGGGGTCAATCTCAACCTCGCCCCGGTCGCCGATGTCGTTCCGAGCGCCGCTGCGGCACCGGCCAACGCGCCAATCGGAGCGCTTGATCGCCAGTTCGGCTTCGATGAGGCGACCGTCGAAACCCATGCGGGGGCTGTGATGAAAGGAATGCAGTCGGTCGGCGTCTTCACGGCCCCGAAACACTTTCCCGGACTCGGCAATGTCGCCCAAAATACTGACACGAGTTCTGATGTCACCGACACCACCACCACGGCGGACTCACCCTCTGTGCGTGTGGTCGCGAGGTTGTTCGACAACAGGGCTCAAGCCGTGATGGTCTCCACGCCGATCTATGCGGGACTTGACCCCGGAGTGCCCGCCGCCTTTTCTCCCAAGATCGTCGAGGGGCTGCTGAGATCCACTCTAGGCTTCACCGGGGTCGTGATTACAGACGATCTCTCCGGCGCGACCCAGGTTGCACCGTGGCCTGCCGACGACCGTGGCATCCTATCGATACAAGTCGGCGACGACCTCGTATTGGTGTGTCGCGACCCGCAGTGCGCCGCTTCCATGATCGACGCAGTGGTTCAAAAGGCTCGAAACGATCCGACCTTCGCAGCCCAGGTCGACGCGGCGGCACGGCGGGTATTGGCGTTCAAATCGAAACTTGGTGCCGCGCCGGGGTAGCTCCGTACCGGGCAGATAATGGCCATCCACTCGACGGTGACTCACCGCCCAGAAGCGACGCCCAGATCTCCCTCACCACCGGTTCTTCACCCCAAGATGAAGCCGCGAGTTATGCGCATCCAGTCCTCGCGAAGCAAGACGAGAAAGCGTGGCGTGGGCGCCGGACATGCTCGAACATCCTCGGCTCTGACAGACTGACTCCCGTGCGTGCACGTGCCGATTGGCAGAGTGTCGCCGGCGAGCACGACCCCCACAACGTCAATTTTGCATCTGCGGGGGATGATAAGCCGCTGGCAGTGACCCGTCATCGGGGCCGACGTCATTTGGCTGGCAATGAGGCTGGCGCTGGTCGCGCTGATGGTGACGATCCGGTCTTTCCAACTCCGGAATGACCTCAGGTGGCCATCGGAATAACCACGGCGGCCACCGGCAACTGAACGCCGCGATTTATCGCACCGTCAGCGTCAGAATGCGCTTCCATCAACCCACAATCGAGTACGTGACCCGGCGCACTACCGTAAGGTCTCAGCAAACGCGACATCATCCGCTGCCTGAAAAGATACGTCATCCGCGAAGTCTTCCACCTCATCCACCCCGCCGAAAACGCACTCCAGAAAACGAGTTGACAACTATTAGGAGCACCTATCACGCTTACTGCCGATCTGACCATCATTGCGAACGGGTTCTCAACCATCAACGGAGTACATTTCGTTTCCTCGGATGGGGCGAATCACCGCGTGCGCATCGTGACTCCCGGAACCATAACAGTGGGCTTGGCGGGAGCGGTGGCTCTCTCGGCGGGAACCGTGGCCGACTTACATGTGATCCTCGACATCGACGCCAGCGGAACAGCAACCGTCGAAGACCGATCGACAATCACCGGCTCGTTCGGCGCGGCCGCTCTAAAGGCTTCTGGGACTGCAACGATCGGACAACCG
>JACMPQ010000072.1 GCA_014377425.1 Microbacteriaceae bacterium | reverse complement strand
CCCCCCACCGCACGATAACTCCGAAACCGCAAACGCGTCCGCACATGCAACCGCCCGCGCCTGCAATCGCCAGAACCGCAACCGCAACCGCCCGCGCCTGCAATCGCCAGAACCGCAACCGCAACCGCAACCGCAACCGCCTGCAATCGCCAGAACCGCAACCGCAACCGCCCGCGCCTGCAATCGCAAGAACCGCAACCGTCAGAACCGCAACCGTCAGAACCGGCAATCCCCCAAGCGTGCACCACTCACCGCTACAACTCCACCCGCACCCCGCGTGGTGTCTCGATGAGCGCGGCACCACTGGCCGCGGAACCAAGAAACGCTGCATCCAAGGCCCGAAAATCCTCGGTGAAATGGCCCCAGTCGTCGGTGTGCAGCCCGACTACCCAGGCGGCACCGAGCAAACGGGCGGCTTTAACGGCATCCGCGGCGGTCATGGTGAGGGTGGCGTCAATCTCCGGCACCCGAGCAGCACCGGCAAAAAGTAGAGCGATGTCAATGCCAGGAAAACGGTCGGCAATCTGCGCCACCAGTGGTAGCGAAGCGTTGTCGCCGCTGACATAGACGGTCGGATGCCCCGGCGCCTCCAAGACAAACCCAACGACTGTGCCGAGCAGGGCTTCCGACCCGGGGGGACCGTGCAACGCCGGAACCACCGTCACCGTCACGCCGTCGATCTCGTGCGACTCCCAAGCGTCGAAACCGATCACACTGCCGCCCCACAAATCGGAGGCGGCCTCGCGCGTGCCGATCGTTACCGGACCCTGCGCGATGAGCTCAAGCCCCTCATAGTCGAGGTTGTCTTTGTGCGTGTGATGGCTAAGCAACACGAGGTCGACGGGCCAGACCTCGGCCCGGCTGAGGGCGGGCCCACGCGTTTTGACCAGCTCCGTGGCATCCGGTTCGGGATACGACTGGGGTGCGTCAAAAGTCGGATCGGTCACGATGCGAAGCCCCGCGTATTCGAGAAGCGCGGTGGGTCCGCCGATGAAGGTTATGGCTGTCGTAGACACATCGCGAGCCTACGCTGGAGGGGTGACTAACCGCTTGCACGATGCCGTCAGCCCCTACCTCAGGTCGCACGCCGAGAATCCGGTCGACTGGTTTCAGTGGGGAACGGAGCCGTTCGCCGAGGCCGCGCGGCGGAACGTTCCGGTACTGGTGTCCATCGGCTACTCCACCTGCCACTGGTGCCACGTGATGGCTCGCGAAAGTTTTAGTGATCCGGCCCTTGCCGACTACCTCAACGCCAACTTTGTGGCGATCAAAGTTGATCGTGAGGAGTACCCGGAGGTCGACTCCAGCTATCTGGCCGCGGCCGGCGCCTTTACCGGCAACCTGGGGTGGCCATTGAACGTGTTTGTGACCCCGGCGGGCACCGCATTTTATGCCGGAACTTATTGGCCACCGGTGCCGGTATCGGGGCATCCGGCATTTCGCCAGGTGTTGGAGGCCGTGACCGACGCGTTCGACAACCGCCGAGAGGAGGTGGAATCCAACGCCGCCGCCATCGCGAGCGCGTTGCGCAGCCAAGGTGCGGGGGTCAGCGGAGATTTACCGGGTGCCGAGGCGTGGCAAGCTTCAACCCAGCAACTCCTCGACTACGAGGACAGCGTCAACGGCGGCTTCGGTGGGGCCCCCAAATTTCCGGTAGCCCCCGTGATTCAGTTTCTGTTGGAACGGGGCTCGCTGGGGTATCCGGATGCCTCTGACCTCGCTCATCGCATGCTGCGGGCAATGGCGCACTCCGAACTTCGCGACCCGATCGAGGGCGGATTCTTTCGGTACTCCACAAGGCGTGACTGGAGCGAACCTCACTACGAACGAATGCTGTACGACAACGCGCAGCTGCTGGGGGCGTACTCGTGGGCGGCGGGATCGGCGAGCGGGTCCGAGGCAGGGGAACTCCTCGCCGTAGTCGAGGGCATTGCCGGATTCCTCGGGTCGGTCATGCGGGTCGGCGGCAGTGCCTCGGGCGCACCCCTCGCCGGCGCCGGCGCCTTCGCCTCCGCCCAAGACAGCGAAAGCACCGTCGACGGCGAACGCGTTGAGGGTGGCTACTACCAATTAGAGCGGGCGGCCCGCGCAAGGCAGAACCCACCGGCCCTCGATCAAAAGATTTTGACCGGTTGGAACGGGATGGCGGTCGAAGCGCTCGCCACCGCCGGGCAACGACACGACCGACCTGATTGGGTTGCGCTCGCCCGCGAAGCGTCCGACTTCTTACTGGCGAAGCATCGGCGACCCGACGGCACGCTGCTGCGCGCATCCATCGGCGACACGGTGTCGGCGGCCGTAGCCACTCTCGAGGATTACGGGATGTTTGCGGCCGGGCTGCTTGCGGTGGCGCTTGCGACGGGCGAGGTGAGCTACGCCAAAGCCGCACGCGAACTCATCGACTCGTCACTGGCGAGCGTGGATGGAGATGGAGATGGAAATGGGGCTGGAAGCGTGGATGGAAATGGGGCTGGAAGCGTGGATGGAGATGCGGCTGAGGACGCGGGCGGGCTTGACGCGGCCGGGCTTGACGCGGCCGGGCTTGAAACAGCAACGCCCGCCTTGGGTTTCCGGGCCCCCGGCGGTGGCGACCCGGTGCTCGCGGCTCAGGGGCTCCTGCTCGAAACCGATCCTTCGGAGGGCGCCTACCCATCGGGCCTCAGTGCAATGGCTGCTGCGGCGCACACCCTCTACCTGTTGACCGCAGACAGCCGCTATTTGCGAGCGGCGCAAGCCGCGTTGGAACGCACCGCGACGATCGCAATTGCGAGCCCGATCTCATTCGGCGGGGCGCTCACGGTGATGACCCGGGTGCAGGCCCCCGTGGTGCAGCTTGTGGTGGTGACCGGCAATGACCCTGGTGCATCGAAACCAGCTGCGCAGATTCCCAATGTCGCCGCGCTCGTCACCGTCGCCCGCCGGATGCAGCGTTCCGGCGGTGTGACCGCAATCCTTACCGAGCGGCAGGCGGCGGCTTTCGCGGCAGCGGGCTTCGAGTTATTCGCTGGACGCCCAAGCAGAGGCACTTTAGCTACCGCTTACCTTTGCCACGACTTCGTCTGTCGACTGCCGGTGACTGACGCGGCCGCGTTGGCGGCAGCACTCTGACCAACGTCGGAATCACCGCAACAAGCGAAATACCCGATAATTATTCGACTGATAGCCTGATCGAATCGCGACCGGTCGGGGCAGTCGTGACACCGGGTGGGATCACGGGTGGGATCACGGGTGGGATCAGCGCGTGAAAGCTGTGGGTGAAAGCGGTGGGTGAAAGCTGTGGGGGCGAGCAATGGGGGAGATCGGCGTGCGTCACACGTTCTGGGCAATTATCGGGTCATTTCTGGTGTCGACGGGCTTGGTGTTGTTGGCGACTAGAGCGTTCCTAGCAACGGCGTTGACACCGGGCACGACGGTATTGCCGGGCACGACGGTATTGCCCACGAATGCGAGTCTGCACCTACCGCTGGATCGCTGGATTGAGTTGGGTCTCTACGCCGGAAGCGTGATAGCGGCGGCCACCGGAATCTTTCTTCTTCGGCGAATCCATCGGGCTTCGGCGGTACTCGGCGAATTTTCCGTCGATCGACGCGAAGCGATTAGGGGCGTTGTGGTCGACAAGAAATTCGCCGAGTTGAGCCCGTCGGAACTGGCTGCCGCGATGACTTTCGCAAAAAGCTTCGGGGGCCGCCTGCCGAAAATTCTGGCGATCGGACTTTTCGGTTTTGCGGCCCTCCAACTCAAGACGGAGGTCACCATTGGGATGCCCTGGTGGATTTTCACCACACTTGCCCTGATTTCTGCTGGAATATTGCTGGGATATTTGCAGGTAGCGGGCTGGTGTTACCGGGCGAAGGGCTACGTCACGGCCGCAAACATCTAACCCGCGCACGTTCCGGCGACGGCGAGCAGGCGTGCGTCACCGATGCCGCCGGCGATCGTTCGGCGCATCAGGACTACCCCTATCGAGTT
>JACMPQ010000012.1 GCA_014377425.1 Microbacteriaceae bacterium | reverse complement strand
CAAGTCTATCGAACGCAGTCTTTGCGGCAATTAGTGCGAAAAAACGGCCCGGTAGCCGCGGCGCACGGGCGGCGGGTCTGAAACCGGCGTGCCCGAAACCGGCGTGCCCGAAACCGGCGTGCCCGAAACCGGCGCTCGGTGCGCTTTTGCGGAATCCTCCGGTACAGTCAAAAGCGCGAAGGGGAGTATCCCACTTCACCGCAATCGTCAGTACGGGTAGCAGCGTTGTCGCCCCGGATGCGGTGGTGGCATCGATTGTGATGTCACGGGAGAGACTTTCGGATTTTGGCGAACGCGCCACTCCCCAACGAAAGGCTCGTTTACCGTGACCCAACTGCCTCTGCCGTTCGAGATCATCTCCATTTCGATTCTGCTGGTGATCCTTGTGGCCGATCTGCTTCTGGTCGTCCGTCGGCCCCATGTGCCGTCCATTAAGGAATCTGGGCTCTGGGTCGCCTTCTACGTCGGTTTGGCGCTCATCTTTGCTGTGGCCATGTTCTTCATCGGAGATGCGGAACACGCCGGGCAATTCCTCGCCGGCTGGCTCACCGAATACTCCCTCAGTATCGACAACCTGTTCGTCTTCGTGATCATCATGGCCCGCTTCGCCGTGCCCCCGAAGCTGCAACAGGAGGTGCTGATGGTGGGTATCGTGATCGCCCTGATCCTTCGCGGCATCTTCATCCTGCTCGGCGCGCAACTCATCCAAAACTTCAGCTGGATCTTCTACATCTTTGGGGCGTTCCTGCTCTACACCGCCTACCGTCAGGCCTTCAATAAGGAGGATGAAGCCGAGGAATCCAAAGACAGCTTCTTTATCCGTCTGGTGAAGAAGCGGGTGGCAACCACCCCTGACTTTCACGGTGCCAAGATTCGCATCAAGGTTGACGGCAAACGCATATTCACGCCGATGTTGATCGTGTTTTTGGCCATCGGATCCACCGACCTGCTCTTCGCGCTCGACTCGATTCCGGCCATCTTCGGAATTACCGAAAGCCCGTTCATCGTCTTCACCGCAAACATTTTCGCCCTGATGGGGCTCCGGCAGCTTTACTTCCTCCTGGGCGGTCTGCTCGAACGACTCGTCTACCTGCACTACGGCATCGCGTTCATTTTGGCGTTCATCGGGGTGAAGCTGGTGTTGCACGCCATGCACGAAAACGAGCTGCCCTTCATCAACGGCGGGAAGCACATCGAATGGGCACCCGACATCGACACGGTGACCTCGCTCGCAGTGATCATCGGGGCGATGGTTATCGCGACCGTCGCGAGCCTGGTCCGGTCGCGAAAAGATCGGGCCAAGGAGCCCAGCAACATCGGTGCCTGAGGTCGCGGACCGCAGCCGGATGGGCGTAACCCGGATGAACCGTGAGCGCTGTTTCGGCAGCGCGCATCCGTCCCGCTGAATTTTGTTCTGGGCGGCTCGCCGTAGACTGTCGTGATTGTGCTCGTGTCTGTTGAGGGCACGCAGACAACGGGAGAAGGGCACGGCATTGGGTAAGACGCTGGCTGAAAAAGTGTGGGACGATCACCTCGTCGTCAAGGGTGTCGATGGCGCCCCCGACCTTCTTTACATCGACCTTCACCTCGTGCACGAGGTCACCAGCCCACAGGCCTTCGACGGTCTACGACTTGCCGGCCGCCCGGTGCGCCGCCTCGACCTCACGATCGCCACTGAGGATCACAACACCCCCACCCTCGACATCGACAAGCCGATCGCTGATCTCACCAGTCGCACCCAGATTCACACCCTGCGCAAGAATGCCGAAGAGTTTGGAGTGCGCCTGCACTCCCTCGGAGACATCGAGCAGGGCATTGTGCACATCATCGGTCCGCAGCTCGGGCTGACCATGCCAGGGATCACGGTCGTTTGCGGCGACTCGCACACCTCCACCCACGGAGCCTTCGGCGCCATGGCGATGGGCATCGGAACCAGCGAAGTCGAGCATGTGCTCGCCACCCAAACCCTGCCGCTGACCCGCTTCAAGACCATGGCCATCACCGTCGAGGGCACGCTGCGCCCGGGGGTGACGGCGAAAGACATCATCCTGGCCGTGATCGCCAAGATTGGCACCGGCGGGGGGCAGGGCTACGTGCTCGAATACCGCGGTAGCGCCATCCGGAACCTCTCTATGGAGGGGCGGATGACAATCTGCAACATGTCGATCGAGGCCGGGGCCCGCGCGGGCATGGTCGCACCCGACCAGATCACCTACGATTACTTGAAGGGCCGCGCCCACGCACCCGTCGGCGACGACTGGGACACCGCGGTGGCCTACTGGAATACCCTCGGAACCGACGCCGACGCGGTGTTCGACGCCGAGGTCGTGCTCGACGCCAACACGCTGGAACCCTTCGTGACCTGGGGAACCAACCCCGGCCAGGGCGTCTCGCTGAGCGAGAACGTTCCCGACCCGGCATTGTGCACCGACCTGAACGATCGTGCGGCCGCGGAGCGGGCGCTGGAATACATGGACATCGCAGCCGGAACACCGATGAAAGAGATCGCCGTTGACGCGGTGTTCATGGGCTCCTGCACAAACAGCCGCATTGAAGACCTGCGCGCCTTCGCCTCGATCATTAAGGGGCAGACCAAGGCCGAGGGGGTGCGGGTGATGGTGGTTCCCGGCTCCGCCCGCGTGCGCATCGAAGCCGAAGCCGAAGGTATCGACCAGATCGTAAAAGACTTCGGCGCCGAGTGGCGTTTTGCGGGATGTTCGATGTGCCTCGGGATGAACCCCGACCAGCTGGCACCGGGCGAAAGGTGCGCCTCCACCTCGAACCGCAACTTTGAGGGCCGGCAGGGCAAGGGCGGGCGCACGCATCTCGTGTCTCCGCTGGTGGCTGCGGCCACCGCAATCCGGGGTACGCTCTCCAGCCCGTGGGATCTCGACAATGCCCCGAAGTCCGACGACGAATTGGTGGTTCTGTAATGGAAAAAGTGTCGACCGTCACCGGCATCGCGGCGCCGCTCATGATGAGTAATGTCGACACCGACCAGATCATCCCCGCGCAATTTCTGAAACGGGTGACCAAGACCGGTTTTGAGGACGCACTCTTTCATTCTTGGCGGCAAGACCCCGACTTCGTGCTGAACCGCGCCGAATTTCAGGGTGCACGAGTTCTGGTGGTCGGCCCCGACTTCGGCACCGGCTCCAGCCGGGAACACGCCGTCTGGGCGCTGCGCGACTACGGTTTCGCGGCCGTGCTGAGCCCGCGATTCGGTGACATCTTTCGCGGCAACGCCGGCAAGCAGGGGTTGCTTGCGGCCGAAATCACCGAGGCTGACGTCGAAGCCATTTGGGCGGTCATCGCGGCTAGCCCGGGAATCGAAATCACCGTCGATCTCCTGGCGCGCACGGCATCCGTTGGAGAGATCACCGTTCCCTTCGCCATCGACGACTACACCCGCTGGCGTCTGCTGGAGGGACTCGACGATATTGGCCTCACTCTGCGCGACGAAGACAAAATTTCGGCGTTTGAGGCGAACCGCGAGTCGTGGCGTCCACGAACGCTGCCCGTCAAGGCCTCCTAAGCCCTCAGCGAGCCTCCCCACCAATAATTGCTCCCACCGTAAGGTGGAGCACCAGAAACGAACAGTTTGTGCAGGTGAATTTTGAACTCTCTCATTAGTGATGCCCAAAAGGCCGGGGAGCGCGTGGGGCTCAAGTCAGACACGATCGTGATCAACGGTGGCAAGCCACTGCGTGGTGCGATCGTTGTGCGCGGGGCCAAGAATTTGGCGACCAAGGCGATGGTGGCTGCCCTCCTCGGAGAAACCCCGAGCGTGCTTCGAGATGTCCCCGACATCAGTGATGTTCAGGTCGTGCGCGGCCTGCTCGAGGTCTACGGCGTGAAGGTACACGACACCGCCTCGGGGGAGATGACCTTCGACACGGCGAAGGTCGAAAGCGCCCATTTCTCCGACATCGACGCGCATGCCGGCGCAAGCCGCATCCCAATTTTATTCTGTGGGCCGCTGCTGCACCGCCTCGGCGAGGCGCGAATCCCCGATCTCGGGGGCTGCCGCATCGGCGACCGCCCGATCGATTTCCACCTCGACGCCCTGCGTGCCTTCGGCGCCGTGGTCTCCAAAGGCGTCGAGGGAATTCACCTCACCGCACCCAACGGCCTCAAGGGCGCCAACATCGAGTTGCCCTACCCGAGCGTCGGGGCCACCGAGCAGGTGCTTCTCACCGCGGTGCGCGCCGAAGGCACCACGGAGCTAAAAAACGCGGCCATCGAGCCCGAGATCATGGACCTCATTGCCATCTTGCAAAAAATGGGTGCGATTATCTCGGTCGAGCCCAACCGGGTGATTTTGATCGAAGGCGTTGACCGTCTCGAGGGCTATACCCACCGTGCGCTGTTTGACCGCAACGAGGTGGCGAGTTGGGCAGCGGCGGCACTGGTGACCGGCGGGGACATTTTCGTTCAGGGTGCCCGGCAGGTTGAGATTATGACCTTCCTCAACGTGTTCCGCAAGGTTGGCGGCGCCTTCGACGTGCAGGAAACCGGGATTCGTTTCTGGCATCCGGGCGGAAATCTCAAGCCGGTGACGATCGAAACGGACGTTCACCCCGGGTTCATGACCGACTGGCAACAGCCGCTCATCGTGGCTCTCACCCAGGCGCACGGAACCTCGATCGTGCACGAAACCGTGTACGAGAACCGGTTCGGTTTCACCGAGGCGCTGAACGAAATGGGCGCGAACATCACCGTGCATAAATCCGGGTTGCCGGATCACCCGCGTCGGGTGGCCCGCCGAGACTTCGAGCAGGCCGCGGTAATCACCGGGCCGACCAAGCTGCACGGAGCAAACATTTACGTGCCCGATTTACGCGGCGGATTCAGCCACCTAATTGCTGCACTGAGCGCCGAAGGGCAGTCGGTGATCAGCAACGTGGGCATCATCAGCCGCGGCTACGAACACATCATCGAGAAACTCGCGCAACTCGGCGCCGACTTCGTCTACGAGGGATAGTCAACCCGTGGGTGAAACGCCATCGGCCGGTACACGGTCCCGCTCGGAGAAAACCCTCGCGTTTCGGTTGCTCGCAGCGCTCGTGGTACCGCCAACCAACCTGGCGGTGCGGTTTCGGTTTCGCAACCGCGAGAAGCTTCCGGTATCCGGAGCCTTCATTTTGGCGCCCAACCACTACAGCGAGATCGACCCGATTGTCATGGGCGTCGCCATGTGGAAACTGGGGCGGATGCCGCGCTTCATGGCCAAAGCCAGCCTGTTCACCGTGCCGGTGCTGGGCCAGTTCATGCGCGCAACCGACCAAATCCCGGTGGCACGCAGCGGCGCCTCCCGCGACAGCGACCCGCTGGCCGCGGCACGGGTGATCAGCGACAAAGGGCTCGCCGTGGTGATCTACCCGGAAGGATCCCTCACCCGCGATCCCGAACTGTGGCCGATGCGGGGCAAGGCGGGGGCTGTGCGAATGGCCTTGCAGACCGGCATCCCGATCATCCCGGCCGCCCACTGGGGCACCCAGAAGCTCATGCCGCGCTACGGAAAACGCATCAACGCGTTTCCGCGCAAAACAATTGACGTGATTTTCGGCGACCCGGTAGACCTTTCGGCATTTGTCGGACGCGCGCGGGATGCCGCAACCCTCACCGAGGCTACCGCCGTGGTGATGGCGGAAATCACCGCGCTGTTGGAAACCCTGCGCGACGAGAAAGCTCCACCAGAACGCTGGGATCCCAGCAAAAACCAGCAATCAGAGACCGGGCGATTTTGACCTACACAATGCCGATTCGAGTGATTGCCGGCCAAGGCGTGCGGCGGGTGGCGGTGCTCGGTGCCGGCAGCTGGGGCACCACTTTCAGTAAGGTGTTGGCCGACGGCGGATCCGAGGTTGCGGTCTGGGCCCGACGCCCGGAACTGGCGCGGGAAATCTCCGAAAGCAAACGCAATAGCGACTATCTTCCGGGCATTAACCTTCCTCGAAACGTCTGGGCCAGCCATCGACTGCCGGAGGTACTCGACGGCGTCGAATATGTGTTCCTGTCGGTACCGAGCCAATCGCTTCGCGCCAACCTCCAAATCGTGCGCGAGCTGATTCCGCACGACGCCATCGTGGTGAGCCTGATGAAAGGCGTGGAGCGGGCGTCCGGGATGCGGATGAGCCAGGTGATTGCCGAAGAGTTGGGGATTTCTGCGGAGCGCATCGCCGTGGCATCCGGCCCGAACCTGGCTTTGGAGATAGCGAAAGAGCAGCCCACCGCGGCCGTCGTGTCGTCGACGAGTCTGGACACCGCCACCCGAGTGGCGACCGCCGCCACCAACTCGTATTTTCGCTCGTACGTGAACACCGACGTGATCGGCACCGAATTTGGAGGCGTGCTCAAAAATCTCATCGCGGTGGCGATCGGCATCGTGGACGGGGTGGGCTACGGCGAGAACACCAAGGCCTCGATCATCACTCGCGGACTCGTGGAGATGACCGAGTTTGCGGTCGCCTACGGCGGTCGGCCGGAGACGCTGTCGGGCCTCGCCGGGCTGGGTGATTTGATCGCTACCTGCGAGTCGCCGTTGTCGCGCAACAACACCGCCGGGCGCCTGCTCGGTCAGGGCTTTAGTTTCGCCGACGTCGTGAAGCAAATGAACCAGACCGCCGAGGGGCTGGCCTCGGTCGCCCCGATTTTGGCCCTCGCTCAGGCAAAGGGCGTGGAAATGCCCATCGTCTCGCAGGTTGCCGAGGTGCTGGCCGGAACCATGGATCCGCGCGATATTGCACCCCACCTCACCACTGACGGTGACACACCCCAACCGGAGTCCTAACTTGTCACCCACCCCCACAACCACCGTCGTCGTACTCTTCGGTGGGCGCTCCAGCGAGCACTCCATCAGCTGCGCGACCGCCGGCGGCGTGCTCGCCGCGATCGACAGAACCCGCTACACCGTGATTCCGGTGGGCATCACCCGAGACGGCGCCTTCACCCTGCAGCCGGATGACCCCGCAGCCCTCACCCTGAATGCCGCGGCCATGCCCTCGGTGATCGATAACGGTACCCGCGTGCACTGGCCGGAGTCCGCCGACACCCGGGAGCTTTCGGCGACGGATGCCGCGGGCATCCGTCGCTCGCTCGGCAATGTTGATGTGGTCTTTCCGATCTTGCACGGACCGTTCGGGGAAGACGGCACCATTCAGGGCCTGCTGGAGCTTCTCGGGCTGCCCTATGTGGGGGCGGGCGTTCTGGCCTCGGCGCTGGGAATGGATAAGCACTATTCGAAGACGGTGCTGCAGCAGGCCGGAATCACGGTAGCCCCCTGGGCTACCGTTTCGGCCCGCTCGTGGTGCACCGATCCGGCTGCCGCCCTTGCGCAGGCCGGAATGTTGGGCTGGCCGGTGTTTGTGAAGCCTGCGCGCGCCGGTTCAAGCGTGGGGGTGTCGCGGGTCGAATCCGCCGAGCAACTGGGAGCAGCCATGACCGTGGCGCTCGCCGAAGACAATCGGGTGCTGATCGAGGGTTTACTGGTCGGCCGCGAGGTGGAGTGTGGGGTGCTGGGCGGCATCAACGGCGGTGCTCCGCGGGTGTCGGTTGCGGGGGAGATTGTGGTGACCGGCCGGGCCTTTTACGACTTCGAGGCCAAGTATCTGGGAGCCGGCGGCATCGAGCTGATTTGCCCGGCCTTTCTCAGTGAGGCCGAGCTTGCCGAGATGCAAGATTTAGCTGCCCGAGCCTTTGAGGCCATCGGCGGCGCGGGCCTCGCGCGGGTGGACTTCTTTCTCACCGCCACCGGCTTTGTGGTGAACGAGATCAACACCATGCCCGGGTTCACCCCGATTTCGATGTTTCCGGCCTGTTGGCTCGCGAGCGGACTGAGCTACCCGGCGTTAATCGACGAGCTGATTGGACTGGGGTGCGCTGAGGTGCGCTAGCTCTCGCGTTCGGCGACGCTAGTTGAGGGGCTCCGCTAGTTGAGGGGCTCCGCTAGTTCTTTGGTGCCGTGATGGCACCGCCGCCGGTCGACACCTCTGCGGGGTCGAGGCACCGCCCGGTCGCTCGGTTAGTGCCGACGGCGTCGGACAGGGCGTTGAGCGCGTTGGAGTCGGAAACCACGTGATCGACCACCACCTGCACGGCCGGGTTTCGGCCGAAGGTGGTGAACACTCCGCGCTTCACGTTGGAATCGTCGACGAGCCAGTCGACCCCGGCGATCGTGACGCAGCGCGCGGTGCTGGGACCGGGAACTGCCACTCCGCAGGTGAGCAGAATACGGGCGGGATTACCCCAAGCGGCCGTGGCCTGAGCGTCGGTGGCGCGGATCGCCGCGGCGTCGATGAGCTTCGGTAGCCGCACACTCACCTCGGCGCAGAGCGGGTTGGCGGCGTCATCCGCTACCTGCATCGGCACGGTGGGGGTACAGGCGGTGAGCGTTGCCAGCAGCAAAACCCCTGCCAACAGGGCGGCACGGGCTCGGTGGGCGGCGAGGCGGGTCATTGTGATCAGGATAACGTGAGCGACATGACCATGCCTGACATCCCCGGCGGCCCGGAATTTCTTGACAGCCCCGACACCCTTGGCGGAATTGGGGAGTCGGCGACCCTTGCCCGCATTTTTCCCCGGCTGCCGCAGTCGGAGGCGGCTCTGCTCGGCCCGGGCGACGACTGTGCGGTTATCGCTGCCCCGGATGGCCGGTTTGTGGTCACCACCGACATGATGATTCACGGGCCCGACTTTCGCCTCGCCTGGTCGAGCGGCTATGACCTCGGGTGGAAGGCCGCGGCCAGCAATCTTTCTGACGTGGCCGCAATGGGAGCGACACCCACCGCCCTCGTGGTGGCGATTGCCGCACCGGCTGAGAGCCCGGTTGCCCTGCTGGAGCAGATCGCCGATGGTCTGCGGGAGGCCTGCGCAGAGCTTGCCCCCGGTTGCGGCGTTGTGGGCGGTGACCTCTCGGTGTCGGCCACGCTCACCCTCGCGGTGACCGCGTTCGGAAGCCTCGATTTTCGCGCAGCCGTGCTGCGTTCGGGCGCGCGGGTAGGCGACCAACTGGCCGTATCGGGGGAGTTGGGCCTCGCCGCCCGCGGTCTGGCCCTGCTTTTTGCCGAGGGCGTTGATGTCACCGGGCAACCGGATGCTGCCGCCGCCGCCGCACTCGGCGTCGAGCATTCCGCCGCCCTCGCCGCCCAACTGCGCCCGAGCCCTCCCATCGCCGACGGAGTTCTGGCGGCGCGCGCCGGAGCCACTGCCATGCTCGATCTCAGCGACGGTTTGGCGATCGACGCACGCCGGGTAGCGGCGGCGAGTTTCGTGCGACTCGACTTTGATTCCACGTTGCTCGGCCCCGATCCGCACGCTGCACTCGCCGGCGGCGAAGATCACGCCCTTCTGGCCAGCTTCCCTGCCGACGCTGAACTCCCGGGCGGGTTTCGGCGCATCGGGCGGGTGCTTGCCGGCGCCGGGCTCAGTGTTGACGGGTTCGCCTTCGATGAGGCGCTCGGGTGGGATCCGTACCGCGGGTGGAACGGTCGGGTCGACTAGACCTCTCTGCCCTGTTGAATCGGCTGAACCAGTTAAATTGGCTGCAGCCTAGCTCTGCTGCGTGGGCTCCGCACGCGCGATCCAGACCGCGGTGTCGCTGTACTTCTTCAATTTGTCGAGTGCCAGCCCCGGCGGCCAGATTGGTTCTGGGGAGCGGGAACTGCGCTCGATGACGACCACCGCATCGGGCGCCAGGGTCGCGGTCAGGAGGGCGAGATCGCGCGTGAGCTCGGCTTCGGGCAGGTCGTAGGGCGGGTCGAGAAACGCGATCGTGACGGCGCGGGCGGTGGTGCGGCCCAGAAAGCTCTGCACCGATACGGCGACAATATCAATTGTGAGCCCGGATGCGACGCCCGCATTGCGCAGTACAAGGGCCGTGTTTTTGCGACAGGTGGCCGCCGCCCGGGCATCGCTCTCAACGAGGGTGACGGTTGCCGCACCGCGGCTGGCAGCCTCGAGTCCGAGCGCCCCGGAGCCGGCGTAGAGGTCGAGCACCCGAGCGCCCTCGAGTACGTCGCGCGAGTTGAGCGCGGAGAAGATCGCCTCGCGCACCCGGTCGCTTGTGGGGCGAGTGCCCACCCCGGGCACCTCGATGGTGAGGGAGCCGGCAAAACCGGCGATTATGCGTGTCATCAGCATTCAGCGTATCGGCGGCGAGAGCCTCACCCCGCGGCGAGGGCTCGCGGGGTTTCACCAGCGTTATTCATTCTGGTGATAGTGTCGCCGAAGATGGAGTTTTGAATACAAATTCAGGAATACGTAGATATTCGATAGCGCGATCGGGATGAATAATCGTGATCCGTGTCGAGTGCGTGAGGCTTCTCATCCAGCAGCACACGCAGCGCCCGACAGTGACGTCGAACAACGAGGTGGTCGAAACACAGTGAGCATGATCGATGGTGGGGTCGAGTCGCCCGTGTGCGACGATCTGCTCCCGGCCACGGTGCGACTCGGCGAGAGCGGTGGCCTCGGTGCATTTGACGATATGTACCTTGCAACCGAACTGTTGCGATTTACCGCGTCGCATCCCGGAGTGCCGCATTTCGTGCGTGCCTACCGACCGGAACCCACCGTGGCCTTCAGCCGCAAAGAATCGCTTCTGCCCGGTTTCGCCGCGGCACTGACGGCGGCCGCGAGCTTCGGGTTCACGCCGGTCATCCGTCCCACCGGCGGCCGAGCGGTTGCCATGGATCAGAGCTGTCTGGTGATCGACGTGATCGACCCGATGCCGCGACGCCACGAGGGTCATCGCTTGGCCTACGCGCGGGTCGCGGGGGCCCTGGCCACTGCGCTTGAATCGCTCGGCGTGGATGCCCGCGTGGGGGAGGTTTCGGGCGAATTTTGCCCCGGCGAATTTAGTGTGAACGCCCGCGGGGTGGTGAAGGTTGTGGGAATCTCTCAGCGCGTAATTTCCGGAGCGCGGTTGGTGAGCGCAATGGTGGCGATCGAGCAGCCGGGCGTGCTTCCCGCGGTGCTGGCCGAGGTGAATCGCGAATTGGACTTCGCTTGGAGAATTGAGACGTTCGGATCGGTGGCAACAGAGGTCGGCGCCGTGGACTTTTCGGCTGTGAGCGAGGCATTGCAAAATTCATTGTGCATCGCGGCCGACCGAGAGGCCGGGGTGAACGGCCACCTCGAAAACGCGCTCAGAAACACCGCGAGGAACATTGTCGAGGTGCGCGATTTGGCGCCGGTTTACGCAAATCTTTTTACCGCTCCCGGCGCCCCCGCGCCCGGTGAGAGTGGCGGCGCACATTAGTTTGCGCGTCTTCTTGCACACCACAGGAGAGAACAAATATAGTATCTATTCAGCACTGAATAAATATGCCAATGTCTCCGGATCGAATCAACCCGCCGAAGGAGCTCGCGTGAGAGGAACTAAAGATCATGACTGATTTATCCAGTAACGATCTGCTCGAGATCCAACGACGGATGTTGAGAATTCGCCGATTCGACGAGCGCGCATCGAAGATGGTCAAGCGCGGCCACATTCCCGGAACGGTGCACACGAGCATCGGTCAAGAAGCACAGGTGGTGGGATCGACCTTCGCCCTCGCCGACGGCGACTACATGTCGGGCAACCACCGCAGCCACGGCCACCCGATCGGAAAAGGCTCGCCGCTCGGCCCGCTGATGGCCGAGCTGGTCGGAAAAGCTACCGGTGTCTGCAAGGGCAAGGGTGGCTCGCTCCACCTCGCCGACTTCTCCGTGGGCAGCCTCGGGGAATCCGGCATCGTCGGATCCTCGATCCCGATCGCGACCGGAGCGGCCCTCTCCTCCAAGGTTTTGGACAACGGCAAAGTTGCGCTGGCGTTCTTCGGCGATGGTGCCGCAAACCAGGGCGTGCTGTACGAATCGATGAACCTCGCAGGCTCCTGGAAACTGCCGATGATCTTTCTCTGTGAGAACAACCAGTACGCACTGAGCACCCCGGCACACACCGTCACCTCCGGAGTTATCGCCGATCGTGGCGCAGGATTCGGCATGCCCGGCATCCGGGTCGAAAACGGCCAAGACGTGCTCGCCGTGTACGCCGCGGTAAAAACCGCCGCCGACCGTGCGCGTGCCGGCGACGGACCGTCGCTTGTCGAGGTAGTCACCTACCGCTACAACGAGCACTCCGAGGGCCTTCGCCTGGCCACGGATTATCGCAACGCCGAGGAACGCGCCGACTGGTTGTCGCGCGATCCGATCGTGCTGTTCCGTAACCACCTCATCGAAACCGGCGTCTCTGCGGAGCTGCTGGACCAGATGGAAGCCGATGTCTTGGCCGAAGTCGACGCCGCCGTCGCATTCTCCGATGCGAGCCCCTACCCCGAACTCTCCGTCGCATTTGACGATCTCTACACTGACAAGGAAATCTCCGCATGACGGTCATGAGCTACTTGGGCGCTATCGGCGCGGCCCAGCGCGAGGCAATGGATGCCGACGAACGCGTCATCATCATCGGCGAAGACGTCGAGGCGAACGTGTACGGCACCACGGGTGGCGGCAAGTCCCGCTCCAGCGAGGGTGACTTCACCCAGCGCTACGGAAAAAACCGCATCCGCAACACCCCGATTTCTGAAGAGGGAATCGTGGGAGCGGCGGCTGGCGCGGCAATGACGGGCCTGCGCCCGATCGTCGACCTCTCCTACTCCAGTTTCTTGTACATGGCAATGGACCAGTTCGTGAACCAGGTCGCCAAGAACCGCTACATGTTCGGCGGACAGGCGTCCATGCCGGTCGTGTTCCGTTCGGCGATGTTCTACGGACTCAACACCGGAGCGCATCACTCCGACCGCCCCTACCCGATGTTCATGAACGTACCCGGGCTCAAAATCATCGCTCCCTCTTCTCCGAGCGACGCCAAGGGTCTCTTGCGCTCCGCCATCGATTCGGATGACCCGGTGCTGAGCTTCGAAGCCTGCCTGCTGTGGGGCACCAAAGAAGAAGTCAGCGACGAGCCGTTCTGGGTTCCGCTCGGCGTCGCCCGCACGGTGCGCGAAGGAACCGACGTGACCCTCGTGGCTATCTCCGGCTCCGTTCCCGAAGCGATCCTCGCGGCCGCCGACCTGGAGGCCGAGGGCATCTCGGTCGAAATCATTGACCCGCGCACCCTCGTGCCGCTCGACCGTAACGCGATCCTGCGCTCGGTAGCCAAAACCGGTCGCCTGGTTGTAGCTGAGCCGGCTCATCGCACCTGCGGTGCCGCGGCCGAGATCAGCGCACTCGTAGCCGAGGAAGCGTTCGACTCGCTGCTGGCCCCGATCGTGCGCGTCACCGCACCGGATATGCAGATCCCGTTCAGCCCCTCGCTGGAAAAGCAGATGTACCCGACTCGCGAGACGATCGGCGCTGCCCTTCGCCTGGTGACCGGTGCCACCGGTGTTGCCCGCGCAGCCCTCAAGCTCGCTAACTAACAGACCCAAGAAAGAAGATCGACATGGCACGCGTAGAAGTACTACTCCCGCAGTGGGGCATGGGCATGAGTGAAGGCACCATCGTTGAGTGGCTGAAGTCGATCGGTGACCGCGTCGAGGAAGACGAGCCGCTGGCCGAGGTCGAGTCGGAGAAGGTGGAGGAGACGCTGGAGTCGCCCGCCGCCGGCATCCTCACCGAAATTCTGGTGCAGGCAGGCGAGAACGTCGAGGTACGCACCCTCGTCGCCATCATCGAAACAGATTGATTTACCGTGCCGCTCACCTGAGGTGGGCGGCACACCACTTTCGACCCCCCATTTTTACCGCTGGAAGGAAATCATGCCCCCCGAAAGAGCCGATTCTGCCGCCACATCAAGCGTGCCGTTCGACCTGATCGTCATTGGCGCCGGCATCAACGGTTTGGGCATCGTGCGCGATGCCGCGAGCCGTGGTTTGCGGGTTGCCTTGGTTGAGAAAGACGACTTCTGTAGCGGCGTCTCGGCCTGGTCGGGTCGGCTCATCCACGGCGGATTGCGCTACCTCGAGCACGGTGAGATCGGCCTGGTGCGGGAATCCCTCAAGGAGCGTGAGCGACTGTTCGAGCTCGCTCCGCACCTGGTGAAGCCGGTGCCGCTTTTGATGCCCTTCTACTCCCGCAACAAACGACCCGCGCTACTGATTCGTCTCGGGATGATTGCCTACGATGTTCTGTCGTTCGACAAGAAGTCCCAGACCCACCGCATCCTCTCCCGCTCGAAGGTGCTTTCGCGTTTCTCCGGAATGGAGAAAAAGGGCCTCGGCGGAGCCGCCCTCTTCATCGACGGCCAGGTGGAGTACGCCGAACGGCTCTGTGTCGAACTTGCCGTGGCTGCGCGCGCCGACGGCGCGATGATCTTCACCCACACCGAGGTCACTGACCTCATCGTGAAGGCTGGTCGTATCCAGGGCGTCACGTGCACCGACAGCGAGACCGGAAACACCGTCGACCTCTCGGCGGCAGTCGTAATGAACGCGGCCGGCCCCTGGGTCGACTGGGTTTTGGGCAACCCGAGCAATGTTGCGCGCGACAGCGCAGCCACCACCGCCCGCAAGCGACTCATCGGCGGATCGAAGGGAACCCACATCATTGTGGATCCGTTCCCCGGCGCACCCAACGACGTTGTGTACTACGAGTCGCAATCCGACGGGCGCCTGGTGCTGGTCATCCCGTGGATGGGCCGCTACCTCATCGGTTGCACCGACACCCTGTTCGACGAAGAGCCGGATAGCGCCCGCGCCACCGGTGCGGAGGTGGACTACCTGCTCAAGGAGACCAACGTCTTGGTTCCGGAGGCAAACCTCACCATCGACGAGGTGCTCTTCACCTACAGCGGTGTGCGCCCGCTTCCCTCGGTGCCGGGGGTACCGGAGTGGAAGATTCCGCGCAGCCACATCATTCACGACCACGCGAGCGAGGGCCAGAAAAACCTGTACTCCGTAGTCAGCGGAAAGCTGACGACCTATCGCCAACTCGCCGAGGATGCGGTGGATATCACCTTCCGCGCCCTCGGTCGCCGCAAAGTTGCCTGCTCCACCAAGAAGTTGCCGTTTCCGGGGGCCAGGGTTTCTGACCTCAAAGCGTTCACCGAGAAGTTCCTCACGAACTCCGTGGTGCCGCGGGAGACCGCACAGCGACTGCTTGCCATCTACGGCGTTCGAGCAGAAAACATTCTCGCGCTGGTTCGGGCGCAGCCCGAGCTGGGCGAACGCTTCGATGCCAACTCAACGGCAATCACCGCCGAAATTGTGTTCTCGGTTGAGACGGAGTTTGCCAAAACTCTGACAGACATGATGGCGCGCCGAGTGCTTCTGGCCTTCGAGCCCGAGCACGGTTTGGCTGCCTGCCCGCGAATCGTCGAGATCATGGGCGAGCGACTCGGCTGGGATGAACAGCGTCGCGCCGACGAAATTGAGCAATACCGCACTTGGCTCGATCACCTTGCGGTGCCGGGGCGCCAGCTTCCAGTGAACGTGCCGGTAACCGAGGGGAGCAGCTGAGTCGATGGCAGGAAAATATGTGCTCGCTCTGGACGAGGGTTCCAGTAGCGCGCGGGCGGTGATCGTCGATGTCGACGGTGTCATCGTGAGCGAGGCGTCAGCGCCGATCGAGGCGCTGCACCCGCAGCCGTCCTGGGTGGAACTTGACCCGGCCACCCTGTGGGAGGCCGCGAAGAGTTCCATCCTGAAGGCGATGGCGAAAATCGACGCGTCTGCCGTCGACATTTTGGCGGTGGGTCTCACGACGCACCGCGAAAGCTGTCTCATCTGGGATCGGGCAACCGGGCGACCGGTGTACAACGCCCTGATGTGGATGTCGAAGCAGACCGACGAAATCATCGCGCGGTGGACCACCGACGGCATGGACGAAGAAATTCGTCGCCGAACCGGACTTCGCAACGACTCCTATTTTTCGGCCGGAAAGCTCGTCTGGATTTTGGAGAATGTGCCGGGAGTTCGGGAGGCAGCCCACACCGGCAGCCTCGCCGCCGGCACCGTCGACACCTGGCTGCTCTGGAACCTCACCGGCGGCAAGTCGCACCTTACCGATCCGAGCGCTGCCTCGCGCACGGCCATGTTCAACATTCACGAGGGAATCTGGGATCGCGAACTGTGCGCCCGATACGGCATCCCGATGGAACTGCTTCCCGAGGTGGTGGCGTCTAACGCGCACTTCGGCTTGTTGGATTCCTCGCTTCTGCCCCGGGGGCGCGAGGTCGACATCCCGATCATGTCGATGCTGGGCGACCAGCAGGCCGGACTCTACGGTCAGGCCTGCCTCGATCAGGGTGCCGCCAAAAACACCTACGGCACCGCCGGAGTGCTCACGGTGAACGTGGGCACCGAGCCGGTAATCATCGACGGCATGACCAGCAGTATCGCTTGGAAGATCGGTGACAACACCGCGTTTGAGGCGGAGGGCGTGGTGTTCCACTGCGGTCAAACCCTGCACTGGCTGCGCGACAACATGGGCATGATCGACTCCATTCATGACAGCGGCAAAATTGCCGGATCCATTGCCGATAACGGCGGGGTGTACTTTGTTCCCGCCTTTGCAGGCCTCTGCGACCCCTACTGGGATCGTCAGGTTCGCGGCGCGATCGTGGGGCTCACGCTGGATACGGGTGCCGCCCACGTGGTGCGCGCCGGACTTGAGGCGATGGCCTATCAAACCCGCGACAACGTTGACGCGCTGATTCGCGGCGGAATAGCCGTGCCGAGCCTCAAAGTGGATGGCGGCGCCATCGGCAACGACTTCCTCTGCCAGTTTCAGGCGGATCTTTTGGGAATCCCGGTTGAACGTCCGCACGGTTTGGAACGCACGGCGCTCGGGGCAGCCCGAATGGCGGGAGCGGCCATTGGGTTGTGGAACGGAGTCTCCGATCTGCACGAGTCGTGGCAGCTTGAGCGCGTTTTCGAGCCGAAGATGTCGGCGGATCAGCGGGATTCGCTCTACGACGGTTGGAGCCAGGCGGTTGCCGGGGCCCGGTCAATTCGCCCCCGCGCTTAAGAACCCAGCACTTTTACCCAGCACTTTTACCCAGCACTTTTACCCAGCACTTTTACCGAACAACTTTTACCGAACAACTTTTACTGAACAACCGACGCCGTCGCTCATTGCAGAGCGACCCGAGTACGAAAAGAGAAAGATCCGTGCGAAAAGTAAACCCCATGGCAATGATCGAGCGGGCGCAGCGTGGCGGCTACGCGGTCGGTGGATTCAACAT
>JACMPQ010000071.1 GCA_014377425.1 Microbacteriaceae bacterium | reverse complement strand
TGCGCCAGCGAGCCTGCGCTGGGCTTTCCCGCCGGAAAGTTGCCGCGGCAGGGCGGTGACAGATACCCAGACGGTCAAACCACTCGTCGGCACGCGACTTCGGATGTTCCGAGGGGGGCGTAGCTCATGGGAGCCGCTGTGACACAGAAATGAGGCTGGATCAACTGCTTTGATAGCAAGTCGATCCAGCCTCAGCGCGCGGTGGGCGCCCGTAAAATTCGCGGTCAGGAGCGCTCGCGGTTGGACGGAGATTCGACGCGACTTGGCAGTCCCGTAATGAATTACGGGGCGCTGATTGTTACGGGCACGGTATTACCGAGACCGTGTTGTCCTTGGTGTTTGTGACGTAGGCGATTTTGCCGCGCGGGCTGATAGCGACCGTGAATGGGCCATTTCCGGTTTTAATCGGAGCGCGCGTTGAGCCGTTGGCAGTGTTGATGCTCGAAATGGTTCCGTCGCCAAAATTAGCGACGAGTGCAGAAGAGCCGTTCGGGCTAAAAGCAACTGTCTGCGGGGTAAGTCCGACCTTGATGGATTTTCCGGTGGTGCCCTTGGCTACGTTGATCACGGAAACGGTACCGTCGCCGCTATTCGTGACATAGGCCAGCTTGCCGTTGGGGCTAAAGGCAACCCCGCTTGGCTTCACTCCGACGCGAATGAGGCCCTGGGCGACGCCGTGTGCGACGTCGATCGTGGATACGGTATCGTCGCCCCGGTTTGTCACATAGGCCGTTGTTCCGCTGGGGTTGAAGGCCACCGAGAACGGGGAGCTGCCGACCTTGATCTGGCTGCGAACGGAGCCGTCGGCGACATTGATGACGGTTACCGAATTGCTTCGAAAGTTGGCAACGTAAGCAGTCGTTCCATTGGGGCTGAACGACACTGATTGCGGGCTGATGCCGACAGCTATGGACGCGCGGGTAGTACCGTCGGATACGTTGATGACTGATACCGAGCTGCTGCTGCCGTTCGTTACGTACGCCGTTGTTCCACTCGGATTGAACGCCACCGACGTTGGATTCGTGCCTACGCGAATGGGGGTGCGAGTGGTTCCGGTCGCGACGTCAATTACGGAGACCGTGTTGTCGTCGAAGTTGGCGACATAGGCGACCGCGCCATTCGGACTGAAAGCTACCGAGCCCGGATATTTTCCGACGAAAATAGTGGAGGGCATTTCGGTAACGAACGCTGACGCAGCCGGGGCCACCAGCAGGGTAGCGCCGACCGCGCAAACGGTAGCGGCGATAGCCAATTTCTTAAAGGTCTTGAACATGGTGAGAGAAAGCCGCTTTCAATTGGAGGGAATCACTGCGCATCGGTCGGGACAGGCGATGGCGGGCAAGGAGGTAGTGTCGCGGCCGGGAGGTTATTCGCAGGTTAGCGCCCGCCAGAACTACCCTGTGAATTAGCCGGCAAAAGCGGTTTTACTCTGTTAATGAATTTAAATCAGTTTTAGCGGCGTGCATCCGGCCCTGGGGAATAACTACGTTAACCGTGATGATTTCTTCCGAGCAATCAGAATTTTTGATCTGTCGGCTCGGTTAGTTGGTCGAAAATTGACACAAAGTTTCTTCGTCATCAGGCCGGTCATGATTCGCGAGATTCTGATTTATCCCCGTCGGGATAGTTCGTTGATAGCCACACCGGCTGCCCGGTAGCCAATAAGCCTGCCTTGGCGAATGCGGCGGATGTGTCTGGTCCGGGAGCTACGGGTCGTAGCTCAAAAAGACTTTGCAAAGAAACTTCGGCGATGAGTAACTGGCCCGGGGGGGCCGGGTCATTCGGGTGTGCGTCATAACCGACTGACCCCGACGTGTCCATCGTGGCGAGGTGCACTCGCAGCCGGCCGCCGAGTTGCTCCACGCCGCGCACCGTGCAAGCGACGGCCGCGGAGTCATCCGGCTGACTTCGACTAAGACGGCACTCCGGGGGAGCGAAGGTGACGGTTCCGGATGCCCGGCGCAGCAGGTTCAACCCCACCAGACGGGCCACATAGTCGGTGGCGGGCGTAGCGGCGACCGCGAGCGGGCTGCCCAGCTGGGTGATGCGGCCGCTCTCGAGCACGATCAGCTCGTCGGCGAGCAGCATCGCATCGATCGGATCGTGGGTAACCAGCACGGTGGCACCGCCAAAGTCGTGTAATGACTCGGCAAGCTGTGCGCGCACCGCTACCCGCAGCTCGGCATCGATGGCAGCGAGCGGTTCATCCAGCAGCAGCAGCTTGGGTTCGAGTATGAGCGCGCGAGCGAGAGCGACTCGCTGAGCTTGCCCGCCGGAAAGTTGCCGTGGCAGGGCATCGGAGCGGTGGCCGATACCGAGGCGGTCAAGCCAGTCTTCGGCCAGCTGAGCGGCACGGGCTTTTGGCGTGCCGCGGGCGCGCAAGCCGAAGGCGACATTGTCGCGAGCGGTAAGGTGCGGAAACAACAGGTAATCCTGAAACACCACCCCAATTTCGCGGTCGGCCGGAGGCCTCCAGACACCGGTGGCCGAATCTTCAAGCACTCGACCGTTGAGGCTCACCCGGGCGGTGGCGGGGAGCACTAACCCGGCCAGAACTCGCAGGGCGGTGGATTTGCCCGCGCCGTTTGGCCCGACGATCGCCGTGACGGTGCCGGGAAAAACGCGCAGATTGAGATCGAGCGAGAAACCCGGGCGGTCCACGCGGAATCGAGCGCGCAGCCCGGTGTGGCCGGTTGGTTCGGTGCTGGTTGGTTCGGTGCCGGTCATGCGCTGACCCCGCGGATCCATCGCTCACGCAGCGAAAACAGCACGGTGATGGCGACCGCCAGCAGCACGAGCGAGATCACGTAGGCGGCATCTGGGTTGGTTTCCAGCGCCAGATAGGCGGCGAGCGGCATCGTCTGCGTGGTGCCGGGAAAATTGCCGGCGAAGGTGATCGTTGCCCCGAACTCCCCGAGGGCTCGGGCGAAGCAGAGCACTGCCCCGGCGGTAACACCGGGGGCGATCAGCGGAAGCGTGATGCGGCGAAAAATGTACCAGCGGGAGGCGCCGAGGGTGGCCGCGGCCTGCTCGAAGCGGCGATCCGCTCCCCGCAGGGCACCCTCCACCGCGAGCACGAGAAAGGGCATTGCCACGAAGGTTTCGGCGATCACGACCGCGGCGGTGCTAAAGGGCAGCTGCAGGCCAAACCACGCGTTGAGGTACTGCCCGATGAGACCACGGCGGCCGAGCAGCAACAACAGTGCCACCCCGCCCACCACCGGGGGCAGCACGAGCGGCACGGTGACCACCGCGCGCAACAGGCGACGCACCGCCGGTGGCCAGCGACCGGATCGTGCCAGGAACCAGGCGAGCGGGATGCCAAAGATCAGGCTGAGCAGTGTGGCAAGCGACGCGCTCAACAGGGACAGCCCGAGCGCGGTACCAATTTCGGGGGCGGCGAGAAGGGTGGGCAGCGTTGCCCACGGCACCCGGGTGATTAGCGCGACCAGTGGCAACGCCAAAAAAGCGAGCGCAAGGATCGCGGGCAGCCAGAGGACCCCCGGGAGACCGACGCCGTGATCCTCTGGCCCCGAGACCGCAAAACGGACTCGGGTGCCGACCCGGCTAGGGTGCTTGGAAACCCGCATTGGCGAGAATCGTCTGCGCGGCCGGAGTGAGCACGAATGCGGCGAAGGCCGCGGCGCTCGCGGAGTTCGCTCTCTTGGTGACGGGCGCGATCGGGTAGCTGGTGACGGCCTTGGCCGACTCGGCAAACTCGATTCCGATCACCTTGCTGCCCGCGGCGATCACATCGGTGCGGTACACCATCGCGGCATCCACTTCGCCCAACTGAACTTTGGTGAGGGCGGCCTTGACATCCTGTTCGAGGGTGGAGGGGGCGGGGGTGACCCCGGCGGCAGCGAACGCGATGGCCGCGGCGGCACCGCACGGAACCTGCGGGGCGCAGAGCGCGATCTTTTTGGCGGAATCGCCAAAGTCGCGGATGCCGGAAACTTTTCCAGGATTGCCCGGGGGCACGGCAATTTCCAGTGAATTGCGGGCGAATACCTTCGGCGGGGTTGCCGTAAGGCCAGCGGTGGTGACCGTGGCCATGGTGGTGGCGCTCGCCGCAGCAAACACGTCAACCGGAGCCCCAGCGACAATTGCGCTGGCGAGCGCGGCGCTCGAGCCAAAGTTGAGGGTCACGGTGACATCCGGGTGCAACGCTTTGAAGGCGCTCGCGATTGCGGTGAAGCTGCCGGTGAGTGAGGCTGCGGCATCCACCACGATGGTTCCGCTGAGAGCGGGGTTTGAGCTGGGGTCGGCGCTTGCCTCGGTGTTTTTGACGGACGATTCGGGCGCGGATGCTGCGGCGCTGCAGCCCACGAGGGCAACGAGCACAACGGGCAACAGCACCATCGAGAGCACGCTGCCGGGCAGGCGGCGTAATTTTTGTGACCGGGACGACAACCCCACCAGCGCGCGCCTCACAGCGAGATTCCTACGGAGGTGGCTTTGACGGTGGCGGCGGCAACGGTTCCGACCTCGAGGCCGAGTTCGTCGAGTGCTTCGCGGCTGATGAGCGAAACCAGTCGGAACGGGCCGGCCTGAAGCTCGACCTGCGCCATCACGGTGTCGCGGGTGATTTTGGTGATGATGCCGGTGAGCCGGTTGCGGGTGGATGTGGTGGATGGGGCCGTGGATGGGGCTTCGGCGGCCAGCTCTTGGGCCAGAGCGGCGAGCTGCACGCCGTCGACGGTAAGTCGGCCGTTCGGTGCCTTGGTGAGTTCGAGGCGGCCGTTATCGGCCCAGCGGCGGATGGTGTCGTCGCTCACGCCGATCAGGGCTGCGGCTTCACTAACGCGAAGTGTGGTTGCGGTCATGCGTCAATATTAGGCCCAGAGCGCCGTCTCTGCGGTGAGAGCCGCGTGATGACGCCGAATTTACGGATGAGGCGCGTACGGATGAGGCGCGTACGGATGAGGCGAGTACGGGTGAGGTGAGCGCGGGTGAGGCGAGCGCGGGCATCCGGCTGTAGGCGACGCCAGGAGAGCCAAAGAATGGTGATTATGGATGCTGCTGCCGCCAGTCGCCCGAGTAACAGTGAGGGCACGAGAAAGCGTGAGGTGAGGGCAAGCGGAACGGTGAGCCATTCCCAACGTCCGGTCATGGCGATGATCGGCCCAAGCAGGAGTGCGTACCAGGGGTAGCGCGGAGTCACAATCAGGAGGGTGACGCCGATCATAATGAGCAGGCCCAGCCACGGGTCATGGCATTTCCACCACACCAGCACCGCGGTGAGGGCGATCAGCAGCGCCGCAATGACGAGTGCGGCAGTGCCGGGGGCGAACAGTGACAGCAAAATAAAACGGGTGCCGTTGTCGTAGCCTTCCTCGCTGAGGTAGCCGGGCAGATAGCCGATCACCTTCACCCCGGTGCTGAGTACGTAGGGCACATAGAGCAGGCCAAAGGTGGCGATCGAACCGACGATGACGGCAACCGGATTCCGGCGCAGCAGAGCGGGAGCTGCAATCACCGGAATCAGCTTCACCGCGATCGCCGCTCCGAGAGCGATCCCACCGCGCCACGGCCTGCCGGTAGTGACCAGAAGCGTTGCCACCAGCACGAGCAGCCCGCCGAGGACGTCGACGTGAGAATTGGTGACCGCCTCGGTGGCGGCCAATGGGCTCCACCCCCAGAGCGCGGCCCAGCGCGGGTCGAGTTTGCGGCGGCGCAGGGCCAGGAGCAGGATCCCGGTGATGCCGAGGCTGATCACGAGACCTGCCAGTTGCAGTGGCCAAAAGCCCGGGGTGTCGCCGGCGAAGAAACGCACGGCGGCGAAGTACAGCTCGCTGGTGGGTGGGTAGATCGTGGGGACGGTGACCCGGTTGATGGCGGTGCAGAGGGGTGGGGTGGAAGTCGGGCTTGTGCCCGTGCCCGTGCCGCTTGCTGGCTCGGTGAACGGGTAGAACGGCGCCGGTGGGCATTTTCCATTGATGGCGGCGGGAAACAACCATTCCGGTCGAAGCGACGCCAGCGCGGGATCCGCCGGGACGTAGCGGTAGGGCGAGACGCCGGCGTTTTGCACGATGCCATCCCAGGCGTAGCGGGCTGAGTCGGTGCTCGTGTTCGGCGGGCCGGCGAGAGCCGCCGCCCCGATCGCCAGCGAACCGAAGAGAACGACTGCGATCACGGCGCGGGCAGGCACCCGGCGAAGCAGCACCAGACTCAGGGCAAACAACGCCCAGAGCACCACCGTGATCACAACGAGGGGTTCGAGCCGGCCGGTTTTGTCGTTGAAGATCGGCAGAGCGCCAACGGAGAAGCCGGTAAGCGCCGCACTCGCCACCAGCACCATGACCACGAGGGCAATAATCAGGCGAGTTCGAGCGGGCGTTAGGCTCGGCATCAGAAGTCTCACACCGTCATCCTGTCGCAAACCACCTTGGTTCCGAATCAGAACTATGACCGAAGTGCCGACATCCACCCCGCGGAACGCATCCGCGCAGACCGCTGGGCCAGATGGTGCGGGGCGGGATAATGCGGGGCGGGATAATGCGGGGCGGGGTGGTGCTGGGCGGGGTGGTGCTGGGCTAAGTGGTGCTGGGCTA
>JACMPQ010000070.1 GCA_014377425.1 Microbacteriaceae bacterium | reverse complement strand
GTTCGGTGCGCTCGGCGGAGCGGTTGTACACGGCCACGGTGTTGCCCGCGCGGCTGGCCAGGTTGCGGGCAAGGTTTGAGCCCATCACCGCGAGCCCCACCACGCCGATATTTGCGGATGCCTCTGAGGGTGCCGTGGCCTGTGAGGCGTCGGTCTGGGCTGTTGCCGGTGCGGTGTTGTTCATGGGGGTCCTCCCGTTGGTGACCTTTCGAGCGTAGACGGTTAAGGAAGTTTGCCTCGGTCCCGCCGGCGGCGTGCACGAAGCGCGTCTGTCACATGACCTTCGCTATAGTGAACAAAAGTCAATAGTTGTTTTGAGTGATTCAAGATGCCACTAAGGTTGGGGAGTGCCAACGACCCGAGTTACCGACATCGCCAGCACTCTGCGCGCCGCCGGCCTCAAGGTCACGGCCCCCCGCACCGCGGTGCTACACGCGCTCGACTCGATGTCGCACGTCACCGCCGACCAGATCTTCGCAGCGGTGCATCCGGCACTTCCGGGAACGTCGCTGCAGGCCGTCTACGGGGTTCTGGGTGCGTTGACGGATGCCGCGATCATCCGTCGCATCGAACCGGCAGGTTCCCCCGCCCGCTACGAACGCCGCGTGGGGGATAACCACCACCACCTGGTCTGCACCGGCTGTGGATTGGTCGCCGACGTGGACTGTGCCGTGGGCCACGCGCCGTGTCTTACGCCGTCGAACACCGAGGGCTTTGTCGCGACCAGCGCGGAAATCATTTTTTGGGGGCGCTGCACGAGCTGTGCCTCCTCGTCCAACGAACCACCAGAGGAGAACCGTGTCTGACACAGATTTCACGACCACCAACTCGGGAGCGCCCGTTGCCAGCGACGGTCACTCCCAGACCGCGGGCAATAACGGCGTCATCCCGCTTCACGATCACTACCTCATTGAGAAGCTCGCGCAGTTCAACCGCGAGAAGGTTCCGGAGCGCATTGTGCACGCCAAGGGCGGTGGTGCCTTCGGTACCTTCGTCACGACCAAAGATGTCAGTGCCTACACCCGCGCCAGCCTCTTCCAGCCCGGCGCAAAGGTCGAAATGCTTGCGCGTTTCTCCACCGTCGCCGGCGAGCAGGGCAGCCCCGACACGTGGCGCGACCCGCGCGGCTTCGCGCTCAAGTTCTACACCGATGAGGGCAACTACGACCTCGTAGGCAACAACACCCCGGTGTTCTTTATTCGCGACGGCATCAAGTTTCCCGACTTCATCCACTCGCAGAAGCGACTTCCTGGTACCCACCTTCGCGACCACAACATGCAGTGGGACTTCTGGACCCTGACCCCGGAGACCGCACACCAGGTCACCTGGCTCATGGGTGACCGCGGTCTTCCGGCGTCGTGGCGCAAAATGGACGGCTTTGGCTCGCACACCTACCAGTGGATCAACGCCGCCGGTGAGCGTTTTTGGGTCAAGTACCACTTCACCTCAGACCAGGGAAAGGAAATCCTCACCCAGGCGCAGGCCGACACCATCGCCGGCCAGGACGCCGACTTCCACATCCGCGACCTCTCCGAGGCGATCACCCGCGGCGAGTTCCCGTCTTGGACCCTCTCGGTGCAGATCATGCCCTATTCGGATGCCGCCGACTATCGGTTCAACCCGTTCGACCTCACCAAGGTCTGGCCGCATGCCGACTACCCGCTGATCGAGGTCGGAACGATGACCCTCGACCGCAACCCGGACAACTACTTCGCGCAGATCGAGCAGGCTGCCTTCGAGCCCTCGAACTTCGTGCCCGGAATCGCGGCCAGCCCCGACAAGATGCTGCTCGCGCGCATCTTCAGCTACGCCGACGCGCACCGCTACCGTCAGGGCACCAACTATCAGCAGATTCCGGTCAACCAGCCGAAGTCGCCGGTCAACACCTACTCCAAGGACGGCGCCATGCGCCACGGCTTCAACTCGCCCGACGTGCCGGTGTACGCACCGAACTCGTTCGGTGGACCGCACGCCGACCCCGTTCGCGCCGCCGAGGGCCACGGCTGGGAGAGCGACGGTGAGCTGATCCGCTCGGCCTCCGTGCTTCACGCTGAGGATGATGACTTCGGCCAGGCTGGCCGCCTCGTGCGCGAGATCATGGACGACGAACAGCGCGCACGCTTGGTCTCCAACATTGCCGGTCACGTCTCGAAGGTCACCATCCCGGAGCTTCTCGTTCGCGTGCTGCAGTACTGGCGCAACGTCGATGCGACGCTCGCCGACCGTATTGAAGCAGCCCTCGTTCCGAGTTTTCCCGGTGCCAGCCAGCAATCTAAGCTCGCCGACGTCGTCCAGTAACACCCGTAACATATCCAACCGCCCGGTTCCGGATGCCTTCGCGCAGCCGGTGCCGGGCGGTTTGCGTGTTCGCGGCCGTCGTTCTGCAGCGGCTGCCTGCCGTGTAAACTAGGGCGGTACTTCGGCGAGGGATGCCCGGGCCACCGACAATTCGGTGGTGGTAGGTATCCGTGATCGACGCGGTGGTGAGTCACACGGCTTATCCTCACGCTGACATGCGTTCGAGTTGACAATCATAACCGTGGGCACCGCCTGCATGAGGAGACCATCATGGCTGAGAAAAAAGCTGTCAAGACCGACAACAAGATCGCCGCTGAACTGCGCGAAAACTTCGGCAAGGGTGCCGCCCGCAAACTGCGCGTGCTCGGCAAGATCCCGGCCGTACTCTACGGCCACGGCACCACCCCGGTGCACCTCTCCCTCCCAGGTCACGAGATCGCGCTCATCCTGCGCAAGTCCAACGCGGTGCTCGAGCTTGACATCGCCGGCGAGAACCAGCTGGCCCTGGTGAAGGATGTCCAGAAGGACCCGGTTCGCCAGATCATCGAGCACATCGACCTCATCGTCATCCGCAAGGGTGAAAAGGTCGTCGTCGACGTCAACGTCACAGTTGAGGGCGAGCCGTTCTCCGGAACCGTCGCGATGCTCGACGCCAACACCATCTCAGTTGAGGCCGACGCCACCAACATTCCGGAGCGCATCATCGTGAGCGTAGAGGGCCTCGTTGAGGGCACCCAGATCTTCGCGAAAGACCTCGAGCTCCCGGCCGGTGCCTCGCTGATCACCGATGCCGACACCCTCGTGATCAACGTGATCGTGCCGGTTGACCTCAACGAAGACACCGAAGACACCGAAGCCGCCGTAGCCGAGTAATTTTTTTCCTCTTTCGCAAGAATGACACACGCACCACTGACGTTCGCACCACAGAAACAGTGAACGCCGACACCGGTGGTTCGCAGTGGCTGGTAGTCGGGCTCGGCAACCCCGGGCCCGACTACGCCAGCAACCGTCACAACGTTGGTCAGATGGTCGTCGCCGAGCTCGCCCTCAGGGCATCGGCGCGTTTCAAGAGTCACAAAAGTAACGCCACGGTCGCCGAGGGGCGCATCGGCGCAGACCGCTATATTCTCGCCAAGCCGAACAGCTTCATGAACCTGTCCGGCGGGCCGACCGCGGCACTGCTGAAATACTTCGACCTGCCACCCACCCGGCTCATCGTGGTGCACGACGAACTCGACATCCCGTTCGACGCGGTGCGGCTCAAAGCCACCGGCGGCCATGGCGGCCACAACGGTATTCGCGACATCATCTCGGCCACCGGCACCGCCGATTTCGTGCGCGTGCGCGTGGGTATTGGCCGCCCGCCCGGTCGTCAGGCCGCCGCCGATTTCGTGTTGCGCGACTTCTCCTCCACCGAACGCCCGACGCTGCCGAACCTCGTAGCCGATGCGGCGGATGCCGTCGAGCTCGTTGCCAACGCCGGCCTCACCGCCGCGCAGCTCAAGTTCCATACCGCGTCGTAGCCATACCGCGTCGTAGCCCACACACCCGGCGCAACTCCCAGCACTGCGGTCGCGCACCTTCCCTCTGGGTACCCCAGCGTAGAATTTACCGGTGACCCTTCAAGGCCTAATCCCGGCACTTTCGCGCGCCCGCACCTTCGATAACGCCATCAAATACGCTACCTTGAGCGCTGATTTCTCGCTCATTGACGGTCTCCGTGCGCCTCTCTTGGCCGGCCTTCTCGACGCCCGCCCCGGCCCGCAGGCCCTGCTGGCGATCGTGGCAACCGGCCGGG
>JACMPQ010000069.1 GCA_014377425.1 Microbacteriaceae bacterium | reverse complement strand
GGGGCGGGTCGCGTGGCGTGACTGCTGAACTAATCGCCCCGGGGATTTCCGGTCCGGTAATTCTCAGTCGCTGTGCCATTTGCTCTCTCCGCGATTCGGCTTCGTTTTTATCTGCTCGGAGCAAAGCGCAGCTACGTCTCTCCCGGGGTCGGCGCTCTGCGCTTTTCGGCGTCTGCCTCTGCGCATTTGGCTATCGGCAAGCGGCGGCGGCGGTGGGAGGATTGGGGGTGCTGCGCGGGGTCGTAGGGCACGCATTCACGCTGCATACAGGGAGTCTTCATGCCAACGGTTTTTTCGAACGCCGCCGAAACTATCCTCGACGTGATTCACGACGGGGCCACCATTGCAGTGGGAGGCTTCGGCCTCAGCGGCAACCCCACCGACCTGATTGAAGCGCTCCGCGACTCGGGCGCCACAGACCTCACCATCGTCTCCAACAACATGGGCGTCGACGGCAAGGGCTTGGGCCTGCTGCTGGAGAACCGTCAGGTGAGCAAAGTGATTGCCTCCTATGTGGGCGAAAACAAGTTGTTCGCGCGTCAATTTCTCGACGGCGAGTTGGAGGTGGAGTTCGTGCCGCAGGGCACGCTCGCCGAACGACTGCGAGCAGGTGGGGCCGGAATCGCCGGCTTCTTTACCCGAACCGGAGTGGGCACCCCGATCGCCGAGGGCAAAGCGCACGAGGAGTTCGACGGACACCTGCACATTCTGGAGCGCGGCATTGTCACCGACCTCGCCCTCGTACACGCCTACCAAGCGGATGCCGCCGGTAACCTCGTTTATCGCCACACCGCCCGCAATTTCAACCCGGTGGTGGCCACCGCGGGTCGCATCACGATCGTCGAGGCCGAACACATTCTCTCGACCGGGTTTCTCGCCCCCGACCACATCGTGACCCCGGGTATTTACGTGCAGCGGCTCGTGGCGGCGAGCGATCGGGTGAAAGACATCGAGCAGCGCACCGTTAGCGCGCGAGAGATCGCACCCGTCCACGCTTAAACGGAGGCATCCGTGAACCACCATCACACCCCGACCGAAAGGATCTAACAATGACGTGGACCCGCGACGAAATGGCCGCGATTGCGGCAACCGAGCTCAACGACGGCGAATATGTGAACCTCGGTATCGGAATACCCACGCTCGTGGCTAACCATCTGCCACCCGGGGTGAGTGTGACCCTGCAGAGCGAGAATGGGCTGCTCGGCATGGGGCCGTTCCCCTTTGAAGGGGAGGAAGACGCCGACCTGATCAACGCGGGCAAGCAGACCGTGACGTTGCTTGAAGGCGGCAGCTATTTTGATTCTGCGGCGTCGTTTGCGATGATTCGCGGCGGGCACGTGCAAATCGCTATCCTCGGCGCACTGCAGGTTTCGGCCCGCGGCGACCTTGCCAACTGGACCATTCCCGGGAAACTGGTGAAGGGCATGGGGGGAGCGATGGATCTGGTCGCCGGCACCCCGCGCGTAATCGTGGTGACCGAACACGTGGCCAAAGACGGCAGCGCCAAGATCGTGCCCGAGTGCACGCTGCCGCTCACCGGTGCGGCGGTGGTGCAGCGCATCATCAGCGACCTGGCCGTGTTCGATGTCACCCAGAACGGGCTCGTGCTTCGCCAAATGGCGCCGGGGGTCACCCTCGCCGAGCTCGAAGCAAACACCGCACCTTTCACCGTCGATCTGGTTCCTGTTGCTCTGGTCGAGGCTGCGCCTGTCGAAACCGCCGCGCCTGCCGAAACCGCTGCGCCTGAAGAAAGAACCGACCCTGCCGAAACCGCTGTGCCTGCCGAAACCGCCGCAGCATCCAAAATCCTCGCCGAAAGCACCGCCAAATGACCGCACTGCACCCGACCGCACTGATCGTCGGCTACGCCCGCACGCCCTTCGTGAAATTCAACGGCTCCTTTGCCGCCCTCCCGGCAACCGAATTGGGGGGTCATGCCATTGCGGCGGCCCTCAAGCAGGCAGGAATTTCCCCGGATGCCGTACAGCACGTCATCGCCGGCCAGGTGCTGCAGGGCGGCGCCGGTCAAAACCCCGCCCGCCAGTCGGCGGTGGCCGCGGGCATCCCGCTCACCGTGCCGGCCATCACGCTCAACGCCGTGTGCCTGTCGGGCACCGAGGCGATCGTGGCAGGGGTTCGGCTGATTGCCGCGGGCGAGGTCGACATTGTGGTGGCGGTCGGCCAGGAGTCGATGTCGCTGGCCCCGCACGCGATGGTCGGCGGGCGCGCTGGCAAGAAGTACGGCGCCATCGAATTGCTCGACACCCTGGAACACGACGGACTCACCGACGCCTTCGAACAGCGCTCGATGGGCTCCTCCACCGAGGAACGCAATGCGCCGCTGGGCATTTTGCGCGACGAGCAGGATGCCTTCGCCGCCGCCTCGCACGCCCGGCTCGCCGCCGCAACCGACTTTCTGGCCGGGGAAATCGCGCCGTTCACGATCGCCGGGCGCCGCGGCGACGTGGTGGTCAGCGTCGACGACGGTCTGCGCGCAGGTACTACAACCGAGACCCTGGCCACGCTGCGCCCGGCCTTCGGCGCCGGCGGAACGGTTACCGCGGGTAACTCTTCTCAGCTCACCGATGGCGCTGCCGCCGTGGTGCTGATGAGCGCGGAGGCGGCTGCGGCCCGGGGCATCCGGGGTATCGCCCGGGTGGTGTCGCACGCTTTTGTTGCCGGACCGGATGTTTCGCTGCACGCTCAGCCCGCGAATGCCATCGCGGCGGCACTGACCAAAACCGACTTCTCGGCCTCCGATTTGGTGGCGGTGGAAATCAATGAGGCTTTCGCCTCGGTGGGGGTGCACTCCACTCGGGTGTTGGGCGTCGACGAGAGCATCGTGAACGCCAACGGCGGGGCGATTGCGCTCGGGCATCCGATTGGAGCGTCGGGCGCGCGGATTGTCGGGCACCTGGCGCGGCGTCTGGAGGCGCTCGGTTCGGGCTCGCTCGGGGCTGCCGGCATCTGCGGCGGTGGCGGCCAGGGTTCGGCGATCGTGCTGGTCGCGGTCTAGGGAGAAGCGGTCTCGGGAGAAGCGGTCGCGCGCGCCTTGGTTAGCTGGGCAGCGTGCGCCGCTCCCAGCGGATCACGTGCGCACTGTCGAAGTTGCGAGAGCATTTGCCGCAGGCCAGCACACGCGTGGGTCTGCGGTAGCGGTAGTGCAGGTGGCCGCCCACGCAAGCTCCCACCCAGGGGGCTAATTCGCTGGCGATCGCACCGTCGTGCAGGCGGGTTCCGACATAGCCGAGTTCGCTCGCAACGGCTCGCCAGCGCGGTCCGTGCGCGGCTCGAGATCCGGCCATCGCGTGCGCCACCTCGTGTAACAGCACCTGATGAATCTCGTCGTCGTCGAATCGAGCAGCCAGATGCCGGGAAACGGTAATGCGATGGTGGGTGTAGTTGCAGAGGCCGGCCCGGGTCTTGGCGGCGTCGAAGGCAAAACTCCACGAGCTGTCGAGGTGCAGGGCGATGAGGGCTACAGCCCACTGGCGCACGCGGTCGAGCTCAGCCATTCGCGCTAAACGGCCCCGGGGTCGCCCTGCGAGGCGGATGCTTCCGGCGACGGCTCAACAAGAATGCGCCGCATCACCATTTCCAGGGCCGCGCTCAAGGCGGTGAGCTGCTCGTGAGGAGCACGCTGCGCTGTTTTGAGCTCAATCAAATCGGTGAGGGCGGTCTGGGCCTCCGCGTAGCGGGTCAAATCCACCAAAATGCTGGCCTGCTGATACAGGCTTGTGGCTTCCAGCTCGCCCCAGCCTTCGGTGCGTGCGGATTGGCGGCAGGCCGACACCTCGGTGAGTGCCCGCGCAAGCGTGCCGCGGTCGTGCAGCACGCGCGCCCGGCTCAAGCGGGTGGAGACCACAAACTCGCGATCCCCGGTGAAAAATGCCAGCCGGTAGCTTTCCTCGGCCATCGCCAGAGCCTCGTCGAGGCGGCCCAGCACCCGCAGCAGTTCGGCCCGTTCGGCAACCGCGGTGGTGTTCCGCGCGGTTCCCAGCTGCTCCAGCCGCGCCAGAGCTGCGGCTTCGTCGGCGGGCTCGCGCAGAGTGTTGTTCATCATTCTTACGAGAGTAACCGGGCCCCCGATACTTCGGGTGCCGACCGGGGCTGCGAGTCATCCGATTGTGGTGGATGTTTCTCTCAGACCCCGCGGGTTTGAAAAATACTTTTAGCGGGAGGTGGGGATTGGATGGCGGTGGCGTCGGTCACGATTGGCGCTCCGGCAATCCAGTCGGTGAGTTCGCGACCGGCGATCACCTTAGAGGGATGCGGCCCGCCGGCGAGCAGGCGCGGCATCCAGTCCAACGGCAGCGGTTCGGGTGAGCCGACCAAAACCACGTTGCCGAAACGGCGTCCTTTCAGAATTTGGGTTTCGGCCAGCGCCGCCACGTGGCCGAGCGCGGCCTTCAGGGTGGCCGCCTGGCCGCGGGCAAAGGCCAACCCCGGTCCGTCGGCCACGTTCACCGCTACAACCCCCGCGGGCTTCAACAGGGTCACGGTATCGGTGTAAAACTCCAGGCTGGTGACGTGCGCCGGAGTGCGGGCACCGGAGAAGACGTCGACCACCACGAGGTCGGCTGCCGAGCGAAGCCCCGGCGGGAGCTTTTCCACTACCGCACGGGCGTCGCCGTGGCGCACCCGGATGGAGGCGTTGCGGGGCAACGGCATGGCCGCACGCACCAGGTCGACCAGATCACTCTCCAACTCGATCACCTGCTGGCGGGACCCGGGGCGGGTTGCCTCGATGTAGCGCGGCAGGGTGAAGGCCCCGGCACCCAAATGCACCGCGGTCACCGGCTCGCCCGGCATCAGCAATTGGTCAATCAGATGACCGATCCGCTGGATGTATTCGAAAAACAGTTCGGTGGGGTCATCGAGGTTCACATGCGACTGCGGGGTTCCGTCGACGGTCAGCGTGAAGCTCCCCGGAATCCACCGATCCGGTTCAATGACGGCATAAAAGCCGCTGAGTTTGAGCACGGTCGAGGGGTTTGCGGTCACCCCTGACGATAGCGCGGGTCACGATCCGGGCCGCAAACTGACTCCGCGCTGGGACTTATAACCGAATTCGTGAAATTGGTCAAGCAGAAGCTAGACAATTCACGTGTCCGATGGCTATGCTTGTTCTTTGCGCTCCCAGAACACCCATGCCTTCATATTGCGGTAGGCCTCGCCCGTGCAGATTCATTTGCCGGCGACTTCTGAGGGGCAAGAACCACACCGCAATCACCACACCGACTGTAACTGGCCTAAAGGCCACCGGAGGTTATTTCCTTGGCTGCTGCGCGCAACGCAACCACCACACCATCACAAGGATCTCTAAAGAACGGACGGTCGGCTGGCCGACTTTCGTTTGCAAAGATCACTGACAACCTGACCGTTCCCGATCTGCTGGCTTTGCAGACCGAGAGCTTCGACTGGCTCGTTGGAAACGACCTTTGGAAGAAGCGTGTCGCTGAGGCACAGGCTTCCGGTCGCCAAGACCTGCCCTCTCGCAGCGGACTCGAGGAGATCTTCGAGGAGATCTCACCGATCGAAGACGCCAACGAGACGATGCAGCTCTCCTTCGCCAAGCCGGAGCTCGAGCCGGAGAAGTACACCATCGACGAGTGCAAGGAACGCGGAAAGACCTACTCCGCGCCTCTTTACGTCGAGGCCGAGTTTATGAACCACATCACGGGGGAAATCAAGACCCAGACCGTGTTCATGGGCGACTTCCCGCTGATGACCGAGAAGGGAACCTTCATCATCAACGGCACCGAGCGTGTCGTGGTTTCCCAGCTCGTGCGTTCGCCCGGTGTGTATTTCGACCGCGCGCAGGAGAAGACCTCCGACAAGGACATCTACTCCGCTCGCATCATCCCGAGCCGCGGTGCCTGGCTCGAGTTCGAGATCGACAAGCGCGACCAGGTGGGCGTGCGCATCGACCGCAAGCGCAAGCAGTCCGTCACGGTGTTCCTCAAGGCCTTGGGCCTCACCAGCGAAGACATCCTGGAGCAGTTCAAGGGATTTGCTTCGATCGAGCTGACGCTTGAGAAGGACAACATCCTCACCAAGGAAGAAGCCCTCAAGGACATCTACCGCAAGCTCCGCCCGGGCGAGCAGGTTGCCGCCGAGGCTGCCCGCGCGCTGCTGGACAACTTCTTCTTCAACTCCAAGCGCTACGACCTGGC
>JACMPQ010000068.1 GCA_014377425.1 Microbacteriaceae bacterium | reverse complement strand
GGACACCCTCTTCCACCCGCTCACCACCGATGTTCTTATCGAACAGCGTGTCGCAGCCTTGGTTGGTCGGGCCTACCGGCGTCAACTCTGGTTCTTTTTTGTCGATCGCGAGCGGCGTCAGCGACCACTGCTCATTCCGTTCAGTGACCCGCCGAACCACCCCGACGATTCTGTTCCCGATCTTGCCCGGGTCATGAAACACGCCCTGCATACTCAGGAAGCCGAATCCCTGATCATCGTGCTCGAACGCTATGCCGACGCGGTCTTCAGCGCGGGCGATAAGGCGTGGGCGCGACGACTCACCCGGGAATTTGCCGCACTGCAGGTACCCGTTCTGGGCTTTCTCGTTAGCCACCGCAGAGGCGTGCGGTGGCTAACGAAAGACGACTACGAATTCGAGACGGTCGTGACCTGACAACTGAGCCCTTTGCGGCGACCGCCGTCACGTTAGACAGTTCCACCAGATACTGGCGACGAGGGAACCGCATGCCGGCGAGAAGATGCCCACTCGGTCGGTGTACCGCAGCTGCTTTTCGGCGAGGTCCTGGGTGTCATTCGCATGCTCCTCATGGGTTGAGATGGTGTCAGCGTCCACTCTGTCGAGAAATTTCCTTTTTTCAGCGTATCTGCAGCAGAAGAATCACCTTTTTTCTATTGCGTGAAACTTCTCTGAACTGGCAGGATGTGCTCATGCCCAGCGCCCTGACCGAGCACGAGAAGATTGACCCCGCCGAACCCCCCGCCGAAGCGACCGATCCCCTAACAATCGGCCGCCGCATCCGGCAATTACGCACCGATCAAAACCTCACCCTGGACGCCCTGAGCGTGGCAATCGGGCGGGCGCCTTCGCAGCTTTCGGTAATCGAGAACGGTAAACGCGAGCTCAAGCTTGGCGAACTGCAAAAACTTGCTCGGGCGCTTGGGGTAACCGCCGAAGAGTTACTGTCTCCGGCTGCCCCCTCGAAGCGGGCCGCCCTCGAAATCGCCCTGCAGCGTGCCCAGCGCGGCCCGTTGTATAGCCGTCTGGGGCTGCCGACCCTGCCGGTGCGAAAAGCCCTGAGCGACGAGGCCATCGAAACGATTCTCGGGCTGCACAATGAGCTGACACGGGTGCACCTGGAGCGGGCGGCTACCCCAGAGGAGGCGCGCCGAGCCAATACAGAGCTTCGCCGGTCCATGCGAGCCCGCAACAATTACTTTGCGGAGCTCGAAACCACCGCGCAGGAACTTCTGGCCGCGGTCGGTCACGAGGGTGGGCCGCTGTCTCAGCGGGTGGCATCGGATCTAGCCAGTCACCTCGGATTCTCCCTGCACTACGTTCCGGATCTGCCCGCATCGACCCGCAGCGTCACCGATTTGGAGAACGGACGCGTCTATCTTCCGGCGCTTGAGGCGGGCGGATTTGACCAGCGGTCAACACTGTTGCAGGCGCTGGCCACCCGGGTGCTCGGTCATGCCGAGCCCAAAGATTTTGCTGATTTTCTGCGCCACCGCGTCGAAACCAACTATTTGGCCGGAGCCCTTATGGTTCCGCAACAAACCGCCGTCACCTTTCTCCGGCTGGCGAAGGACAAGCGCGAGCTTTCCGTGGAGGACCTTCGCGACGCCTTCGCGGTGACCTACGAGACCGCGGCACACCGATTTACCAACCTCGCCACCGAGCACCTCGGAATTCCGGTTCACTTTCTCAAGGTGCACGACACGGGGGCGATCTCCAAGGCCTATGAAAACGACAGCGTTCAGTTTCCCTCCGACCCCCTCGGCGCGGTCGAGGGCCAGGACGTGTGTCGGTTCTGGAGCGCCCGGCGGGTCTTTGACGTGGAGGATCGCTTTAGCCCGTATCACCAGTACACCGACAAGCCCACCGGCACCTATTGGTGCACCTCCCGCATTCAGGCCACGAGTCACGGCAGCTTTTCAGTCAGTGTCGGCACACCGTTTGTGCACGTCAAATGGTTCCGCGGGCGTGACACCAAAAACCGGTTTACCTCAGGCTGCCCGGATGCCGCCTGCTGTCGCACCCCGCCCGAGACTCTTGCTCGGCGCTGGGCTAGCAGCGCGATCCCGAGTGCCCGGATGAACAGTTCGCTGCTCGCCGCGATGCCCACCGGGGTGTTTCCGGGGGTGGACAGCACCGAAGTTTTCGAATTCCTTCAAGCGCACGCGCCGACGAATGGAGGGAACGAGTAAAGCGTGCACAGCTCGGGATAACGCCGCTCGGCTTTGAGGACAGTGTGGTTGCCGAGCGTTCAAGATCTGTCCTAAGCCGCGGATGCCGCCCGGGGAAGTGACGCTTCGATCAGGGAGACGATGGCGGGGGCATCAGGTGCGGTCGTCGGTCGAAAGCGGTGAATTTCACCGGCGGGGGTGATCACGAACTTCTCGAAATTCCACTTGACTTTACCGGCCTTGCCGGCGGCATCTGGTGTTTTGGTGAGTTCGGCGTAGAGCGGATGCTGTTCGCGCCCGTTCACCTTGACCTTGTCGAACATCGGGAAGGTCACCCCGTAATTGAGCGAGCAAAACTCCTTGATCGCCTCGGTGCTGCCGAGTTCTTGCAAAAATTGGTTGCTCGGAAAGCCCAGAACGGTGAATCCACGATCGCCATACGTTTTTTGCAGTTGCTCAAGAGCTGTGTACTGCCCGGCCAGACCGCAGCGGGAAGCGACATTGACGATGAGAAGCACCTTGCCGGAGTACTCCGCGAGAGTGGTGGTGGCACCGTCGATTGTGGTCAGCGGAAGATCATTGATGAGCATGTCTCTCAGCCTACGAGGGGCTGCTGCGCTGCTGGTGTGTGCCCGGACCGCCCGGACCGACGGCCGCCAAACCTAGGCTTGAAGCGCCGCCACCGGCAGGGACATCTCGATCAGCGTGATGATCTCTTCGGCGTCGGGAAGAGTTTCCGGACGAAAACGGTGCACGTTGCCCGCCGGAGTGATCACGAATTTTTCAAAGTTCCACTCAACGTCGCCGGCGACGCCCTCGGCATCCGGCGTGGCGGTCAATTCGGCGTAGAGCGGGTGCCGATTCTCGCCGTTGAGGTCGATGGAGTCGAACATGGGGAAGGTCACGCCGTAGCTCAGCGAGCAGAATTCTTTGATTTCTGCGGCGCTGCCGAGCTCTTGCAAAAATTGGTTGCTGGGGAAGCCCAGTACGGTGAATCCGCGGTCGCCGTAGGATTTGTGCATCTGCTCGAGGGTCTCGTATTGCTCGGTGAGCCCACAGCGCGAAGCCACGTTCACGAGGAGCAATACCTTGCCGGTATAGGCGGCGAGCGAAGTCGTTTCGCCGTCGATGGTGGTCAGTGGAATGTCTGTGAGAAGCATGCTGGTGAGTTTAGAGGTGCCGTTGATCGTCGAGGTGCCGGATAACGCTACCCGCGCACCGCGAGCGCGAAGGGCAACACGGCTGAGGCGCCCGCGCGACGCAGCATCCGGCTGGCCACGGTGACGGTCCAGCGACTGTCGACCAGATCATCAACCAGGAGTACGGGTTGACTTGCGGGAAGCTCGATCTCTCCGAGATCAAAACGCTCCCACACCGAAGCCAGCCGGTAAGCGCTGTTGCCGCCCGGTTCCCCGCTTGGGCCACCGTCGACCGTGAATAGGGTGCCGAGGTAGGGCAGTCGTCCCGCCATCGCCAATCCGCGCGCCACCGATTCGATCAGCAGCGGGTGTCGTCGCGACGGCACAGCGATCACCGCGGCCGGCCGTTCATCCCAGCCCCAATCGGCAAGCACCCGCACGCAGGCGGCGATCATTTCGGCGGATGCCGGCGCATCGGGGGTTGCGGGGGCGAACAGCTCGCGCAGCGCCCCACCCCACCCGAGATCGGTGAGGCGCGCCAGGGCGCGGCCGGCGGAGGCACGTTCGGCCGGGGCGATGTTTCCCCGCATCGGAACGCTGAGGCGATCCATGGCGCTCGGCCACTGCGCGCGGGGGTCGATCGGCACGCCGACACGGTTGAGCGACGAGCTGGCGGTGGCAGAGGCATCCGGAAAAATGTCGCTGGGAAACCAGACTCCTGCGCAGTTGTCGCAGCGCCCGCAGGGCACGGCGGTGTCGTCGTCGAGGGCGCGCTGCAGAAACTCCATGCGGCAACCGGTGGTGTACTCGTAGCCGATCATTGACTGCTGCTCGGCGGTGCGGGCGGCGCTGATGCGGGCGTAGCGTTCGCCGTCGTAGATCCAGGGCACCCCGGTGGACACCCAGCCGCCGGAAACCCGTCGTACGGCCCCGTCGACGTCGAGCACTTTCAGCAGCAGTTCGAGCGGGGTGCGGCGCAGATCGACCCGGGCCTCCAGCGCCGCGGTGGAGAGCGCCGAACCGTTTTCGTAGTCGAGCTCGCGAATCACCGCAAGCGCTTTCTGCTCGTTCGGCATGGAGGACGTGGCAAAGTATTGCCAAATCGCTTCGTCTTCGGTGCCGGGCAGCAGCAGCACGTCGGCGTTCTCGGTGGCACGCCCCGCCCGACCCACCTGTTGGTAGTAGGCCACGGGGGAGGAGGGTGCTCCGAGGTGCAGCACAAAGCCGAGGTCGGGCTTGTCGAACCCCATCCCAAGGGCACTGGTGGCCACGAGCGCTTTGAGCTGGTTGTCTTTTAGGCGCTGCTCGAGCTGTTCGCGCTCGGCCGTGTCGGTGCGACCGGTGTACGCGTGCACCTCATGGCCGGCCTCGCGAAGCAACCGGGCGGTATCTTCGGCGCCCGAAACGGTGAGGGCGTAGATGATGCCGCTGCCCGGAAGCTCCCCCAGGTGGCTGAGCAACCAGCCGAGGCGGGCGGATACCGTGGGTAGTCGCAGCACGCCGAGGCGGAGGGACGCACGGGCGAGCGGTCCGCGAATGGTGACAACGCCGGCATCCGGAATGTGCGTCTCGGAGGCCGCGTGTGTTCCGAGTTGTTCGGCCACGTCGGCGACGACTCGACTATTGGCCGTCGCCGTTGTTGCCAGAACCGGAATTCCGACCGGGAGAGCCGCGATGAGGTCGCGGAGTCGGCGGTAGTCGGGGCGAAAATCGTGACCCCAGTCGGAGATGCAGTGCGCTTCGTCGACAACGAGAAGGCCGGCACGCTCGATTAGGGTCGGCAATTGGGTGTCGCGAAAGCTCGGGTTGTTCAGCCGTTCCGGGGAGACCAAGAGCACATCGACCTCATCCGCCGCCAATTGCTTTAGTACCTCCGTCCATTCGTGGGCGTTGGCCGAGTTGATGGCGACCGCTCGCACCCCGGCACGGGCGGCCGCGGCCACCTGGTCGCGCATGAGGGCCAAGAGCGGCGATACGAGGATGGTGGGCCCGGCGCCGCGCTGACGCAGCAGCAGGGTGGCGACAAAATACACCGCGGATTTGCCCCAGCCAGTACGTTGCACCACGAGCGCCCGACGACGCCCCGAGACGAGGGTGACGATCGCCTCGAACTGCCCGTCGTGAAAGACGGCGTCGTCGCGGTCGACGAGCGTGCGCAGAATGGCGAGGGCGGGTTCCCGGATGGCGGTCATCTGGCCAGCCTGACAGGTGCCGGGGACATCGGGCGCGAGTGCCCGTACTCTGCCTCTCGTAAGTGAGCGATACGTTGAAGGGAGCAACTTCGTCACAGTAGTGCTCTAAATCAAGCACCTAAGCAAATTAGCACCTGTGCTAGATTGGACTCATGCGAGATGACTTTTCTGAGGTGTTCCCGGCGCTGGCGCATCCGACCCGCCGGATGATTTTGCAGGACTTGGCGTCGGGGGAGCAAGCGGCGGGAGCGATTGCCGCGCAGTTCTCCAGCACCGGGCCGACTATCTCTCGCCACCTTTCGGTGCTGAAGTCTGCCGGACTGGTGCACGAGCGGCGGGAGGCGAACCGAATCATCTACAGCGTCAATAGCGTGCGGCTGGCCCAGGCTCTTGAAGGATTTCTGGCCGAGGTGTGCCCGGGGCGAATTAGCATTCCGGTCACCTCCACCTTCCGCGACAATCGCACGGGCCAAGTCGCTAATCGAACAGTCGAAACCGACACTGAAACGGGCCCAACTGGCGCTCAAACGGGCAAAACTGCCGATGAAACCGAGTACCCCGAACGTTCCCCGAAGAAGGTAAAAACGGGTTCGAAGGTAAAAGCCGGGTCGAAAACGAAATCAAAGGCTAAATCCGTGGAGCACGTCGGCGATCTACAAACCGAGCCGCCAGACGAATTGGAAACGAAATGACCGACGCAACTCTCATCAGTAACGTTCGTGTTTTCACCGGTTCCGGACGCAGCGAGCCGTGCACCGTGCGGATTGTTGATGGGGTCATTGCCGAGACTGCGGCCGCAGAGACCTCCGACAACACGATCGATGGGACCGGCTGCACCCTGTTGCCCGGCTTTATCGACTCCCATGTTCACCTCAGTGGCGTTGTCGACCTCGAGACCGCAGCGCAGTGGGGCGTCACCACAATGCTCGACATGGGGGCACCGTCTCCTGAGCTGACCGCCAACCTGCGCGTGGTGACGGGGGCGCGCGATATTCGCAGCGACTCCAGCGGCGCATCGGCCGCCGGAGGGATCCAAGCCACCGTGCTGGGCTTTGCTCTGAATTCGATTGTCGCTTCTCCGGATGACGCGGATGGCTTCGTCGCCCAGCGTGCGGCTAATGGCGGCGACTACATCAAGATCATCGTCGAAGACCCCGCCGTGATGAGGTAGGCCGCTCTCAGCCCCGCCACTGTCACGGCACTCGTGGTGGCGGCCCACAAACGAACCTGCACACGGTCGCACCCGGCCTGCGCGCTGACCTCGTGCTCGTAAAAAAAAGGGGGGGGGGATCCGACCAGCGACATCTCGGCAAGCCGAAACCTGCTCGGCGTGAGGATCCTCGGCACGCGGATCCGCTAGTACAAGACCGCTACCGCCGACGCCGCCAGCGCGACCGCTATCGGCGGCGTTCAATCGTCCAATCGCGATCCCCTAAACGGCGGCGCTCAACGCGGCAAACTCGTCATCTGTCAACTCAATTTCGGCGGCACGAACATTGTCTTCGAGGTGGGCGATGCTCGAGGTGCCCGGAATCGGCAGCATCACTGGCGAGCGCTTGAGCAGCCAGGCCAGAGCGAGCTGAGAAGCGGATGCCCCGTGAGTGGTGGCGAGGGAGTCGAGCGGTCCGCCGGCGGCAGCAAGAGCGCCGGTAGCGAGCGGGAACCACGGAATGAAAGCGATGTTGTGTGCCGTGGCGTAGTCGAGGAGCGGTTCGGCGTCGCGGCGAGCGACGTTGAACAGGTTTTGCACCGAGACGATGGTGGCGAATTCACTAGCAGCCTCGAGCTCAGCGACGGTTACCTCGCTGAGTCCGATGTGGCGAATCTTGCCCTCATCCTGCAGCACTTTGAGTTCGCCTACCTGATCGGCGAGCGGCACCTGAGGGTCAATGCGGTGCAGTTGAAAGAGGTCGATGCGTTCGAGGCCGAGGTTGCGCAGGCTCATCTCAAGCTGCTGGCGAAGGTATTCCGGGCGGCCGACGGCGCGCCAGTCGCCGGGGCCCGAACGGGTGAGACCGGCCTTGGTGGCAATGACCACGTCGTCTTGGTAGGGCAACAGGGCGGTGCGGATGAGCTGTTCGGCTACCACTGGTCCGTAGGAGTCGGCGGTGTCGATGAAGTTCACTCCGAGTTCGACGGCTCGTCGAAGAACACGAACGGCTTCGTCGGGGTCGCTCGGGTCACCCCAGACGCCGGGACCGGTGAGTTGCATGGTGCCGTAGCCGAGGCGGTTGACGGTGAGGTCGCCGCCTAGGGCGAAGGGTCCGGATGCTTGGGCTTGGGGGGCAGTGGTGCTGCTGGGCATTGGTTCTCCAAATTCGCGTGGGTCGGGGACGCGGCTCACATCTGCGGGCCGTAACTCGGTGGGTAAACCACGTCACGGTGACGCCAACTTCGGTCCGCCGATCAGAATTCCACCATCGGCAAAAACTCAGGAAGTTTCAGCCGCGTAAGCTCGCAACCTCGCGTGTCACCGTGCGCGACACGAGAAAGATTACCGACGTGCCCATTGGCACTTCAGCAAGCCCGATAAAAGTAGCCTGCTGCACCGCCCGGCGATAAATTTCTGTCCCGAATAATTGTCGACGGAGCCGAGCGGTTCGCACGGAGCCGGGCGCAGACCGCTGACACCGTTCCACGCAGGTTGTCGACGTACTCGATGTTGAACACTCGTTCGCCGTAAACCTTTGAGAACCCGGCACACTCGCGAAAGCGATCGCATTGCTCGGTGATAGCGAAGTCATAGCCAACTTCCAGTCGACCTCGAGCCCCTAACTCGACCGTATTTTTCTGTGCGGCTGCGAGACCAGCCGCGTGCGCTTGAGCCACCAGTAATTGTGCAAACGCGATGGCGTTCGCCAGGGTGAGCGCACCATGAGAGCGGCTGTAGGAATCGAGGTTGTCGAATTCGACCGATTTATACCCTGCCTTTTTGCACCGATGAAGATCCGTGCTCAGCCGTTTCGCGATCACCGTGCGTTTGGCCGCGGACGAAATATCAAAGATATGCTCGTCTGGCCAACCGGCGTCAACCAACAATTTTCCTGAAGACGTTCTGAGCAGCAGGCTCGACGGCCAGACTACGTTGGGCTGAGACTGAAAACCGTTGACATAACAAACACCGTAGATGCCGGGAGCGGGCGGGTCGGTACTGTCTCGCGCAACCATGGTCACTCCTTTCGGCGTCGGATATTGACCGCCGAGTTGGTAGTCAAATTGCGCCCTCGAGGGCGGCAGTGAGAGTGCGGAGCCGCTCAGAGGGCTGCTCGCGAAACCCTGAATGCCGAGAGCACCCGCGAGCACGACAACACCAAGGGCGCGTAGGACGGGGTTCACTCCGCCAGTGTAAAAGTCTCGCCGGTCGGCAGCGCTCAACGTGGCTTGATCGGCAGAATTTCAGTTCACTGTTCGAGTTCAGCTTTCGACGGCGAGGGAGAGGATCGCCCCGTGTGCGTCATGAGAAATAATCGCGGTGCCCCGCCAATCAATAAAATTCCCGCTCCCGGTGCCGGGAACGATGTAGCCGAAAGAGGTGCTGGGCCCCGAGGACTGCAATCCGCCGTGATGAATGGTGAACGTTCCATTTCGACCGTCATCGAGGGTGCCGGTGATCTGCTCTGCTGCAAGGTACCCCCGGTTTGCCTCATCCCCCGAAGAAATGAAGTGTGCAACGCTTGAGCCGACGAGGCCGACCGTATACGTTTTGCGCAACGTGATCGCTGTCACCCAGTCACCGTCGATCTGGGGAAGGGATGCTGGATCCCACGCGACCACCTCAAAACGGGCCGTAACAAGGTGTGAGTCAGTCATGGTCTCAGCGTATTCTCGGCCCGTCGCATGGGCAACGGCAGAGAGAACCGTACGGGCTCAGGCCGAGGTGCGAACGGAGGTCGCCGTGTTCGCTATCGTCTTAGGGCAGGCAAAATTTAGCGGTGCCGGAGAGCGAGCGGATGTCAGAGGGCCCGATTTCGGCCACTCCCTATGAGATTCTGGGGGTGAGCGCAACTGCCAGCACCGACGAACTTCGCCGGGCCTACCGGCGACTCTTGCGAACCACGCATCCGGATACTGGCGGTGACACCGTCAAATTCGTGGCCGTGCAGTTGGCGTGGGAGCGGGTGGGAACGCCGGAGGCTCGCAGCTCCTACGACGGCGGACGCAGCACACTCGACCAGCCGCCGCACACCTGGGCCGCGCAGAGTGCGCGATCCCGACCGCAAGACACGCGACCGCGGGCCCGGGCTTACGGGCATCCGGGGGGGTGGCGACGCGAGCGTTACCTGGTGTTGATCCGGGAGTGGGCCGGCCGCGGTGTGGCAATGGCGGATCCCTATGACGCAAACTTGGTGGCCTCCGCCCCGAGAGAACTCCGACATATTCTTGCCGATGCCCTCGCCGAGGAAGCCACGGCTAGAGCACTCGCCGATCTGGGGATTGGCTACACCATTTGGCATGATGTGGCCACCGGAGCTCCGGAACACAAAATTGACCACATTGTGCTCGGCCCGACCGGATTGTTTGCGGTGCTTTCCGAGGACTACGGTGAGCCGGTGCGGGTTCGGCGCGGGGAATTAATTGGTGACGCGGTTGCCGGGGAGCGCCCGATGCACGAACTCGCGGTGCGTGCGCGTGTGATCGCCCGTGCTGTGCGCATCAAGTTCACCGCCCTAGTGATCGTGTTACCGGATGACGCCATCGAGGAGCGGTTTATTGTGCTCGGAAGTGATCGCGGCGCTCAGACCGTTGTGGTGCGACAGTCCCAACTTCCCGCTCTCATGCGGGAGGGGATACCGGGTACCGCACTGCGCGGCGGAAACGAGCTTTTTGACGTGCGCACAAGGCTTCAGTCCGGCGTGCGCTTCGTCTAGCTTCTTCGTGTCATGCCTCGCTCGCAACCTGCTACGAGGGCGAATGTCCGGTGAGCTCGGGTGTGGGCTGATTCGCGGGTTCTGTGCCGGTCGTCGACGAGCCTGTTGCGGTGTTGCCGACTTCGGTCATGTTGGGCAGCGCAGCCTCCGAATCCATCCAGAAAATCTCCCATAGGTGGCCGTCGGGGTCTTGGAAACTGCGCGTGTACATAAACCCGAGGTCGTTGACCTCGTTTGACGCTTTCGCACCGGCGGCTGCAGCGCGTTCGGCGAAGGCATCCACCTCGGTACGACTGTCGGTGCTCAGGGCCAGGATAACCTCGGTGGCCACCGTCGAGTCGACAATCGGTTTTAATGTGAAGGTGGAAAAAAAGTGCTTGACCAGCAACATTGCGTTAATGTGACCCGGTTCGATCACCAGGCACGCCGCGTTTTCGTCGCTGAATCGGTCGTCGAAGCTCAGGCCGAGCGCACGATAAAAATCGATGGAACGGGGCAGATCGTTTACTGCGAGATTGACAAATATTTCCATGGTTGAACCTCCCTGACTGGTTCGCCGGGCGGTGGGCACTGAAGTTGCCAGGGGCACCGTGTGTCGGCGGAGTTCCTCCAGCTTGCATAATTTTTGGCCGCTACGCCAGAGAAAACGCTGCGCCAGAGAAACTGCGTTGCCCGAGAAAACGGAATCGCCAAAAAAGCGCTTTATCAAAGCGATACGTTCAACCGTCGCCCGCAGTGACATGCCGCGCCCGGTCCGCAGTTACGCTCATCACCACCCCCTACAGTTCAAGGGTTGGCTCTAATGAGGGGGTAAAGATGACCGGAACGCTTCCGCTGCACAGCGCGGTGATCATGCCCTGCGCCTGCTGCCTTCTACCGACCAGCTTCACTTTTAGTTCGGTCTCCGATCAAGCGGTGTGCTCGCACTGCGTGAATCACCTCAGTCGCGTGGAACGCCGCGAAGTCGACCACCTCGCGCGCTGGACCGCGACACTCACCGCACAACGCACCGAGTTGCAGAGCCTGCAGCAGAGTACCGATCGGGAGGCGGCCGCTCAGCGGGGCGTGAACGCAAAGCTTGCGGCCTCGGTGGCTGAACTGATCAAATCCATTTCCGATCCGGATGCCGCCGCCCCGCCGCTCCCGGTGCGGGCGCTTGTGCAATCCGCCCTCATCGCCGCCGCCGAGAGCAAGCGTGATCGTGCCCTCAAATACCGCGACATCGCAATGGCGGCACTGTTCAAGCTTGCCGAGCTGCATACCACCGGCGCGGCCGGAACGGCCGCTGTCGAAACCGCCGCTGTCGAAACCCGCACGGCCCGAGCCGCCACCGCTGCCAGAACCACCGCTGCCAGAACCGGCGCTGCCAGAACCGGCGCTGCCGGAACAGCCACCGACCGCTGCCGGTGCGGGAAAAAAGCCACCGATTGCGCCGACCTCAGCATTCTGGACGGCGTTCGTGGGGCCCTGCTCAGTTGGAAGGCGAGCCACTAACACTGGTGATAGCGAGCACTACTGGCGAAAGAGCTGGTAGTACTGGCGGGAGCTAGCGTAGGGTCGGTAGGTACCCCCGGAGGCGCTGCGCTGCGGCGGTTGGGTCTGCGGATTGCGTGATCGCGCGAACCACCACCACGCGCTCGGCACCCGCGGCCACCACCTCGACGATGTTTGATTCGTCGATGCCGCCGATGGCAAACCACGGGTGAGTGTTCTGCAGCGCGGCGGCCTGCACTGCTCCGGCCCGCACTGTTCTGACTTGCTCGGCGGCGTAGCGAACCAGCTCAAGACCGACGGCGGCCCGGCCCGGCTTGGTTGGGGTTGCCCAGATCGGTCCGACGCAGAAATAGTCGAGCGCGGGCAAGACCAGTGCGGCATCCACCTCAGTGGGGGTGTGGCTGGAGAGCCCGATCACCGTGGCCGATGTCAGAAGTGTGCGCGCAGCGTTCACTGGCAGGTCATCCTGACCGACATGAAAAACCGGAGCTCCGGATACCGCGGCCAGATCAGCCCGGTCATTGACCGCCCATAACTTGCCGTTTCGGGCCGCGGCCTCCGCCAACACGGCTAAAAGCTCAAGCTCGTGGCCCGCATGGATGTGCTTGTCGCGCAGTTGGATGATGTCGACTCCACCAGCAAATGCGGCATCCAGGAAGTCCGAAAAATCACCCTGCGTCGTGCGGGCATCGGTGCAAAGGTAGAGCTGGGCGTGGTCGACGGTCATGGGATTTAGACTAGGGGAGCTTTCGGCTGCCACCGCGGTCGTGGCCCGCCGGACGGAGCAGTTGCCAGCCAGGTAAACAGGCGGCGGGCAACTCCCGCCCTCGCAGTGGAGGGAACCTCCGAGCGGAGGGCCGAGAAACGGGAGGGTTGTCGATGGCTGATTCAGCGCACGAGACGTCAGTCGATGTCTTGGTGATCGGCGCCGGCATCATCGGCCTCGGAATTGCCTGGGCGGTTGCCCGCTCCGGTCGCACGGTCTGCGTGGTGGACCCGGCGCCGGTCTCCGGAGCTAGCTATGCTGCCGCCGGGATGCTCGCGCCGGTGAGTGAGTTGCACTACCAGGAGGAGCAACTGCTCGAGCTGATGCTCGACTCGGCGGCGCTGTATCCCGAATTCATCGAGACGCTTGGCACTGTTGAGACGGTCGGGTCAGTTGAGACGCTCGGGTCAGTTGAGACGGCCGGGGGCGAGGTATCCGGGGGCGAGGCATCCGGTTATCTACGCACCCGCACAATCGTGGTGGGCGCCGATGCCGCCGATAGGCAGGCCCTCGCCGACCTGCGCGCGGTGCAGCAATCGCACGGACTCGCGGTCACTCCGCTCACAACCCGAGAGGCCCGGAGGCTTGAGCCGCTGCTCAGCCCACAACTCTCCGGTGCGTTCCAAATTGACGATGACCATCAGGTAGATCCGCGCTGGCTTGCGGGTCGACTGCGGCAGGCCCTTGTCGCCTGGGGGGCCGAGCACGGTTGGCTGCACGAGGTTTTTGTTGCCCGCTCGGTAGACGGATTGCGGCGCTCCAACGACGGCGCGATCAACGGAGTTTTTCTACACGATGCCGGCACGGCTGCGGAATCACCGGCGGTATCGAGCGCGATTGCGGTGAACACGATTGCGGCGGGCGAAGTCATTGTCGCCAACGGGTTGCACGCGGCGGCGCTGAACGGCTTGCCCGCCGGGCTCACCCTTCCGCTGCGTCCGGTTCACGGCGATATTTTGCGGCTTCGGGTTCCCGCTCAGCTCCAACCGCTCGTGACGGCCACCGTGCGAGGCCTTGTGCACGGTGTTGCGGTCTACATCGTTCCGCGGGTTGACGGCTCGGTGGTAATTGGTGCGACCGCGCGCGAAGACGGCTCAGCTGGGGTCTCGGCGGGTGGGGTGTACCAGTTGCTGCGTGATGCCCAGGTGCTCATACCGTCGGTCGCTGAACTCGAATTAGTTGAGGTCAGCGCGCGCGCGCGCCCCGCCACCCCGGACAACGCGCCGCTGCTTGGGCGAGTGACGGATGCGGCATCCGGTCGCCTGGTTGACGGACTGATTATTGCTACCGGCTTCTACCGCCACGGGGTGTTGCTCACCCCGATTGCCGCCCGGATTTGTGTCGAACTGCTCGACGGCACAACCGACCCGCGCTGGGCCGCCTTTGCCCCCGACCGTTTTGCGCTCGCCCCGGATGCGCTCGCCTCGCGTCCCCAGTTCGCAGACCCTTCGATGAGCTCGAAACCCTTTTCAACTCCCCTGCCCCCAGCAACCCCGCCCAAGGAGTCCCGCAATGCCTGAGCCGACCATCACCCTCAACGGGATGCCGCGTGACATCTCGCCGGGGGAGACCGTGACCGATCTGGTCAGCCAGCTCGCCGGTCGATCTGTCGATGCCTCGGGCCTTGCCGCAGATGGCAGCCGACTCGGAGTTGCCGTGGCGTGCAACAGCGCCATTGTGCCGCGCAGTCAGTGGTCTGTCACCGCCCTCGAGACGGGCGACCAGTTCGAAATCGTCACCGCGGTTCAGGGCGGTTGATCGTGAACAGAGAGAATTTTACCGACCCCGATCCGCTGGTCATCGACGGCGTGCACTTTGGCTCGCGGCTGATTATGGGCACCGGGGGAGCCCCGAGCCTCGACGGTCTGGGGGCTGCGCTGGCGGCATCCGGAACCGAACTCACCACGGTGGCCATGCGGCGCTACGACGCGGCCGGCGCCGGGTCGCTGTTTGAGCTCTTAAAGCGTCAAAGCATGCGGGTGCTACCGAACACCGCCGGCTGTTTCACCGCCCGCGAGGCCGTTCTCACCGCGGAACTTGCCCGGGAGGCGCTCGAAACCAACTGGATCAAGCTCGAGGTGATCGCCGATGAGCTCACGCTGTTGCCGGATGCCATGGAGCTCGTCGATGCCACCGAACAGCTCGTGGCGCGCGGCTTCACCGTCTTCGCCTATACCAACGACGATCCGGTGCTGGCCCTGCGGCTCGAAAATCTCGGAGCGGCCGCGGTCATGCCGCTGGGCTCGCCAATCGGCACCGGGCTTGGCATTTTGAACCCACACAACATCGAACTCATCGTGGCGCGTGCCGGCGTTCCAGTGGTGCTCGATGCCGGTATTGGCACGGCCTCCGACGCCGCGCTAGCGATGGAGCTGGGCTGCTCAGCGGTGCTTCTGGCCACCGCGGTGACCCGCGCCCAAGACCCGGTGCGAATGGCGACCGCCTTCAAACACGCCGTGATCGCGGGCCGCCTGGCCTCGCAGTCGGGGCGAATTCCGCGGCGCGAACACGCACTCGCCTCCTCGCAGATGGATGGACGACCCGAGCTATGAGCCCACTCTCGGCGGGAGAAAATGCCATTGGCCCGCTCGTGGAACCCGCAGCTTCCCTGAGTTCACAGGAGCTCGAGCGGTATTCGCGCCACATCCTGATTCCTGAAATCGGCATCGCGGGGCAACTTCGGCTCAAAAATGCTCGGGTGCTCGTGGTCGGTGCGGGCGGTCTCGGCTCGCCCGCGTTACTGTATCTTGCGGCGGCTGGGGTTGGCACGCTCGGAATCATCGACGACGACGTGGTTGACGTCACCAATTTGCAGCGCCAGATTATTCACGGAATGGCCGACATCGGTCGCAGCAAACTCGTGTCGGCCCGGGATGCCGTTGCCGAGCTCAATCCGCTTATCACCGTCGTGCTGCACGAGACGCAACTCACCGCCGAGAACGCACTCGACCTCTTTGCCGACTACGACCTCATCGTTGACGGCACCGACAATTTCGCGACCCGCTACTTGGTCTGTGATGCTGCCGCCATCCTCGGCAAACCCTCGGTCTGGGGTTCAATCTTTCGCTTCGACGGCCAGGTCAGTGTCTCCTGGCAGAAGCACGGGGCCACCTACCGCGACCTGTACCCGGAGGCCCCCGCCGACGATTCGGCACCCTCCTGCGGTGAGGGCGGTGTGTTCGGTATGATTTGCGCGGCCATCGGCTCGGTCATGGTTGCCGAGACCATCAAACTCATCACCGGAGTTGGGCGCACGCTCGTGGGCCGGGTGCTGTTCTTCGACGCGCTCAACGCATCTTGGCGTGAGGTGGCGGTGCGGCGTGATCCGGTGGCTACCGAGATCACCGTACTCATCGACTACGCCAACTTCTGTGGCATTTCCCCGGCTCCGGATGCCGCGCGCCTGCCGTCCATCGACGTGCACGAATTGGCACTCCTGCTGGACCAACGCGCGGCGGGCATGGTGGAGTTCGACCTCATCGACGTGCGCGAACCTGCGGAGCACACGATCGTGAGCATCCCCGGTTCCCGCCTCGTTCCGCAGGAGTTGATTTTCTCCGGTGAGGCGCTGGGTGAACTGGCCTTGGATCGCGACATCATTCTGCATTGCAAATCCGGCGGCCGCTCAGCTACCGTGCTACGGGAGCTTGAGCGGCGGGGTTACACCCGCGTGATTCACCTCGACGGAGGCGTGCTCGACTGGGTCGCAAAAATTGATTCGAGCCTCGCGGCCTACTGATGTCAGCGAAGAGTTCTGCGCGTGCGACCGAGCTTGTTTCGGCTGAACTGCGCGAATTCGCGCTGGCGCTAAAAGAAAACGGTGACGCGTTTCTGCGCGGAGACGACGACGCGGTTCACGAGTTTAGGGTTACCACTCGGCGGCTTCGCTCTGTTCTGGCCAGCTTTGAGCCGTTGCTGGATGCCGCAGCGGGCCGCCACCTCCGCGCCGAACTGAAGTGGCTCGCCTCCGCCCTCGGTCTGGCACGCGACACCGAGGTTATTCGGCTGCGACTGGCCGCGCAGGCCGATATTGCGGATTTGAACCGAAAACTTGGCGAAGACCACCGGGCGGCGCTCGCGCGGGTTGTAGTAATGCTTGGCACGCCTCGGTATCGGTTGCTACTGAGGGCGCTGCATCGGCTGGGCGGGAGTCGACCGGACGTAGCCAAGAAGTCTCATTCTGCTAACGGAAAGCTCATCAAGCTGATTCGAAAGGACCTGAAACGTCTTCGCAACAGCGTGCGTCGATTCTGGAAGACCTCGACTCCAACAGAACATGACCTGGCGCTTCACGTCGTGCGCAAAAATTCGAAACGACTCCGCTATACCTGTGAGTGTGCCGCCCCGGCCACCGGAAAAAGCGAACGCAGGCTCGGTCGTGCGGCGCAAAAACTTCAGGAAATTCTGGGGGAGCACCAAGACAGCGTTGCGCTCTGTGAGTGGCTTGCGAAGTCATCCTGTGTCGAGGCGTCCGGGGGCGCAGTTAACGCACTGCTTTCCGCGGAACGGGAAGCCTCACGCACCTCGGAGAAACGGTTCCGAGCGGCTTGGCGAGCGTTTCCTCGGAGTCTTTGATCGAACCTGTGTTGCGTTATCAATCCACACCTCGTTGCCAGCTCGCTCGCCAACTGGTTCCGTCATCTATTTTCGACGGGTGCCAAGTCAGGGGCGGCTCGCGGTAGTATCAGGTTTGAACGACAGGGGAGCGCTTCGGCGCTGAGAGTGCGGGAAACCGCAGACCCTCGAACCTGCCCGGTTAGTACCGGCGAAGGAAGTCGGGAATCTCAGTTCTCCGCCGAAGCTCCACAGCGGTCGATTTTGACTTTTACGGCGCGAATTCTCGGCGGAACTTCCCCGCGTTATCCATTGGATTACACGGGAGCAAAAAATTATGATACTTGGAACAATCACTCAGACCGGTAGAAAAATCACCGCCTGGCGCGGGGTGGATCTACTCACCGCGGCCATGATCGGCGTCGCCTTCGGTGTGATCTTCTGGGGGTTCGACACCCTCGTTTACCCGGGGATTGGGCTACTCGCCGCGGGCTTCCCGCCGGCCGCGGAGCTCGCCCTCGGAGTGTGGCTTTTGCCCGCGGTCGTCGGCGGACTCATCATCCGGCGTCCGGGCGCTGCCATCTTCACCGAATTGGTAGCAGCCAACCTGGAATTGCTTCTTGGCAACCAGTGGGGTCCCGGCGTTCTCGTCTCCGGGGTGTTGCAGGGTCTCGGCGTAGAGGTGGTGTTGCTGTTCGTGCTGTGGCGTCGTTTCAGCCTCACGATTGCCATAATTGCCGGGGTCGCGGCCGCGGTGCTCGAAATCGTCGGCTACGAGTGGTGGGCGTACGTGGCCGACTACACCCTGGTGTGGAAACTGGTCTACCTTGCCTTCGGCATGCTCTCCGGCGCAGTGATTGCCGGCGTAGGTGGCTGGCTTCTGGTGCGGGCGCTCGCACGTACGGGCGCGCTGCAGGCATTCCCGGTGGGTCATGAGGCGCGTGAGTCGGCGATTTCCCGCTGACGGCACAGGCGATAGGGAATCCGAGGTTGGTTCTTCGATGATCGGTGCGGGTAGTCGAACGGGTGCCCGCCTCGACATCGATTCGTTGCGATGGCGACCCTTCGGGCGTCGCGAGCCGATCTTGCCGGGGTTGTCCCTGCACATCGATCCGGGAGAACACGTGCTCCTGGCGGGCCCGAGTGGCTCCGGCAAGTCGACGCTACTGCGGGCGATCGCCGGGGTGCTCGCCAGCACCGAGGCCGGTGAACTGGGCGGTTCGATCACCGTTGATGGCTTGGGCTGGGGCTTGGGCTCTGGTTCGGGCGCTCTCGCGGCAGGCTCCGGCTCGACAGGTGCGGCGTTACTCCTTCAGGATCCCAATGACGCGATGGTCGCGGGACTCGTCGGGCGCGATGTCGCGTTCGGCCCAGAGAACTTCGGCGTCGAGCGTGCGGAGCTCTGGCGGCGGGTGAACGAAACGCTCGATGCCGTGCAGTTTCCTTACGGCGCGGAGCATTCGGTTACGGCCACCTCGGGCGGTCAGGCACAGCGACTGGCCCTGGCTGGCGTGCTCGTGCTGGGTACCCGGCTCATTTTGCTCGACGAGCCGACCTCGATGCTCGATCCGGTGTCGGCGGCGGCAGTGCGGGCAGCGGTGTGGGCGGCGGGAGAGGCATCCGGTGCCACGATGCTGTTGGTTGAGCATCGCTTCGCGGAGTGGCTGCCGACCCTTAATCGGCTGATTGTGCTCGATGCCAACGGTCGGCTGGCGGCAGACGGCCCGATTCGCCAGACGCTGCGCGATGAGCACCGGATGCTGGCCGCCCACGGTATTTGGATCCCAGGGCAGGCCGCGCCCGCGCCAGTGACACTCGCAGCCGGCGTGCTTCGGCCCGCAGCGGGGACAGCGGTGCCGGGGACAGCGGTGCCGGGGAGCGTGGTGCTGCGGGCAACGGCGGTGGGCGTTATCCGTCCCCCGCGCGCGACAATGCTGTCTTCGGGGACGCCTGCAACAATCCCTGAGCCGGCGTTGGAAAACGTTAGTGCATCGGTGCGGGCCGGGGAAATTCTCGCTGTCGTAGGGGCAAGTGGTGCAGGAAAGTCGACCCTCACAGCGCTGCTGGCCGGGCTTACCTTGCCCACTTCTGGCACGATCAGATTCTGCGAATTGGGTTCTGGTGAGTTGGGTTCCGGTGAATCGGGCCGTGGCGAATCGGGCCGTGGCGAATTGGGTTCTCGCCTATCGAGCCTTGGCGCCTTAGGGGCGGGCGGCATTCAACCCGGCCGACTATCGTCCCGCACACTGGCCGAACATTTCGGCTGGGTGCCGCAACGGGCCGAGCTTGCGATCGTCGAACGCACTGTCGAAAGTGACGTGCTGAGCACTGCGCTGCTCCTCGGTCAGGACCCGGTCGCGGCGGCATCCCGCACCACCGATCTTCTCGAAGCACTCGGGCTCGCCGCGCTCAAAAATGCTGATCCGCACACACTTTCCGGTGGTGAACTGCGTCGGTTGGCTCTTGCCGGCGCGATCGCCCACGGTCCGGCCGTGTTGGTGCTCGACGAGCCGACCGTGGGGCAGGATCGGTCAACCTGGGCCGCCGTGGTCGGACTGATTGTGAGCGCGAGGGATGCCGGAGTAGCCGTGGTCGTCGCCACGCACGACCCGCTGCTGATTGCACTAGCCGATCGTCGGCTGGAGCTCGCGGGTGGGCGCGTTGTTGATCGCACCGATGCTGGCACAGTCGCGAGCGAGGTCGAGGCAGCCGGGGGCGCCAGGGAGCCCGGCAGCGGGGAGCACCAGGATCCGGCTCGAGAACCGGACTCAGCATTCCCTCTTGCCGGGTTTACACCGGGGCAGAGCGTCAGCCGCCGCCCCTTCGCCGCGCGCTGTGGCCCGCTGTCGCTTCTCACGGTCGGTTTTTTTCTGCTCGTCGGGTCCACATCAATCACAACTCCCGCCGCCGCAGTCAGTGTGATGGTCGAACTGCTCATGCTGCCGCTCGTTCTCGGCAGACGGGGATTTCCACTGAAGCGACTGATCCCGGGGCTCCTGGCGGTGGCCTCAATCGGCTTCTCCACGTGGTTGTTGGGCGCATCCCACGACCCGTTGGTCGGTGTTGTGGCAGGCCTTCGGGTTGCTTTCTTCGTGATCCCGGGCGTGCTTTTGGCGGGATTTATCGATCCCTCGGTGCTCGGCGACCACCTCGGGCAGCGACTACGTCTGCCGGCGCGTCCGGTAATCGCCGCGGTCGCAGCGCTGCAGCGCTTTGACAGTCTCGGTGAGCAGTGGCGGGAGCTGCGTGGCATCCGGCGCGTGCGCGGACTCGGTGCCAGTCGTTCGCCAGCCGTACGACTGCGCGAGCTGGCGGCGCTCACCTTCGCGCTGTTGGTTCAGACGATTCGACAGGCAGGACGGATGGCGGTTGCCATGGATGCGCGCGGATTCTCAGCCGCGCGGCCGCTCGGTGTGCCGCGCACCTGGGCGGAGCCGGCGCCGTGGTGCACTCCCGATACTGCCCTCGTGGCGGTGGGAGTCGCGCTGGCGGCGTTGCCCTGGGTCATTACCGTCCTGAGCTAAAACCCGCTTCGTTCTCAACGCCCGCGAGCCTAATACTCCTCAGCGATATAAGCGCGTGAAATCTGTCAGCGCCACGCATCGTAAAAGTGGTGCACCGGGCCGTGGCCGAGCTCGGGATGCAGCGAGATCTGCAACGAGTCAGCGGCGGCGATTGCGCCGCCGAGCCAAATTTTTGCGTCCCGCACCGCGTCGGCCCAGCTGGCCCGGGCAGGTCGCAGCGCGGCGATCGCCGAGGAGAGGGTGCATCCGGTGCCGTGGGTGTTGGCTGTCTCGATCCACGCGCCGGTGAAGGTGTGCTCGCCGTCGGCATCCAGATAAATGTCGATGGCGCTGGCGCTGGCGGTGCCGTCGACACCGGTCGCACCGAGATGGCCGCCCTTCAGCAGCACCCGCTGTGCCCCGAGGGTGAGCAGCGCACGCGCCTGCTCGCGCATCTTCTCCACTGTGGTAGCGGGCTCCACTCCGAGCAGGGCTGCCGCCTCCGGAAGGTTGGGGGTGATCAGTGACACCAGCGGGAGCAGGCGCACAATCGCGGCCACCGCGTCATCCGACAGCAGACGATCCCCGCTCGTGGCGATCATCACCGGATCAAGCACCACCGTCTCGCAGCGGAAGTCGCGCACAAACTCGGCTACGACATCCGCAATGTCGGCGTTGGCCAGCATCCCGATCTTGATGGCATCGATGCGCAGATCGGCGGCCAGAGAATCGAGCTGCAGACGCACAAATTCGGCCGGAACCGTGTGAACTCCGGTGACGCCCCGCGTGTTCTGTGCGGTGAGCGCCGAGATAACGGATGCCCCATACGCCCCCAGCGCACTGAAACTCTTCAAATCGGCCTGAATGCCGGCCCCGCCCGACGGGTCACTGCCCGCAATCGTGAGGGCGACGGGTGGGGGAGTGCGCGGTGCCAGCTGTGCGGACGGTGCGGGCTCAGCGGGCTGCGCGAGCGAGGTGTGAGCAGATTCCGGAGCCACGAAGGTGACGTCCCTTCGGGTCAGAGAAGTTTCGCCCCAGTTTAGAACTGCTGCACATTCGAGGTCGGCCAACGAGAGCGGTTTTCTGTCCCTCGCACCAGCACCAGCCCCGCACTTTCCGTGCCCCTCGATGTGTCACGGTTAACCCATGGCACCCATCAAGCTCATTCTCGACTGTGACCCCGGCCTCGACGACGCCCTCGCCCTGCTGCTCGCGCACGCCGATGAGGCACTGGAACTCGTGGCGGTCACGACCGTTGGCGGCAACGTGACGCTCGAGAACACCACCCGCAACGCTCTAGAGCTCCGCGAATATCTGGGCTTCGACCACGTTCCGGTTGCCGCGGGGGCTTCAGTACCGCTGCTTCGAGCCGCCGAGAATGCCGAGCACGTGCACGGTAAGGAGGGCCTCGGCTCGGTGCGCCTGCCCGCCGCGGTGAACACCGTCGAGAGCATCCACGCCGTCGAACTCATCATTCAGACCCTGCGCGATGCCCCCGGCACGGTTCACCTCGTGGCCACCGGCCCGCTCACCAACATCGCGTTGGCGCTCAAAAAAGAACCAAAAATCATCGACTGGGTGGCCTCCTTTGTGATCATGGGCGGCTCGTTCACCCGAGGCAACGCCACCCCGGCCGCCGAGTTCAACATTTTCGCCGACCCTGAGGCCGCCGAGATCGTGTTCGCCGCCGGCTGGGAGGTCGTGATGATCGGACTCGACCTCACCCATCAGGCCATCGCCACAGAGGAAATCGCCGAGCGGATGCGCCAGCTCGGCCCTCTCGGCGTAGACCTTATCGCCCCGCTCGCCACCTTCTGGATCGACCCCAAAACGGGTGGCCAGGCTGTACACGACGTCTGCGCGGTGGCCTACCTCACCCGCCCGGAACTGTTCGAGTCGAAGCGCGCCCGGGTCGAGATCGAAACTAGCGGCACGTTCACCGCCGGGATGACGGTGACCGACTTCGACTCGTCAACCCCGAATGCGCTCGTGCCAGTGACCCTCGATGCTGCCGGCTTCTGGGACTACGTGCTCGGCGAATGGCACAGGGCCGCGAGCGCCCGCTCCGTTTCGGTATGACCGAACCGGAGGAGGTAACCGCGCCGGAATCGGCAACCGCGCCGGAATCGGCAACCACACCCAAACAAGACCGCCTGCTCGACCGCACTCCGGCCAGCTGGGATCCGGATGCCGCCTACAGCGCGTTTGAGGCCTGGGCCGAGGGTCGCGGACTGCCGCTCTATCCCGCCCAATCCGACGCCCTGATCGAGATCGTCTCCGGCGCCAACGTCATCCTGAGCACCCCCACCGGCACCGGTAAGTCGCTCGTGGCGATCGGCGCACACTTCGCCGCCCTCGCGCAGGGCAAACGCAGCTACTACACCGCTCCGATCAAGGCGCTCGTGTCGGAGAAATTCTTCGCGCTGGTGGAGATTTTCGGTGCCGAAAACGTGGGCATGGTCACCGGGGATTCCTCGGTCAACGGCGACGCCCCGATCATCTGCTGTACGGCCGAAATTCTGGCCAACCAGGCGCTGCGCAACGGGGCCGGTACCGACGTTGAGCTCGTGGTCATGGATGAGTTCCACTTCTACTCCGACCCCTCGCGTGGCTGGGCCTGGCAGGTGCCGCTGCTCACCCTGCCGCGGGTGCAGTTCATTCTCATGTCGGCCACCCTCGGCAACGTCGACTGGCTCGCCACCGACCTCAGCCGGCGCACCAGCCGCGAGACCGCCGTGATCACCGGGGTCGACCGTCCGGTGCCGCTGCACTACTTCTATGAGGTCACCCCGGTGCAGGACACCGTGGAGGAGTTGTTGACCACCGGTCAGGCTCCGATCTACATCGTGCACTTCGCCCAATTAGCCGCGCTGGAACGCGCACAGGCCCTGACGAGCATCAAGGTGGCCACCCGCGAACAGCGCGATTTGATCGCCGAGATGATCGGCGGATTCCGGTTCACCACCGCGTTCGGCAAGACCCTGTCGCGGCTCGTGCGCTCCGGCATCGGCGTGCACCACGCCGGCATGCTGCCGAAATACCGCCGACTGGTCGAGCAACTCGCGCAGCAGGGCCTCTTGCGGGTCATCTGCGGTACCGACACCCTCGGGGTCGGCATCAACGTGCCGATTCGCACGGTGCTGCTCACGGCCCTCACCAAATTCGATGGCACCCGGATGCGACAGCTCAGCGCCCGCGAATTCCACCAGGTCGCCGGGCGGGCCGGGCGCGCCGGTTACGACACCGCCGGAACGGTCACCTGCCAGGCGCCGGAGCACGAGAGCGAGAACGCCCGGCTCGTGGCTAAAGCCGGTGACGACGTGAAGAAACTGAAGCGGGTGGTGCGCAAGCGCGCTCCGGAGGGCTTCGTCTCCTGGGGCGAGCCGAGTTTTCAGCGCTTGATCGCCGCGGAGCCGGAAACCCTCACCTCGAGCATGCAGATCACCCACGGGATGCTGCTCAACCTCATTGGCCGCGGCGGCGATGTATTTGAGGCGGTTCGCACGCTCGTCTTCGACAACCACGAGCCCTACAAACGCCAACTCGCCCTCGCCCGGCAGGCGTTAGCCATTTACCGCACCCTGCGCACGGCAGAGATTGTGGAACAGATTGGTGGCGGAATCGGTGGGGATGCCAGCATCCGGCTCACCGTCGACCTGCAACCCAACTTCGCGCTCAACCAACCGCTGTCGCCCTTTGCCCTCGCGGTGTTCGACCTGCTCGAGCAGGAGTCGCCCACCTACGCCCTGGATATGATTTCGGTTTTGGAAGCCACCCTCGACGACCCGCGGCCGATCATCTCGCAGCAGCAATTTTTGGCCCGCGGTGAGGCGGTCGCGGCGATGAAGGCGGAGGGCATCGAATACGACCAACGGATGGAGCTGCTGGAGACCATCACGCATCCGAAACCGCTGGAGGGGCTGCTCGGCGAGGCATTCAGTGTCTACAGCAAGACCCAGCCGTGGATCGGGGACTTCAAGCTCAGCCCCAAATCGGTCGTGCGCGACCTCTACGAGCGGGCGATGAACTTCGTGGACTACATCAACTATTACAAGCTGTCGCGCTCCGAGGGGCTCGTGCTGCGCTACCTCTCCGACGCCTACCGCGCCGCCCGGCAGACGATTCCGAACGAAGCCAAGACCGAGGAATTGTTCGACATCATCGAATGGCTTGGCGAGCTGGTGCGTCAGGTCGACTCCAGCCTGCTCGACGAGTGGGAGGAACTCACCAACCCGGTCGAACAGCTGGAGGGCGTTACCGCGGTCGTGCCGCCGCAGCCGAAGGGCGTCACCGCCAACGCGCGTGCGTTTCGCATTCTGGTGCGCAACGAGCTCTTTCGCCGGGTCAAACTGGCCGACCTCGAAGACTGGGAGACGCTCGGCGAGCTGGATGCGGCATCCGGATTCACCGCCGAAAAATGGGCCGAGGCGATGGACCCGTACTTCGACCTGCACGGCGATATCGGAACGGATGCCGACGCACGCAGTGCCTCAATGCTCGTGATCGAGGAGGGCCCGGTGCAATGGTCGGTGCGCCAGATTCTGGCCGACCCGAGCGGCGACCACGACTGGTCGATCAGCGCCACGATCGACGTCGCTGATTCGAACGATGCCGGACTTGCCGTGGTGAGAATCATGTCGGTCGGCATGAGCGCGGGAATGTCGTAGCGGGAATGCAGCCGCGGTCACAGGCGTTACCCAGACATCACGAGTCGAGGATCTACTATGACGCAGAACACCGAAGAGACCACCACCGGTCGCATCCACGTGATCGACGACGGCTCTGCGGTGCTGGGTGCCGAAGAGTTTAAGGCGGCGTTTCGTAATCATCCGGCCGGGGTCGCCGTAATTACCGCCGATGCGGGCGATGGCCCGGTGGGGCTCACCGCTACTTCGGTGTTCTCGGTCAGTGCCGAGCCTCCGCTGCTGGTCTTCTCGCTTTCGGCGAGCTCGTCCAGCGCTCCCACGCTCATGCGCGCCGACACCGTGGTCGTGCACCTGTTGCCAGCGGCTCAGGTGGATCTTGCCATGCTTTTTGCCACCAGCGGAATCAACCGCTTTGCCAACCCGGCGATCTGGTCGCGGCTGCCGACCGGTGAACCATACCTGCTGGATGCCCCGGTCTGGATTCGCGGCCGCATCGTCGACCGAATGGTGGCTGGCGGCTCCACAGTTGTTGCCGTGGAGGCACTGGAGGCTAGGTCGCCCGAGCGGGGGAGTCCGGATGCCGCAGCGGGCCACTCGCATCCGCTGGTCTATCACAACCGCGTCTGGCACGTTCTGAGCGAGGACTCAGCGCTCTCGACCTAGTTATACCTAGCCGCCAGCCGGCATAACTAGCGACGCAGTGTTGCCATTGCCGTCGACCAGGAAACGAGCTGGTCGAGCATGCCCGAGAGGGTTTCGGACTGGCCCTCGGTGGGAGCGAAAATGGAGTAGTCGACAAACTCGGTGGCCAGCGGTAGCGCCACCTGAGCGCGCACCGTTGCGATTTGCAGCTCAGCGGCGATCACCCGCAGATGTTCGACCGCGCGCACACCGCCGACCGAGCCATAGCTCACAAATCCGGCCGCCTTATTGTTCCACTCCGCGTAAATGAAGTCGAGCGCATTTTTCAGCACCCCCGAGGTCGAGTGGTTGTATTCCGGCGTAACGAAAATAAAGCCATCGAAGCCGGCTATGGTTTGCGCCCACGCCCGCGTGTGTTCGTGGCTGTATTGCCCCGACGCGGCAGGCAGCGGCTCGTCGAGCATGGGCAGTGCCATGTCGTGAAGATCAACGAGGGTGAACTCGGCGTCGGTTCGCTGCGACGCCTGTTCGACAACCCAATCCGCAACGCCCTTTCCGTTGCGATTGGGGCGGGTACTTCCGAGAATGACGGCTATTTTGAGCATGCGGGTGTCCTGTCTAATCAGAGGGGTTCCGTCACGGAGTCGGGAACCCCGCAAGTCTGCGCCGTGTCGATGGCTGCCGGATGACGCAGCCGAGGTCACCGGTGCATTGCCAGCGAACCCTCGGGTGGTATCCGCGGGAGGATTCTCTGTCACAGTGAAGACAGACGAAGGGCAAAAAATCAATGACCGTACTGTCCACCGTTATCGCGGTCGCGGTGTTGACCGCGATCACCGTCGCGTTTGTGCTGGTGCTGCGGTTGGAGAACCCGTGGCTGCAGGCGTGGGCACTGTTGCGGGCTGCCCTCCAACTGGGCCTGCTCATCCTGCTGCTCAACAACATCATCGCCAATCCCGTTGCGGTGGCCCTGTTTTTGCTCGTGATGGTGGGGGCAGCCACCTGGATCATCTACCGCAGACTCCAACTACCTGTGGCGGTGCTGCCAGCGATCGTGCTCATCATCGTGATCTCCGCGGCGATCCCGGTCACGGCGGTCTTCCTGTTTTCCGGCATCGAATTTAGCGCCCGCTACTTACTCGCCGTCGGCGGAATTGTGATCGGAAACACAATGACCGTCTGCACCCTGATGGGCCGCCAGTTGCGCGCTCTCTTTGTCGCCCAGCGCGACGAGATCGAGGGCTGGATGTCGCTCGGCGCCACGTCACGGCGGGCCGCGCAGCGATCGGTGCGCTCGGCGGCATCCGGTGCGCTGATTCCCTCTATCGACCAAACGCGAACCACCGGAATCGTGACGCTGCCCGGAGCGTTTGTCGGCGCTGTTTTTGCCGGAGCGTCACCGCTGTTTGCCGCCCAGTTTCAACTGTTGGTGCTGGCGGCGGTTATCACGGCGGGCGCGCTCACCGTCAGCGGAATGACCCTGTTTTTCGGCGCCCCAAAGACCCTGGCCATCACGTAGCGAAGCGGGCATCCGCTCTCTCTAAACTCGTCCTATGGACTTTGCCCGCATCGCCTCGCTCGGCCACCGGTTTTTGGAAACCGCAGGGCCACGGGTGGAGCGGTCTCGGCAGCTGATTATTGAAACGGCGGGACCCCGACTGGAGCGCATTCGCCAGCAGTATCTCGATGAGGCGGTGCCCGCGATCGACCGCACGCGGCAGCGGATTCTTGACGACGCCCTGCCCCGACTGGAGCGCTCCCGCCAACGCTGGCTCGATTCCAGCTATGCCACCTATTGGGAGGTGCGCCATATCGTGGCGCCGTGCCACACCGACGACTTTGCCGGCGGTTCCCTGGCGCCGGTACTCCTGCTCCCCGGGGTGTACGAGACCTGGCAATTTTTGCAACCGATCGCCGACCGCCTCAACCAGCTGGGTCATCCGATTCACATCATTCCCACCTTTGGTTACAACGTTGGCTCTATTCCGGCGATGGCGGCATTAGCCCAGAGCTATCTCGACGAGCACGACCTGTATGGCGTGATGGTCGTCGCGCACAGCAAGGGTGGGCTGATCGCCAAGCACATGATGGTCACGAATGACACCTCGGGCCGCATCGCGCGGGTCATCGCGGTCAACACGCCCTTTGCCGGCTCCCCGCTCGCCCGTTATGCGATCCGCCGGGTGTTTCGCGAATTCGCGCCCACAGACGTGACGGTCACCACCCTCGGGGCACGCATCGACGTCAACGCCCGAATCACCTCAATCTACGCCGAAGAAGATCCAATCATCCCCGGCGGCAGTGAGCTTGCCGGGGCGACGAATATCCGGCTGCCGCTGATCGGCCACTTCCGGCTGCTGTCCTCCGCGCTCGTGTTTGAGCAGATCGAGGCGGCATTGGCGGATTCTGCGGCTGATATTGCGGCTGCGGCTGATATTGCGGTCACGGCTGATGCGACGCCAAAAACAACCGCGTCCGTCACCACTGCGTCCGTTTCATAGTGCGAAAATGACCCGGGAGCAACGCCTCGTTTTGGCCATTGCCGTACTGGCGTCATTCGTGGCTTTTCTCGACGGCTCGGCAATCACCGTTGCCCTGCCCGCGATATCAAAAGAACTTGGCGGCGGACTCACCGTGCAGCAGTGGGCGGTTGACGCCTACCTGATCACCCTCGGATCCCTCATTTTGGTCGCCGGTTCGCTCTCGGATGTCTACGGCCGCATCGTGATTCTGAGGGCGGGGTTAATCGGCTTCGCCGTAGCTTCTGTGCTCTGCACGCTTGCTCTATCCGGAGAGTTTTTGTTGATCGCCCGGGGGTTGCAGGGCGTCGCCGGAGCGTTGCTCGTGCCGAGCTCGCTCGCGCTGATTCTGTCCGCGTTTCGCGGTATTGAGCAGAGCAAGGCGATCGGTCTGTGGACCGCCTTCACCAGCGCCGCCTTCCTCGCAGGCCCTCTTCTTGGCGGGCTCTTCGTCGATCTGCTCTCTTGGCGTCTCGTATTCGCCATCAACGTGCTGCCGATTGCGGTAACCCTGTGGTTGATCGTCAGACTCAAATTTCAAGATGTTCGCGCCCCGAATGCCGCGATCGATTACCCGAGCGCCCTGCTCGGGGTGATTGGTCTCGGAGCCCCGGTCTTCGCCCTCATCGAGCAGAGCAATTTTGGCTGGTCGAGCCCGGTGATTTGGCTCCCGTTCGTGGTCGGAATCCTGTGTCTCGCCCTGTTCGTTCGACGCCAACAGGTCACCGCAGACCCAATGATGCCGCTGGCCCTGTTTCGCGTGCGCAATTTCGGTATCGGCAATGTAGCCACCGTGGCCATCTACGGCGCGCTGTCTCTCGGCGGTTTTGTGATCACCGTGTTTCTGCAAGAAACCGCAGGGTATTCGGCCACCCTCGCGGGAGCCGCCCTACTGCCGGTAACCGTCATCAACATCGCCCTATCGTCTGTTTTTGGCAGTCTTGCCGGCAAATACGGGCCACGACTCTTTATGGCTCTCGGGCCGATCGTTGCCGGAGTTGGGTACCTGCTGTTTTTGGGAACGGGTGTGAAGGCCAGCTACCTCACCGAGGTGCTTCCCGGCGTGGTTTTGTTCGGGATCGGGCTCTCGATGACCGTGGCTCCGCTCACCTCCGCCGTTCTCGGCTCGATTAGCGAACGGCAGGCCGGTATCGGTTCGGCGATCAATAACGCCATCGCCCGCATCGCCGGGCTGGTCGCGATCGCGCTCCTCGGCATCATCGTCGGAACCGGGCTCGACCTTGGCGGCTTTCACCGCGGTGTTGCCGTCACCGCCGCACTTCTCATTGCGGGAGGCGTCATCTCGGCAATCGGAATCACCAACCGGTCGGTGCCGCCGGCGTAGGTAATTCGGTTCAGGCCAGCAGGTGTTGCCCGGCTAGGGCCAGCAGGGCCACCGTCACCAGGGCAGCGGCAATGATTAGTTGAAAAGAGAGCCGAGATGGCGGTCGGCTGAGCCCGAGAACGGTACCAAAAACGGCAATCGCGAGGGTCACGACAAGGCCAATCAACGGTGCGGTCGAGACGATGGCCGCGACCGCCTCGGCGGCGGGGGTAGAGCCGGTTCCCCCGGTGCCCCGGGATAAAGCGCCGCTCGCCCCGAGGAACACGAGCACTCCGGCGCCCGCCAGCACGAGCCAGGTGCCGAGCACGGTTCCGGTTTGCCCGAGCCGATGCGGGAATCCGCGCACGCCGGTGGCGCGATCGTCTCCGAGGTCGGGCAGCACGTTAGCGAAGTGTGCCGCAGCTCCGAGCAGCGCCCCCGCGCCGATCGCCCACGGGGCTGCGGCAGATGGAGTCGGGAGGGAGAGGGTAACGATCAGCGGCAGCAGGCCAAAGCTCACCAGGTACGGAATTACCGACGCGATAGTGCGCTTCATCCCTAGGTTGTAGGCCCAGGCCGACACAATAAATCCCACATGGGCTACGGTGGTGGCTCCGCCGAGGGGAAGGGTAAGCACAACAGCGGCGGCGGCGGTCGACAGCGCCGCGGTTCGTGCTGTTTGTGCCGTGATGTCACCACGTGCGACCGGTTTGTCGGTGCGTCCCACCGAGCGGTCACGGTCGGCATCCAGCCAATCGTTGGAAATCCCTACGGAAAGCTGGTTGGCCCACACCGCGAGCGCCACGAACAGCAGTCGCTCGGGAGGAAGCCCCACCCCGACGCCCAACAGAACGGCTACAAGGGTTACCGCGACACCGGGGCCCGGATGGCTGGATTTCAGCAGGGCAACGGTGATGCGGCGGGTGGCAACAGGCATCCGGCAATCGTAGGTCTCTGCGTTCGAGCCGCGGCGAGCGTCACCTTTTTTTCCGGGCGAGCCATCCAAATTTTACCGCGCGCCGGGGTTATCGTCGAAAATGCCTGATTTTTCGAGTGCCGAAGCGGCCGAGCTGGTTGTGGAGCTACTGCCGGGGCAGTGGCGAGTGATGGCAACCAACCGCCAATACTGGTTGCAGCGCCGTCGACTGGCACCGACCGTCGACTTCACGCTGATCCGCAAAACCCCGTCGGCCCTGCTCGGCATTTTCGGTTGGCGGGTCGGAAAGCGGTTGCGGCATTCCCGGGTTCGGTTTCGAATGGATGCCGACGGAACCCTGGTGAGTGCCGGCCGGATCGGCGGTCGTCTGCGGAGAACGATGGCGGGCGCCAGTGACGACGGAGCGATCGTCGTTCTCCTGGTCGAATCCGCGGCGACCCTTCGCCGCAGGAGAGAGTCGCCGAGCGAGGGCATTGAGGTTTTACTGCGCGTCGGAGAGTTGAGTGAGGATCTTCGGGCAAGCGTTGCTCGGTCGGCCACCGACTTCGGCCTCAACGCCGAGGAGTTTGCCAGCATGGCGTGGGCCGACGATCGCGGACAGTTTTAGGCAGGTCCCCTGCACGGCCGGTCTCCTGCACGATCGGCTAGGCGCGCGGTATCCCCACGGCCACACTGAATCCCAGGGCATTCAGTACCTCGGCCGGCCGCTCAACGATGCCGAAGTGTCCGCAATCGTTGATGACCACGGTGCGGGTTTGCGGCAGAATTTGACGCAGTTCGGTGAGGTCATTATCCGTTACAAAAACGTCGTGATCGCCCTTGACTGCGACCACCGGGCAGGTGATCGTCGACCAGATGCTGTGGGCGTCATACTCGCGCGTGACCGATGCCGCGGCGGCAAACGATCGCGGTCGCAGGTCGCGCGCCGTCGCTACCATGACACTTCTCGGCACGCGGCTGCCGTGGCGAAACAGGGGCGAAAAGATTAGGCGCATGAGTGCGGTGGCCTCGAGCGCACGCACCAGAGCCCGGCCCGCATCCCCAAAAATTGCCAATAATTGCAGCACCCGCCAGAGCATCGTAAACCCGGGCACCTCCGCAAAGTTGCGCACGGGATGATTGACGCTGCGGATCACCGAAAAGGTGGTACCTGACACCAACAGCACCCGGGTCACCCGCGTGGGCCACAGCGCTGCGAGATGCAGCGCAATGAACCCGCCGAGCGAGTGACCGAGAATGGTAAAGGTCGAGAACCCGAGCTCGGTCAGCAGCAGCAGCATCAGCTCACTGATGGCTGTCGCTGTGATAAAGGGACTGTCGTCGTTGATCACGGCCTCCCCCCAGCCGGGCAGATCCAGAAGCACCGGATTCTCGATGACTGTCCCGGAGGCTTTGGCACTCTGCAGCAGCGGAGTCCAGGTGGTCCAGCATCCGGAGGCACCGTGCAAGAACACCGTTGCGTGATCGGAGCTGCGCTGCGGCAGGTGGCGGCCAACACAGCTACCTAATTGACCACTCACAGCCGTCTGCACCAGGCCAAAATTATCGGCGTCGGTGAGCAACTCGTAGGGGGCGTAGGGCGGCTGATCAGGCATCCGGTTTTCCGATGATCTCTTCACGAATGCGGCGCAGGTCCTCGAGAAGGGAGCCCACCAGAATCCAGTGCAGGGGATCGGGCCGCGCGATCACGAGGGGCGCGGTGAGTGCCGGGAGTTCAACCGGGGTGTATCCCAGGCGACCGGAGCCGGAACCGTCGGTGGCCAGCAACCGCACATCGTGCGCGGCACGGGACAGCTCGGTTGAGATGGAGCCCACCACGGGGTCGACTTTCAACGCCGGGTCGTAATTGTCGTGCACGGCGCGGGTCATCGCGATTATGCGGGTAACCAGAATGCTAAACCGGTCGAGCAATGCCTGTTCGCGCTCGATAACCCCGCGGTGGCGGGGTGCGCGCGGGTTGAAGCTCAGGCTGTCCACGGCACTTTTGAGCGATTCGGACGCCGCAGCCTGCACCGACCGCAGGGCTCGAGCCTGGGCCAGCACCTCAGCGAGCGTTCCCGGTGCGAGCGTTCCGCTGGCCGGCGTACTTGGGGCCGAGGTTCCAGCGGCCGGTGTTCTAGGGGCTGGCGTTCCCGGCGAGAGTGGCCCCGAACTCGGAGATTCCCAGATCTCGGCAGCACGCGCTGGAGCCAGCACCGCCGCCAGTCGGTCGATGGCAGCGGCGACGCTCTCCGCGAGCGTGGCAACCGCTCTGGAAGCCGGGAGCGTCAGAATCGGCGGAACTATGGCGGCGTTAATGATCAGCCCCACACCGCCACCAATGATGGTCTCGATGATGCGGTTTATGGCGTAACCGGGAGTTTGTGCACCGATCGCAAGCACGAGCATGGCGCTAATGGGGATTTGCACCGAAGACCCGGGGGTCAGTCGCAACAACCACGACAGAAGCAGCGAGACGACGATTATGGCAAGCACCACCGCACTGCCGTGACCAAAGAGTTGGCCGACCCCGTAGGCGAGCACCACCCCGAGGATCACACCGACGCTGCGCTCAACCCCTTTCGCGACCGACTGGTTGACGCTCGGTTGTACCACCAACAGCGCGGCAATCGCGGCGAAGATGGGAAGGGGCTGGCCCAGCGCGACCACGCACAGAATCCAGGCGATGATGGCGGCGATCGAGGTCTTGGCAACCTGAAGCAGCGGGCCGCGGCGCGACGCGCGAAGAGGAGTCGAGAAGCGCACACACTCAGGCTAGTCGCCGCAGAACCCACCGACGGCTGCCCCAGCTGGCCGGGCGTGAGCACCAGCTGGCCGGGCGTGAGCACCAGCTACTACCCCTAGGATCGCGGCGACCAGAGGAGCCCGCTGTGCCCAGCACAAATTCGATTCAACTATCAGAAATTTCAATTGACTCCTCCGTCAGCGGCGGCAGTCCGCAACTGGCGGCGTACCTCGGCGTGCCGACGGGTGAGGGTCCGTGGCCGGCCGTGGTGATGGTGCACGAAGCGTTTGGGGTGACCGACATCATGAAACGCCAGATTCAGCGGATGGCGGCATCCGGCTTTCTCGTGATCATGCCCGATCTCTTCTCAGCGGGGGGCGCACGAAAGTGCCTCACCGCCACCTTTCGAGCCATGGTTTCCGGGGAAGGACGCGCTTATATCGACATCGACCTTGCTCGCCAATTTTTGCTCGGCCGCCCTGATTGCACCGGCAGGGTCGGCATCCTCGGTTTTTGCATGGGCGGCGGGTTTGCACTGATGATGGCCGGGCGCGGGTTCGATGCCTCCAGCGCCAACTACGGAAGACTGCCGAAAGATATGGATTCGATCCTCGCCGGGGCCTGCCCCATCGTCGGAAGCTACGGCGGCCGTGACGATTCGCTGAAGGGGGCTGCCGCTCGACTGGAGACGACCCTCGTTTCGCACGGAGTCATCCACGACGTGAAGGAATACCACACTGCCGGGCACTCATTTCTCAACGACAGCGAGTCCGGCCCGGTGCTCTTGAGACCGATTCTGCGGCGGGTGCTCGGCGCGGGCCCCGACCCCGTCGCAGCAGCCGATGCTTGGCACCGAATTGATGCCTTCTTTGGGGAGCACCTTGGAGCACCAGGCGACGCGACCGGATCAAATCTCAGTCACTAAATTGACTGTCACCGATTAGCCACGAAACCGTAATGACGGTCGTGGCACAGTTCTTTTTGAGGGTACGCCGGAGCAGAGATGCAGTAACAAATCTGGCGGGGGAAGCGGTAAAAGTAGCGAAGAAACGGCGTCGAACACTCGGGGGAGTGTTCATTTCTGAATCTGAGTACGACCTGTGGTCGCGCGCAATCGGGGGGTTGTGCGCGGCCCAGGTGCCAAATAGTGGGTGCTTGGTGGCCAGGTGGATCTGCGTTGGGGGATGAGGGTCGCTGACCCACCTGGCACGATTACCGCTTTTATCTACACAATACGAATTTATCTCGAAGTTACGCTTTCGGCGATATTTTTTTTTGGGCAGGGGCGGTATCAACGGTTTCGGCTGAGTCCGGCGCCCGTTGTAACGGCTGTGGCTCAGCAGAACTGACTTTTCTCCTGGCAGTCGACGGATAGCTCGGCTTCGAACTCCGCCGGTCACGCCCGAACGATTATCATCAGAGACGCTGACTTGGCGTTTTCGGCCCGAACGCTGTGCTCGAGAAAAACCCGGTCGAGCCCAGCAGTGATCTGGGGGCACGTGATGAGCGAACTTCCCGCATTCACGCGGATATCCGTCGGAGATTCCCGCGTACATTTCTCGCCTGAGCGCGCCCTGGAGGCGATCGACGACCGCTGGGGCCTCCTAGTCTTGCAGCGGGCAATCTTCCAAAACGCTCACAGCTTCGAAGACTTTCGCGCGATTGTCGGGATTTCCGTAGATGTCCTCGACGCCCGGCTCACCGCGTTGGCTGGAGCCGGGCTGCTTGAGCGGGTACCGGGCGTGAACGTCGGGGAATCGGCAAGTTTTTATCTAACCGCCCGCGGCCGCACCATTGAGCCCGTCATTCTCGCACTGTCGTCGTGGCGTGATAGCTGGACTGAGACGCCAGAGGACGAAGTCGTTGCCCATTTGACGATGCACCCGGAAACGGAAATGTCTGGCCAAAAGCTATCCCCCCAAATCGAGGTGAACCTCCTCGGCGGCTTTTCGATTCGAATCGGCGGAGAGAGTTTATTCTCGGTCTCGCTGAGCTCTCAGCGCCTCATCGGTTTTCTTGGTGCGCATTCTCATCCGGTTCCTCGGGCCATGATGGCGACACGGTTGTGGCCGGATGCCTCGGAGGTGAACGCCGGCGTCAGCCTCCGCTCCGCGCTGTCCCGCCTCGACTCTGCAAGTCGCACCGCGGTGCTCTCATCACCGGGCGGACTCAGCCTCCAGCCCTCGGTCTCGGTCGACCTTCGCGATGCCCGTTTGTTGGCGTCGCGGCTCATGAAGTCGGCCAACATTACCCAGCCGCTCGACCTCGATGACACCGCCACGGCACTGCTCTCAGCCGATATTTTTCCCGACCTCTATGAAGCGTGGGCGATAGACGAGGCCGACGATTGGCGCCACCGCCGAGTGAATGCCCTGGAGCGGCAGGCGGAACGGTTGCTCGAGACAGATCGCTGGGCGGATGCCGCCCACGCCGCCCGTGCTGCCATCAAAGCCGAACCGCTTCGCGAGAGCCCCTACGCCATCCTGATCCGCACGCATCTGGCGGAGGGCAATCAATCCCAGGCTCTGCGGGTATTCGACCTGTACAGCGCCTTGCTTTCGACCGATCTGCAACTGCGGCCCACCGTTCTGCTGTCCCGGCTGGTTCAAGATATCCGGCGTCCGGGCGTTTAGTTAGCGCGCTGCTGATCGCACGGCGGCGAGTTCGGCCTCCTGCGCCGCCGAAATGGCATCCGCCGCCCGTACGAGGGTGAGATGGGTGAGCGCCTGCGGGGTGTTGCCCACCTGGCGGCCGGCGATCGGGTCGTATTCCTCGCTGAGCAGTCCCACATCGTTGGCGAAACCGACGAGACGGTCCATCAGGGCGGTTGATTCCGCGAGTCGAGAACTGCGGGCGTACTGTTCGACCAACCAAAATGAGCAGGCGAGAAATGGATGCTCGACACCCTCGAGTCCGTCAACGCCCAACTCGGTGCGATAGCGCAGCAGGAGACCTTCGTGCAGGAGCTGAGACTCGAGCGCCGCCACCGTACCCAGCATCCGTGGATCATCCGGGGCAACGAACCCCACCTGGGCCAGTTGCAGCAGCGAGGCGTCCACCCCGGTGCTGCCGTAGTACTGGGTGTAGGTGTTATTTGCGACGTCAAAACCCTGCTCTTCGACCTCCGTGCGAATTTCTTCCCGAATCTTTTCCCAGGTGGCGACCGGCCCCTCAAGGCCGTGTTCTCGCACCGCGCGAATGGCGCAGTCAAAGGCGGCCCAAATCATCACCCGGGAGTGGGTGAAGTGTCTGAGCGGCCCACGGATCTCCCAAATCCCGTTGTCTGGTCGGGTCCAATTCGCCTCCACAAAGCTCATCAAGGCCCGTTGCAGGGGCCACGAATATTTGGACTCGGTAATGCCGTTCTCGCGGGCGTGTTGGAGGGCGATCATCACCTCACCAAAAATGTCACCCTGATATTGGGTATGTGCGCCGTTGCCAATCCGCACCGGGGCGGCCCCCTGATATCCGGGCAGCCAGGAAATCTCGGATTCGGTCAGGCGACGTTCCCCGGCCAGTCCGTACATAATCTGCACGTCCGCGGGGTCGCCTGCAATAGCTCGCAACAGCCAGTTACGCCAGCGCGTGGCCTCGGAGTCAAATCCGTGATGCAGCAGCACGTCGAGGGTCAGCGAGGCATCCCGCAGCCAAACATAGCGATAGTCCCAATTTCGGGTACCGCCGAAATCCTCCGGGAGGCTCGTGGTCGCGGCGGCCACAATCCCGCCGGTGTCTTCGTGGGTGAGTGCCCGCAGTACCAGGAGCGACCGACGCACCTGTTCGGTGTAGCGCGTGTTGGGAATGCACGCGGCCGCCCAATTCGTCCACCATTTCTCGGTCATCGCAATTTGTTCATTCACATTGAGGGCGGCGGGGGCATCACGATGGGAGGGGTACCAGGTGAGGCTGAGGTCAACGGTTTGGCCTGCGGTGACACTAAATACCGCCCGGTGCCGCTGCTGGTGCGCCTTCAGGCGTGGCCCGCGCATCACAATCGCATCGGGGCCGGCCACGGCCACCAGCGCGTGGCTTTCGTCACTGGATCGCGACTGGCGCATCCACGGCACCGCCTCGGCGTAGGCAAACCGAATCGACAGCTCCTCCGAGAATTCGACCGTGCCACGGATGCCGCAAACACGGCGAACCACGTCGGCCCGACGATCTCCAATCGGCATGAGCTCGGTGACCTCGGCTTCCCCGGTCTCGGTAACCCAGCGGGTAACCAAAATGAAGGTGTCGTCGAGATAGCGTCGGCTGGTCGCCAATACGCCCGAGCTGGGCGCCAAAAGCCAGCGCCCGTGATCGGGATCGCCGAGAAGGGCGGCGAAAGTGGAGGCCGAGTCGAAGCGGGGCAAACACAGCCAGTCGATACTTCCGTCGTTTCCGACGAGGGCCGCCGTGTGGCAGTCCCCAATGAGTGCGTAGTCTTCGATCGCCAAGGCCATTTGCGTATCTAAACAGTTAGCGTTGCCGAATGACCTCGTCTCAGCGCACATTGGTAATACTCGGAGCTTGCGGCGACCTCACCGCGCGCCTGCTGTTACCCGGTCTCGGTCAACTTCTCAGCGCTGAACTCCCCTCTCATCCGGCACTGGAGGGGCTGCAGCTCATCGGCGTGGGCGCTGAGGAGTTGAGTGACGAACAGTGGCGCGAACGGGTGGCGGCATCGTTTCAGGCGGTCTCGGCATCGGGCCTCCGGGTCGCTGCGGTTCTTCGATCCACCCGCTATTTGAAAAAAGACGTCACCCGGTCAGACGATCTGCGTGAGATCTTCGGCGCCTGCACGGGGGAGCCCGCGCTGTACTTTGCCCTCCCGCCCGCGGTCACGATTGCCGCCTGCTCGGCATTGGCCGTACTTGAGCTCCCGGCGGGCCTTCAGCTTGCTCTCGAAAAACCGTTCGGCACAGATCTGCGGACGGCAAAGAAACTGAACCGTCAGCTTGCGCTCCTGCTGCCCGAAGATCGCATTCATCGTGTCGACCATTTTCTGGGCAAATCCACCGTCCTCAACGTGCTCGGGCTGCGTTTCGCCAACCGAATTTTCGAACCGATTTGGAGCGCGCAGCACATTGAACGGGTGGAAATCGTCTTTGACGAACCCCTCGGGTTGGAGGGGCGGGCGGGCTACTACGACAAAGCGGGCGCGCTCATCGACATGATCCAGAGTCACCTGCTGCTGGTGCTCGCGCTGGTGACCATGGAAGCGCCGTCCAGCCTCAACCCCGAGGAGTTGCGTGGGGCCATGGCGCAGGCGCTTCGAGCTACTCGGGTGAGCGCTTCACAAGCCCCACTTTCCTCATCTCGGGATTCTGTTTCGCCGCAGCCAAGTCGGCGTGCGCGATACACCGGTGGCACCATCGGGTCGCGCAAATTTCTGTCGTACGCGAAGGAGCCCGGGGTGGATCCCACGCGGCAGACGGAGACCCTGGCGGAACTGGATCTGGTGATCGACAACTGGCGTTGGGCGGGCGTGCCGTTCCTGCTGCGGTCGGGGAAGGCTCTCGCGGGGGCCCGCAAAGAGATCGTGATCACCTTCAAGCCCGTGCCGCACCTGCCCCGCGGCTTTACCGGCCGGGCGGGGCCGCAACAGTTGCGAATCTCTTTGAGTCCGGATGAACTTGCCCTCGACATCAGCATCAACGGTGAGGGAAATCCGTTCGAGCTCGACAGCGTGACGCTCAAGACCACCTTCGCGGCAGGAAGTGTTGGCCCCTACGGCGAGGTACTCGCGGGAATCTTGAGCGGCGATCTCACCCTCGCAGTGCGCGGCGACGAGGTTGAGGAGTGTTGGCGTATTGTCGCCCCGGTTTTGGCCGCGTGGAAAAAAGACGCCGTGCCACTCGACGAGTACCGGGCCGGTTCTGTCGGGCCTACCGGCTGGCATCACCGGGCACGCTGAGGGGCGAATGCCGCTCGTGTGACGTTTTCTTACCCCGCAGTGAAGGCACGGGCACACTCCCGCCTAGGCTCGAACCCTCGTCGCCTAAGTCTCGGAGTGTCATGAACAACCTCACCATCGCCAGCCAAGTCGATTCCTTCAACTCCGGCTTCAACGCTCAAATTGGCGCGGAACTCGCCGAGGTTTTTGCCGGTGAGCAGCGCGATTTGATCGCTTCTGGCCTCCCGGCATCGGTCGTTGCCGTGGGCGACACAGTGACGGACGCGCCGCTGCTGGATGCCGACGGCGTCGCCACCTCCCTTGCAGCCGTCATCGAAAATGGCCCGGCGGTCATTGTGTTCTACCGCGGCGCCTGGTGCCCATACTGCAACTTGACCCTCAAAACCTACCAGCGTGAACTCCTTCCCCTTCTTTCCGCACAGTCGGTTGCCCTGATCGCGATCAGCCCGCAGACTCCCGACGGCTCCGCCGCCGCTGTGCAGAACGGCGAGCTGGGGTTCCCGGTGTTGTCTGATCCGAAAAACCACCTAATCGGTGAGCTGGGAATCCGCACCGAGCCGAGTGCCGAAGCTCGCGCAGCCCACACCGCACTCGGATTCGATGTGGCCGACAGCAATGCCGACTCCACCGGCGATATCCCCTTTCCCACGGTGCTTGTCATTGATGCCAACCGCGTCGTCACCTTCGCCGATGTGCACGTTGACTACACCACGCGCACCGAGGTGGCGGATATTCTCGCCGCGGTGGCCGCGCTCTAGCTGGCTGCAGCGCCCGTCCCCAGTCGAGCAACAGCGCGACTCGCTACGGTCGAAGAATGAAAGATCGTGCGAGTCTGCTGCCCGGCCAAGAATCCGTTTGGGATTACCCTCGTCCTCCTCGCGTAGAGGCAGTGCCTGAACGAATCACCGTGACGCTCGGTGGAAAACGGATGGTGGATACCGTGGGCGCGGTGCGGGTGCTGGAGACCAGTCATCCTCCGGTCTACTACGTCCCGCGTGCCGACATCATTGCCGGGACGTTGTCAAACGCAGAGGGAAACTCCTGGTGCGAGTTCAAGGGGCGCGCAAAATACCTATCTCTGCGTGCTGGCGACCGTGTTGCCGAGCGCTCGGCGTGGTATTATCCCCAGCCATCGCCGGGATTCGAGTTACTCACCGATCGGATTGCCATCTACTGCGCCCAAATGGATTCCTGCACCGTCGACGGCGAGGAGGTGACCCCGCAGCCGGGGGACTTTTACGGCGGGTGGATTACCTCCCGCGTGGTTGGCCCGTTCAAGGGTGCGCCGGGAACGCTCGGCTGGTAACTGACTGCGATGACGGCATGGGTGCAGGAATCCGCTTCGACGTCCGTGAGGCGTCTCGTGCAGCCTTAGAGGCGGCCACTTTCGCGAAGTTGTTCGAGGAGTCCGGCTCCATCGTTCGCGAACACCCAGCGAACGCTCCGTGGCGTACCGGGGTCGTCTGAGCGCGATCGACCTCCGGCAAAAACAGCTTCACTCGGTGACAGCTGCCGGATAGCAATGGCCCGCACGTTCTCCTCGTGCGCCGATGCAAAGGTGCCGTAAATTTCTTCGTCGTGCTGTCCGTCGTCACCAATGAGCAGCCACTGTATATCCGGAAACTCTTCCGCAATTCGCTCAAGGCTCTGACGCTTATGGTCGATACCACTGCGGAACCAGCGGTCGTGCGTCGGCCCCCAGTCCGTCAATAAAAGCGGCCCGGCCGGGTACAGATTGCGCGACAAAAAACGCGACAGCGTGGGAGCCACATTCCAGGCGCCGGTCGAGAGGTAAATCACGGGTGCGCCCGGATGATCGCGGGTGAGCCGCTCGTACAACACGGCCATCCCCGCCACCGGTCGGCGTGCGTGCTCGTCGAGCACGAACGTGTTCCAGGCGGCCAGAAAGGGGCGGGGGAGGGCGGTGACCATTACCGTGTCGTCGATATCAGAAACGATCCCGAAGCGCACCGACGTGTCGACGATAAATACCCGTGCCTCCACCGGCTCCGATTCGTCGGTGCGGATGGTGATGCTGTGCCAACCAGGAGTGAGATCGGCTTCGATTCGGATGTCCACGACCCCGCCGCGGTCGGCGGTGACCCGTTGTTCCTGACCGTTGATCGTGATCGTCACCGCCACGTCGTTGACCGGAACGCTCGTAAAGCTTCGCCAACCACGGATGTTTTTGTACCGAACGGTCGACGACGGCGCCGGTTTAGTTAGCAGCACTCGGCAAAGCACTCGAACCCAGCCCGGCGCGCCCGAGCTGGTGCCCGGTGCTCCATAGCCGGTGTAGGGAATCACCGTTGATGTGAGTCCGCGCTGTCGAGCTCGGCGCTCGCGAAATTCGTGGAGCGCGTCATCCAGCCGAGCGGCAAAGTGCATGATCGGCTCCGCAACGGCGCCGACGGCCGGCGATTTCGCTCTTCGGGTCATTGCTGAAGTCTTCCATGGTCAACTCCTTGCCGCGTTCGGGAGCTATTTCAAGGAGACTCTCAGCCAGAGTGTGAAAGATTTTCACTATACGGATCGAGTAGCCCAATCGACTGTTTCCTTGTGTGTCGGTTAGTGATTACCACGAAACCCGCACCATGGCGATAGGATTCCTCTCGAATTGATATTTATTCCCCTCGAATTGATAAAAAGGATGAGCCATTGTCTGCACTCACAATTAGCGACACCGGGTTTGGCTCAGCACCGTTGTTGAGAAATGAGCCCGTCCAGGCTCGGAGCACGGCGCGGTTAACCTCTTTGCTCGACGCCGCGGCCGCTGTTGTGAGTGATATTGGCTACGAGCGACTGACCACCGCCATGGTGGCCGAGCGAGCGAAATCCTCAATCGGAACGGTGTACCGCTACTTCCCCGAGCGCATCACGATCCTTCATGCCCTCGCCGCTCGCTCGCTGGATCGCTTCCTCGAGCGCGGGGTTCCACGCGTCGACTCCAGCTCGAACGTTGACTGGCTGGAAGCGGTTATGGCGGGCCTCAAGTACTGGGTTGATTCCTTCACGACGGAACCCGGTTTTCGTTCGCTTCGCCTGGGAGACGTGTTAGATCTTCGCCCGCGTGCGAGTGAGACCACCAATAACTCGATTGTGGCTGCCAGCATTGTTTCGGTACTGGAAGATCGCCATAACTTTAGCCCGGATGATTTACAGTTTCGAATTGAGGTCGCCATCGAGCTCTGCGATGCCCTCTTGGCCCGGGCCTTCGCCTTCGACGCGCTGGGTGACAAGGTGCTTATCGCCGAGGCGCTGTCCACGGCTCGCAACTACCTGGTCGGCGTCTACGGAGTACCCGAGGCCATTTCCTAGCAACTCTCAGTGGTCTGGGGCGCCCTTGGGCGCCCCATTTTTTTGCCTAAAATTTTCGCTCCGAGAAGGACCACAAGCTGAGATAGGTCTGACAAAGGGGAGTGCGACTTGGTGTAGTCGCCGTGGGGATGGTTGGGTTATTTCTTTGGCACGTGTCGATTCGTGATTTGTCACGAGGAATGAGCCCCCATGATCGAATTTCGCTCGGTAACCAAACGCTTCGGAGATGGCACGGTAGCCATTGAAGACTTCAGTCTGGTGGTGCCGTCACGGCGCACGACCGTGCTGGTCGGATCATCCGGTTCGGGAAAAACAACCCTGCTTCGCATGATCAACCGCATGATCGACCCCACTTCGGGGGGCATCGAGATTGACGGCGAAGACACCTCCACGCTAGAGCCGGTGAAGCTTCGACGACGCATCGGCTACGTGATGCAGAACTCCGGGCTGCTTCCGCACCTCAAAGTGATCGACAATATTGCCACCGTACCGATTCTCAACGGCGTGAAACGGGCGCTCGCTCGGGAACAGGCGCTCGAGCTGCTCGACACCGTGGGGCTCGACCGATCGCTGGCTGAGCGCTATCCGAACCAGCTCTCCGGAGGGCAACAGCAGCGAGTGGGCGTGGCCCGGGGGCTTGCGGCCGACCCGAATATCCTCCTGATGGACGAGCCGTTCGGCGCGGTGGACCCGATTGTGCGCGACGAATTGCAGCGTGAACTCATCCGGCTGCAGCGCGAACTGGGTAAAACGGTGGTGTTTGTCACCCACGACATTGACGAGGCGTTTCTGCTCGGAGATCAGGTGGTGATATTGGAAACCGGGGGGCGGGTAGCGCAGGTGGGGTCGCCCAGCGAAATCATGCAGTCTCCGGCCAATGAGTTTGTCGCAAGCTTTATTGGCACAGAGCGGGGCAAACGTGCACTCAGCATCCGACGTACCGCGCGGGGTCGTGTGCTCGTGGATGGCGCCGGGCGCACCGCCGGAGTCTTGGTGGACGAGCCAGCGACTACCGGCCACGATGTTGATTCGGCGGCAAATTCGGGTGCTGATTCGGTCGCGCAGGTCACCGTCGCGCAGGACCTGGGCGCGGACGCGACCACCGGCGCGGTCCTGGATGCGGCCGCTGGCCCGTCAAACGAACCTTCTGGGTTGCTCGCGGCTGAACCGATCGTTCGGTGAATTGGGTTCTTGAGAATCTTCCCCTTATCGGCGAACGGACTCTGCAACACCTCGCTACCGCCGTGCCGCCGGTGGTCATCAGTTTTCTGCTTGCGGTTCCCATCGGTTGGCTCGCAAACCGCTTCCGCCGTGTTCGAGGCACGGTGCTCACCGTCTGCGGGCTGCTCTACTCGATACCCTCATTACCCTTATTTGTGGCGCTGCCGGCACTGATTGGCACCGGCCTCACCGATCCGAGCGGCGTGATCATCGCCCTCACTCTCTACGGAATTGCCCTCATGGTGCGAGTAACCGCCGATGGACTGAGCTCGGTAGACCTGCACGTTACCCAGGCAGCCAACGCGGTGGGGTTCTCCGAGTGGTCGCGCTTCTGGCGGGTAGACCTCCCGCTTGCCGGACCGGTTCTACTCTCGGGCATCCGAGTCGTCTCGGTGAGCACGGTGAGTCTCACAACCGTTGGCGCTGTGCTGGGGGTCAAAAGCCTCGGACTCTTTTTCACTGACGGAATTCAACGCAACATTGCGGCAGAAATCTTTACTGGAATCGTGGGAACCGTGCTGATTGCCCTCGTGCTCGATCTACTACTCGTGCTCATCGGGAGGGTGTTGATGCCCTGGTTGCCCTCGGTGTCGCAACACGCCACACGGACAACCGTTCGTAGTCGGGTGGCCGCCGCGTGAACTTCATCGTCGACGCCATCCGTTGGATTCTCGATCCCATGCATTTTCCTGGCCCCAATGGCATCGCGACGCGCATCAGCGAACATTTGCTGATCAGCTTTTTTGTGGTGCTCATTGCCTCAGGTATCGCCATTCCACTCGGCTACGTGATCGGGCACACCGGGCGCGGCAAGTCGATCGCGGTTCTCGCCACCGGTGGTATCCGAGCCCTCCCCACCCTGGGGCTCCTGTCGATCATCGCGTTGAGTATCGGAATCGGACTCACCGCCCCCTTCATTGCACTGGTGGTTTTGGCCATTCCGTCGATTCTGGCGGGGGCTTATTCCGGCTTCGAAGCGGTCGACCGCCGCACGGTGGACGCAGCCCGAGCGGTGGGGATGACGGAGGCGCAAATAATTCGTCGCGTCGAGCTGCCCCTCGGCCTACCACTCTTGATCGGGGGTTTGCGTGCCGCATCGCTTCAGGTCATCGCTACCGCGACGCTCGCCGACTACCTCGGCGGCGGGGGGCTCGGCCACTACATCTTCGCCGGACAGCAAACGCAGGACTACCCGCAGATGCTCGGCGGCTCACTCCTGGTGATTTTCCTCGCGGTCATCTCGGAGGTTAGCTTCGGCATACTGCAACGACTCGTCGTGCCGGCTGGGGTTCGTAGCCCCAGCGTCACCTCTCGTCGAACCGAAACAGCACGCACCGACCTTGGACGCGTCGAGGTAGGTCGCACAGAGTCATCCGAAACAATCACAGCCGCGGGTTCTCCGCAAACGAAAGGAACCACCTAATGTTCAAACACAATAAGGGCCGGCTTGCGCTTGTCGCCGCCGCGGTTGGGGCCGTCATCGCCCTCTCAGGGTGCTCCTCGAATAATCCCGTCGAGGCAAAGCCGTCGTCTGAGGCGAGCGGAACCTCGCTCGTCGTCGGATCACAGGCCTACTACTCCAACGAGATCGTCGCCGAAATCTACGCACAGGCTCTCGAAAAGGGCGGCTATAAAGTCGAGCGCACCTTCCAAATCGGCCAGCGCGAGGTTTACCTACCCCAGTTGGAATCGGGAAAGATAGACGTGTTCCCGGAGTACATCGGGAGCCTGCTGCAGGCACTGGACAAGACCGCCACCGGCGGAACCAAGGATGCCGTATTTACGGCCCTCAAGGCCAAGCTGCCGGCAGGCCTCAGCGTGCTTACCCCGGCGGCGGCATCCGATCAGAACTCCTGGACGGTCACCAAGGCGTTCGCCAAGAAATACAACCTCACCGATATCGCTTCGCTCAAAAACGTGACCGAGCCGATCACCGTTGGCGGAAACGCCGAGTTGGAAACGCGACCCTACGGGCCGAGCGCGCTCAAGAGCAAGTACGGCATCGCCACCGCGGGATTCACCGCCGTACAAGACAGCGGCGGGCCGCTCACCGTCAAGGCGCTGGTGGATAACACCATCCAACTGGCCAATGTGTACACGGCCGACCCCAACATCGTCTCAAACAACCTCATGGCCCTGAAAGACCCCGACGGGCTGTTTTTCCCCGACAACGTGGCCCCCGTGGTTTCGACCAAGGTCGACAAAAAGGCTCAAGACATTTTGAACAAGGTCGACGCCAAGCTGACAGCCGAAGGATTCGTGGCGCTCAATGCCGAGAGCAAGAACGAGCAGAAATCTTCTGCCGTCATTGCCACCAAGTGGCTGAAAGAAAACGACCTCAACTAGTCACCACAATGGCTAGCGAGGGGAGCGGATGCTGCGGCATCCGTTCCCCTTCTGTTTGGTCTGGCACCGTCAATATGTCCTATTCGGCCGAGCTAATTTGCCCGCCGGCTTGGCATCTTTGTAGTGCCCGGTTCAGCTGCCGAGTACATCCGGCTTCTGCTCAGACGCTGATTGCTGATCATGCATGTGGTGGGTCTCTCGGCGCAGCAACAGCTTCTTGACGATGATCACGACAACAACAAAGGCCAGCACGATCCCGGCAAAAAGGTAGCCTGCGCCCTTGAGCTCACCCTCAACCGCGCGGTAGCTCCCGGCGGCCAGTGCTCCCACCGTGACGTAGCTCACCGCCCAAATTACGCAGGCGGGAAGAGTCCACGCCATGAATTGTCGAAAGCGCATTTTGCTCATTCCGACGGTCACCGGAATCAATGAGTGCAACACCGGCAAAAAGCGTGAGATCAGCACGGCCGGTCCTCCCCGCCGGGCCAAATAGTTTTCGGCTCGGATCCAATGGGGTTCCCCGAGGCGAGCGCCGATCCGGCTGGCGCGAATGCGCGGGCCAAAAAAACGACCGAGCGCGAACCCGACGCTCTCACCGAGGAGTGAGCCCACGATAACCACCAAAATCAGCACAAAATATTGTGGGAGAGAAGTGACCCCCGTGCTGGTTACCAACACTATGGTGTCGCCCGGAACCAGAAGCCCCAGCAAAATTGACGTCTCAAAAACCATTCCGACACCGGCGATCGCCGTTCGAAGCACCGGGTCAACAGATCCAACGAAGGTGAGAATCCAATTCAGTGGATCGATCATCTGGCAAGCGTAACCATGGGATGTGCGAGTCGGTCGAGTCGGGCCCGCCAGGTGCCGAGGCGTCCCGGGAGCTCAGCCAGCGGAGGGCCCCCAATCCATTCCCGAACGATCCGGATGCCGTGCAGCGCACTCAACGACCACAGCTCCCGCTCGGCGAGGTCGCCCGGGCGCACCGACTCCTCGCGCACCGACACCCCCAGCGCCTGAGCGAGCGTTACCAGCGCTCTTGAGGTGACGCTGTCCACGCGGGCAAATCCCGCCGGGGGCACACACAGTTCGTTGCCCTGCCACCAGACGAGCGCCGAATACGCGCCCTCTACGAGGTACCCCTCGGGGGAGAGAATGATCGCTTCCTCTGCCCCGACGCGGTCTGCGACAGCCGCACGAATCCCCGCCAATACGAGCAAATCCGGGCCCTTCACCGTCGGAAACGTGCGCGGATCAGCGCCCAGGTGACTTGTGACTACCACGGAGCGCGTGCGCTTCGGTGCCGATCGAAGCACGTAGATCAACTCCGCGGCGCCGCCTTTTTGAGATCGAAGCAACTCCACCTTCGGAAACCAGTCGCCGTGGATCGGAAGGGCCGCGGTCATGGCCGCCCAGAATTCGGCGAGGTGCACCGGATCGGGCAAAAGCTTCGGATCGTTGAGGCGGGGAATTAGGCAGGCGGCAACAAAGCGTTCGCGGTGAAGCTCGAGGGCGCGCACGCGGCCGTCGGTTACCAGCCACGAGTCGGCGGCGAGCACCGTGTCATCCGTCTGCCAGCCATTCTCGACCTGCTGCAGTTCGGAGCCCCGCCACAACCACCGGGCCGGGCTAACCTGTGCCAATGAACTCATAGGGTTAGGGTATGCGCCCCGGCACCCTCACCACGGTCTTGAGCAACTGGGTAGACCCTGAAACGGTGTTTGCCTTGATCTATGCCGAGAGCGAGACGTTCTTTTGGCTGGATGGTGGCGTAACCGCCATCACCGGCATGAGTTATCTCGGCACCGGCACGCTCACCGCTAGCGCGATTGGTCCGAAACGGCTACAGCTGTCGCCGTCCGGAGAAGTTCTTGAGATGACGGTGATGGACTTTCTCCGCACACGGTTACCGATCGAGGTGTGTCGACTCGACCGCGAGCATGACAGCGTCACCGGCGGTCCGGTTGGCAATCTCACAGGCGTTGCCACGGCGCTTGATACCGGATGTCCGCTCGGCTGGGTCGGCTGGCTGGGGTACGAGGTGGGCCGACAAACGCTCGGCGAGGCATCCCGCTTCCATGGTACGTCCGGGATCTCTGCGTCCTCGGGGGCCTCGACGCGTCACCCGGATGCCGCCTTCATCTACTGTGACCGACTGATCGCGTTCGACCACGAGAAGCGCACCGTGTCGCTAATTGCCACTGTAGCTCCCGCTGAGGTCGAGTCTTCTGCCGTCGCCGAGTCTCTCAATCCCGCTGAGTCGCCTACTGTCGCCGGGTCTCTGAACTTCTCCGGGTCTCTGAACTTCTCCGGGTCTCCCGGGTCGACCGAGGCGGCCTGGACTCCGGAGTTGCGATTATGGAAAGACGGCCTAATCCGCCGGTTGGCGGGCGCAGTAGCGCTGCCAGAGCGCGCCGCGATGAGTGCTCTCCCTACCTCGCCCACCACACTGCGTGAACCCGCTTCCTTGCCCACCACGACAGTTCATTGGCGCAACACCGACCAGGAATACCTTGAACTCATCGCCCGCTGCCAGGATGCGATCGTGGAGGGTGAGGCCTACCAGCTCTGTCTTACGAATTCTGCGCAGGTCCCCGGCAAATTCGACCCCGTTCAGGTCTATGCGGCGTTGCGCGCGGCCAGCCCCACCCACCACGGAGGATTTCTGCGCGTCGGCGCGGTGTCGCTATTGAGTTCTTCGCCGGAACGCTTTCTTGCGGTGAGTGCGAGCGGGGTGATCGAATCCAAACCGATAAAGGGAACCCGCCCGCGCGGAAATACCGCCGAAGATGATCGCCGCCTTCACGAAGAGTTGCTGGCCAGCGAGAAGGAACGGGCCGAAAACCTGATGATTGTTGACCTCATGCGCAACGACATCGCCCGAGTGAGTGAGGTTGGTTCGGTGCGCGTGCCGGTTCTGTTGGCCGTAGAAAGTTATGCGCAGGTGCATCAGCTGGTGAGCACGGTGCGCGGTCAGCTTGCGGCCGGGCGGCATCCGATCGACGCGGTTGAGGCCTGCTTTCCGGCCGGGTCGATGACCGGGGCGCCCAAGTTGCGGGCAACCCAGATTCTGAGCGCGCTCGAGCAGGCACCGCGCGGAATCTATGCCGGCGCATTCGGCTATTTTGGCGTGGACGGCAGCATCGATTTGGCGATGGTGATTCGCAGCATTGTGCTGGATGCCCACGGTGCGACGATCGGTAGTGGCGGGGGCATCACGGCATCGAGCGTTCCGCATGAGGAGCTCGCCGAAGTGGGGCTCAAGGCGGCGGTGCTTCTGTCGGTTCTCGGCGCCCACTAGTTGGGCCCCGCCCCCGCCAGATGCCGCAAGCTCCGTTTGAGCGTGGAGCAGGGGCATCGGGGCGAGTAACCTTGACAGGTTGCAGTGGAGCCTCAGCGCCCGCGCACCCGTCGATCACACCGAGCACCGACCGCTCCACCACAGCTTTGGCACCGAAGCGATTTTGCAGCAAAACATTTCGCACCAAACTCCCTCGCACCGAATGAGAGCACCATGGCTTACGAACAAGACCGCGATGACGCCCCCGGCTACAACGTCACCGAGATCCAAGACAAGTGGTTGCCCCGCTGGGAGGAGTTGAAACCATTTAGCACGAGCGACCTTGATGACAATCGCCCGCGCAAATATGTGCTTGACATGTTTCCGTATCCCTCCGGCGACCTGCACATGGGGCACGCCGAGGCCTACGCCCTCGGAGATGTAATTGCGCGCTACTGGCGCCAGCAGGGATTCAACGTACTGCATCCGATCGGCTGGGACTCCTTCGGCCTGCCCGCCGAGAACGCCGCCATTAAGCGCGGAATCGACCCGCGCGGCTGGACCTACGACAACATCGATCAGCAGAAGCGCACCATGAAGCGCTACGCCGCGGCCTTCGACTGGGAGCGTGTGCTGCACACGAGCGACCCCGAGTACTACAAGTGGAACCAGTGGCTGTTCCTGAAAATGTACGAAAAAGGTTTGGCGTACCGCAAAGACAGCTGGGTCAATTGGGATCCGGTAGACCAAACGGTGCTGGCCAACGAGCAGGTTTTAGCCGACGGCACCTCCGAGCGCAGCGGCGCGGTCGTGGTGAAGAAGAAGCTCACCCAGTGGTATCTGAAGATCACCGACTACGCCGACCGCCTGCTCGATGACCTCAACCAACTCGAGGGCAGCTGGCCGGCAAAGGTGCTCAGCATGCAGCGCAACTGGATTGGTCGCTCCATCGGTGCCGATGTGGACTTCGTGATCGGGGGCCGCGAGGCTCGCGTCACCGTATTCACGACCCGCCCGGACACGCTATACGGCGTCACCTTCATGGTGGTCGCCCCGGATTCTGAGCTTGCCGCCGAACTCGTCGCCGACGCGAGCCCCGAAATCGCGGCCGATTTTGCCGCCTACCTCGTGCAGACCCAGAAAACCAGCGAGATTGACCGCCAGGATGCCACTCGCCCGAAGACCGGCGTGCCGCTCGGCCGATTTGCGATCAACCCGGTTAACGGCGAGCGCCTTCCCATCTGGGCATCCGATTACGTTCTGGCCGACTACGGCCACGGCGCGATTATGGCCGTTCCCGCACACGACCAACGCGACCTCGACTTCGCCCGCAAATTCGATTTGCCGGTGCGCGTGGTTGTCGACACCAATTCGCTCGCGACCGGTGCGATTCCGGTCATCCCGCTCGATGCCGATGGCAACCCGGTTTTGCCGGACGAACTGCCACCGCTCGACCCGGCCGCAACCGGCGTTGCGCTGGTGGGCGAGGGGCGCCTCATGAATTCGGAGTTGCTCGACGGTCTGAGTAAATCCAACGCGATTAGGCGCATCGTTGAACGCCTCACCGAGGCCGGAACGGGTCGCTCGGCTAAAAACTATCGCTTGCGCGACTGGCTGATAAGCCGCCAGCGCTACTGGGGCACCCCCATCCCGATCATTCATGGGGCGGATGGCGCGTTGATTCCGGTCCCGGAGGATCAGCTGCCCGTGGTCCTGCCGCCCACTGAGGGGCTGGATCTGAAGCCAAAGGGCTCCTCACCGCTGGGAGCTGCCGAGGACTGGGTCAACATTCCCGACCCGCGCAACGGCGAGCCGGCCCGCCGCGACCCCGACACCATGGACACCTTCGTCGACAGCTCCTGGTACTTTTTGCGCTTCTTGAACCCCAACGACGACACCCGGGCGTTTGACCCGAAGGAGGCTGACAAGTGGGCTCCGGTCGACCAGTATGTCGGCGGCGTGACCCATGCGATTTTGCACCTGCTCTACGCCCGATTCATTACCAAGGTGCTGTTCGACCTCGGTTACGTCAACTTCACCGAGCCGTTCAGCGCGCTGCTCAACCAGGGCATGGTGCTGATGGATGGTTCGGCCATGAGCAAGAGCAAGGGCAACCTGGTGCGCCTCAGCGATCAGCTCGACGAGCATGGCGTCGACGCGGTTCGCCTCACGATGGCTTTCGCCGGGCCCCCGGAAGATGACATCGACTGGGCGTCGGTCTCGCCGGCGGGCTCCGCCCGCTTCCTCGCCCGAGCCTGGCGTCTTGCAGGAGACGTGACGAGCGTTCCCGAAGTGCGCTGGGACACCGGCGATCGTGCGCTACGCCGGGTCACCCACCGATTCCTCGCCGATGCGCCGGGGCTCATCGAAGCCTTCAAATTCAACGTTGTCGTGGCGCGCGTGATGGAGCTTGTCAACGCCACTCGAAAGGTGATCGATTCCGGTGCGGGGGGCGCGGACGCCGCCGTGCGCGAAGCTACCGAGACCGTGGCCCTCGGGCTCAGCCTGTTTGCCCCGTACCTCGCCGAGGAAATGTGGGAGATGCTCGGCTACCCGGCACCGATCGCCCACTTCGGCTGGCGCAAAGCCGACCCACTGCTGTTGGTCGAGGAGTCGGTGACCGCCGTCTTCCAAGTCAACGGCAAGGTGCGCGACAAGCTCGAGGTCAACCCCAAGATCAGCCAGGAAGAGCTGGAGGCTCTTGCCCGGGCATCGGTCGCGATCAAGCGCACCATTGGCGGGGGTGAGATCGTCACGGTTGTCGTACGTGCCCCGCGACTGGTGAACCTGGTGGTGCGCGGCTAGAAGACTCTCTTCCTCCCCAGCGGGGGGTGTTCGGGAGGGATGACGCAAGCTTGGAAGTCGCGTTTCAGCGGGCAACGGTTTCCTAGCGTGTAGGCATGAGCGATTCACCCCGCATTGTGCCGGCCCCACGGTCGCGCCTGCGCGTCGGGTTAGGTGCTGCGGTCGTGCTGGTGATCTTTGGCGCGGCAGTGGCCGTGGCGGTGTATCTGTTCGGTGGTGGCGGGTCGACGGAACGGGTTGCTGCGCCCCCGAGCATCCGTTCTGAATCCGGATCTGGAGCGGATGGCGGGGGTGCGGTCGGGGCGGATACGTTTGGCTCGGATGCTGCGGCCCCGGCACCCGACGCTGGCGCCGGCTCCTTTGCGCCCGCCGCCGACGCCGCTTCGAGCGCGGGCAAGGTTAACTCGGCCAGTCCGGACTCGGCGCAGATTTACGTCCACCTTGTCGGAGCCGTGAATCGTCCGGGGCTGTACCAGCTGCGCGCTGGATCCCGAGCGATTGACGCGGTTGCAGCCGCCGGGGGCTTTGCGGCCGACGCCGATCAGGCACCCCTAAATCTGGCCCGGTTGCTCTCCGATGGGGAGCAAATCGTGGTTACGGTCATCGGGCAATCCACACCGGCGCAGCACTCCGATGTCAACGCGTCGGCTGAGGCGAAGGTCAATTTGAACACGGCGGATGCGGCCGCGCTCGACACCCTCCCGGGAGTGGGTCCGGCGACGGCCAAAGACATCCTCGACTGGCGAAAGAAAAACGGCCGCTTCAGTTCGCTCGAAGATCTGTTGAGTGTGGGCGGTATCGGCGAAAAAACTTTCGCCCAGCTCAAGGATCGAGTCACCCTGTGACCGCTGTTCGCTTGGGGGAGTCGCGCGTGGCCCCCGACCTCAGACTTGCCATCCCTGCAACGGTTGCGTGGGCTGCTGCTGCCTGCGGGATCGCTGTTCCCGAGCTCTTGGTACCGTTCACGGTTGGTGCATGGGCCACGACGGTCCTCGCACTCGGCGGCTGGGTGCTCTGCTCCCGAACGGGCCACGCAGTTCTCACGCATCGGTGGCGGGTGATCGTGGCAATGCTGACGCTGAGTTGTTGCGCGGCGGCGGTGGTGTTGAGTGCAGCGGCGACGCACACTGACACACGGCGACCATCGGCGTTTTTAGAGGCGGCGCGCGCTGGCCGCTTCGTCGTAGCGACGGCGACGACTACCCAGACCGTTTTTGCCAGCAACCGGTCGTTCACCGCAACAATTGTCAACACCCGAATTGGAGCGGCACAACGGGTGGTGAGAGTTCCGGTGCGGGTGTTCCGGGAAGCGGGCCAAGGGGAACCCAGTGCGCGCAACAGCACCAGGAGCAGTGCAGGGATCGGCGCAACGATCTCCCTCGTCGGCCGGCTCAAAGCCACCGCAGCGGAGGACTCGACCGCCTTCCTGTTCTTTACGACCCGCCCACCGCAGGTGGTTCGACCCCCGCCGGCCTGGCTCAACTGGGCAAATCAGCTTCGGTCGTCGTTTCGTGTCACGGCCGCCACCCTCCCCGGTGACGGCGGCACGCTTCTTCCCGGGCTGGCTATCGGCGATACAAGCGCGGTGTCGACGCGGCTCGACGACGCGATGAAGGCGAGTTCGCTGAGTCACCTGACCGCGGTGTCTGGAGCTAATTGCGCGGTGGTAGTTGGCTTGGTCATGGTCGGTGGAGCATTCGCGGGGCTACGGCGCCGGTCCCGCATTGCGGTCTCGATTGCCGTGCTCATCGGCTTCGTGTTGCTGGTCACACCGGAGCCCAGCGTGCTGCGGGCGGCGGCGATGGCCACGCTTGTGCTGCTGTGTCTTTCCACCGGGCGACCCACCCAGGGGGTTCCGGTGCTCTCGCTGGCGGTGTTGGTGCTGCTGGTGACCGATCCCTGGTTGTCACGAGAATACGGTTTTGTGTTGTCGGTACTGGCTACCGGCGGCCTGTTGGTGCTTTCCGGCCCACTGGCCGCAGCACTGGCACGCTGGTTACCGCGGCCGATCGCATTAGTCATCTCGGTGCCGTTAGCGGCTCAACTGGCCTGTCAGCCGGTAATCATTCTGCTAAATCCGACTATTTCGAGCTACGGGCTGTTGGCCAACATTTTGGCCGGGCTTGCGGCACCGGTGGCAACGGTACTCGGACTCGGATCGTGCCTGATCGTGCCGTGGTGGCCGTGGTTGGGACTAGCGCTCGCCCACCTTGCCTGGGTGCCATCCGCCTGGATCGCGGCCGTGGCGACCGTTATGAGTGGGCTTCCCGGCAACCAATTACCCTGGTTGGCAGGGATCGGCGGTTTGCTGTTGCTTGCGGCGCTCACCATTTTGGTGCTCGTGTTGCTATTGGCCACCGGCATGACGCCACGCCTGCGACGCACCATCTTTGGCACTCTCGTAGTGCTGATCGTGGGTCACAGTGGCGTCGTTGCCGGTGGAGCACTGCACACGGGTCTGACGCGGACAGGCGATTGGCAATACGCCCTTTGCGACATCGGGCAGGGGGACGCCGTGCTCATTCAAAGCCGCGGCAAAATCGCGCTCATTGACACCGGCCCGAACCCCGAACGGCTCACCCGCTGCCTAAAATCGCTCGGTGTCGACCGCATCGACCTACTTATTCTCACGCACTACGACCTCGACCACGTCGGGGGCGTTGCTGCGGTGGTGGGACGCGTCGGCGAGACCATCATCGGGCCGGCAGCGGGGGCCGATGACAATCGCATCAGCTCACGAGTGCGCAGCGGCGGGAGTGCGGTTCACCTCGGTGCGCCGGGGCTGTCAGGCACGCTCGGTGAACTGCGCTGGCGCGTGCTCTGGCCGCCGAATCCGCTCCGCGGCGTCGCGCCCGGAAACCCGGCGAGTGTGATTGTTTCCTTCGCCGGGGTCGGCCCGTGTCGTTCCGGATGTCTCAGCGCCCTGTTCCTCGGCGATCTGGGTGAGGAGTCACAGAGGCGACTGCTCACGCTCGGAGTCACCGCAGTCGACGTGGTGAAGGTAGCCCACCACGGATCCGCGGATCAGAGCGCACGGCTTTACGCGCAACTACAGGCCCGGGTGGGGTTAATCGGTGTCGGGATCGATAATAATTATGGACATCCGAACGCAAAATTGCTGCGAATTTTGGCGGATTCGTCTACCGCTGTGGCCCGCACAGACCGCGACGGGCTCGTGTTGGTCACCTCCGAACCGAACGGGGGGATCAGGCTGTGGCGGGAGCGACAGGGGCTAGCAAAACCCAGCGGATAGTTTTTTGCGGTATCGAACTTGTCGGCGCCGAACTCGTCGGCACCGAACTCGACGGCGCCGACTTTAACGGACGTTCATCGTTGCGATGTGCGCCGCCACCGCGAGGGCCGAGGCCACCTTCACAGCAACTAGGCAGAATGAAAAAAGCGTAACTGCGAGCCAAACCCAGATCGGAGCGAGGCCGCGGCCGGTGCGGCGATAGACGATAACGCTGCGCCCGATGACATAAACGCCGACCCCAAAAAAGGTCCAGGCCCAGTGAAATGGGCGACTCAGTCGCGCGCGGTTGAGTCCGCGCCAATCGGACGAAGCGAGCAACACTGTGAGAGCGAAAAACACAATATTGAGCAGGGGCCATAGCGCATCGTTGCGTTGGCTAATCGGATCCCCGGCGTACGCCTGCATCATCGTGTTGGCGATGATGCCATTTAGGTCGTAAAACGAGAAAGCGATCACCTGAACCAGCGGCACCAAGATCATTAGCCACAGAAAACGGGTGGGCAGCCGAGGTGCGGCCGGTGCGATAACGGCGCCAGCGTTCGAGGATGCCGCGTTGATCGCATCGGCGGAGTTAGCGGAAACGGCAGAGCTCGCGACCACGGCCGCGTCGTCCGCGAGAGCAGGGGAGTCCACCGGTGTTGCCAAGGTGGGGCTTGAGGTTGCCGGAGCCGGTGAGAAGACGGTAATGGCGGAATCAGCCGGAGCCGGTGCCTCTTGGGATTCCGCACTCACCACCACCGTTGCATCCACCTCCCTGGGCGGCACGGGATCGTGAAGGTGCTGAGTCCATGACGCGCCATCCCACCATCGCAATTGCCCGGATCCTGCCGGGTCGGGATACCAGCTTGCCTCCGGCTGAGCCGCGTGATCATCCTGCGGCGACTCGACGTCCGGAGAATCCGACAGTGATCGTGGGGAGGGAGACGACGCCGAGCCCGTTTCGGAACCGCCGTCATTCTCGATAATCGAATCGCCCACGGGCGTGCTCCTTCATGATGTGACGACCACGTGTCTTCGCGGGATGTCTGTGGCTCCGAGGTTAACCCCTGAACCCGGTCAACTTGGGGCGCGGGGCGTGGCCCGGGCTTGTCGAGGGGGGCGCGGGCGTGACTCGGGTTCAGTGACGAGCGGTCGGTGGGTCGATATTCCGCCACAAGTTAGTCTGGTCTTGTCGTGGGTCGCGGCCGCGAAGGGAACACTGTGGCAACAAAAGTGGCAGCAAAATCGGCTGGTCGGGCGGTAGCAAAAACGGCAAAGGTGGTAATTCCGCAGCTCGGTTGGGATCGCGTGCGGGCCGCGCCGGTGGTGCTCATCTCAGGCACCGAGCGTTATCTCGCCGATCGTGCCCTGCGTGCGCTGCGGGAGCTTCTCCTCGCGGAGGATTCGAGTCTGGAAATTAGCGACATCGAGGCCGACCTGTACGCCCCCGGGGATCTGATCACCCTTGCCAGTCCGTCGTTGTTTGGCGAGCCGCGGCTGATTCGAGTGAGCAACGTGGAGAAATGTACCGACGCATTCCTGACCGAGACGCTGTCGTATCTTCAGAACCCCGCTGAGGGCGCGTTTCTGGTGTTGCGCCATGCCGGTGGGGTCCGGGGGAAAAAACTACTTGACGCTATTCGGGGCGGTTTGGGTATGGGCGTTGAGATTGTTTGTGCCGAACTCAAACGCGACACCGATCGCTATGGTTTTGCCGCGGCCGAGTTCGCCGCAAAGGGTCGGCGAGTGAGCGCTGGCTCGCTTCGCGCCCTGGTGTCAGCCTTCGTTGGAGACCTTGCCGAGCTCGCAGCGGCCTGCCAGCAGCTGATCTCCGACACCACGGGGGAGATCACCGAGCAGACCGTGAGCGAGTACTACGCGGGTCGTCTTGAGACCACCGCTTTTCAGGTGGCGGATGCCGCGATCGCCGGTCGCCACGGCGAGGCGCTTATCTTGCTGCGGCACGCTCTCGCATCCGGCGCCGACCCGGTGCCGATTGTGGCGGCAATCGCGATGAAAATACGGGTGATGGCAAAGGTGGCGGGTGTTCGTGGTGGTTCCGGCCAGATTGCCTCGGTTCTCGGTCTGGCACCGTGGCAGGTGGAACGCGCCCAAAGTGACCTTCGCGGCTGGGACGATGCAGGCCTCGGCCGCGCGATAGTGGCGCTGGCACACACCGATGCCGCGGTGAAAGGCGCCGAGCGCGATCCGGTTTTCGCCATCGAGCGACTGCTCGGCGTGATCAGCGCTCGCGGCGGAACAGACGGAACAGGCGAATAGCGCGAATAGAAACCAGTCCAATGAAAAAGGGCCTCACCGTGAGGTGAAGCCCTTTTTGCGTAAAAAGTGTGTGTCTTAGAGTGCTGCAACCTGCTTGGCGATGGCCGACTTGCGGTTCGCGACCTGGTTTTTGTGCAGAACGCCCTTGCTGGCTGCCTTGTCGAGCTTCTTCGAGGCAACGAGCAGGGCCGAAGCCGCAAGGGCGAGGTCGCCCGAGGCGATCGCATCGCGCGTGGCGCGGATAGCGGTCTTCACTTCGCTCTTGACCGCTTTGTTGCGGTCCTGAGACTTCTTGTTGGTTCCAATGCGCTTGATCTGCGACTTGATATTTGCCACGTCGTTAACTTTCTGTTGTGTCGATTAGATGCCGGGCAGCCGAGAAAACACTCTCGTGTTGTCGAGCTGATTCTCGCCTGCGATTCGCCCGTCATCCGTGCCAAATATTGCGACTGGATGATGCGCGCAAGCCAACCACCAACATTACCAGTTAATGCCCGCATCCGGCAATCGACACGGCCGCGAGCGAAGCCGTGTCGGTCACTGTGGCGTACTCGGTGAGCAGCGCGGCAGTGAATTGCTGTGGACGGGTGACGCTCACCATGTGGGTGGAGCCTGCGATGGTCACGAGGCGCGAATTGGCGGCGGCCTTGAGGTAGCGACGCTCATGCATTCGAAAATGATCCAGTTGGCCATTGACGAACAGGACGGGCGCGGCAATCTGGATGAGGGCGGCGATCGGGTCCAAGGCCCTCAACTCGCTCAGGGCGTCATCCATCACATCGATGGCGGCTCCGCCCGCGAGCACGTCTGCCGCACCGATCGGTGGCACAAAGGCCCGAACGGCAAGCTCGTTGATGAGTCGTCCGCGGTCGGGGAGGCGATGAATTGCCCGAGCGATCAACCGCCAGCCGCCCAAGATGATGCGGTTTGGGGCGGTTCCGCAACTGGCGGCGAGCAATCCGCAGACGGTGCCCGGGTGTCGTGCCAGATACTCGATCGCCAGGTAGCCGCCGAGTGAGAACCCAACGAGGTAGGGCTTCACTCCGGTCTCCACGGTGGCGATCGCTACGGCATCGCCGATTACCGCGAGCGCGGTATCAAAACTGAATCGCTCGGCTATTCGCGTTCCGTGCCCCGGCAGGTCGACTGTGACCACGCGGATGCCGCGTCGCTCAAGCTCTTCGCGCGGTTGCCGCCACATCGTGGCCGAGGTGCGCAGCCCGTGCACAAGGATGATTGCGGCGGGCATGCCTCCAGCGTAATCGGCTGAGCTCGGGAAGCCTCTTCGAACTCTTCCGACACGTCGCCGGTAGCGTGGGTCTATGCCTACGCTTGCCCCGCATATTTTCTCTGTGCCCCCCAGCGGCATCCGACGCATTTTTGAGATCGCCGTCGAATTGGACGACGTGATTTCGCTCGCCGTGGGGGAGCCCGATCTCGCCGTGGCACCGCACATCTTGGCAGCTGGCGCGCAGGCCTGGATTGCGGATGACACCAACTACACCGCCAACGGTGGCATTTCCACGCTGCGGCGTGCGCTGGTGGAGAAGCTGGCGCTTGAAAATCATCTCCGTGTCGACATTGAACAGGTGTGGGTCACGGTTGGCGCAACTCAGGCATTGCATCAGGCGTTGACCCTGTTGCTCAGCGCCGGTGACGAGGTGTTGGTGCCCGACCCTGGGTACACGACCTTCACCATGACTGCCCGCATGTTGGATGCGACTCCGGTGCCGTACACACTGCGCCCCGAGCGTGATTTTGCTCCGAGTATCGACGAGTTGGACCGCCTGGTCACTGAGAAGACTCGGGTGCTGATTGTCAACTCACCCTCCAATCCGCTCGGGACGGTGCTCAGCGAAGTGCAACTGCGAGAGCTCTTGGACTTCGCACGGCGGCACGACCTGTGGGTGCTGAGTGACGAAGTGTACGAGTACTTCACCTACGGTGCGAGTCACGTCAGCATCGCGAGCCTCGACACCGAAAATCGCGTCTTCTCGGTGTTTTCTCTGTCTAAGACCTACGCCCTCACCGGCGCTCGGGTGGGATATCTGGTAACGCCTCCCGGGCTGGCACCGATTATGCGCAGTGTGCAGGAGGCAGCAGTGAGCTGCGTTAACTCCCCGGCACAGCGGGCCGCCATTGCTGCCGTGACCGGCGAGCATCAGCATGTGGCTGCTGCGAAAGATCACTACCGCGGCAATCTCGATGCGGCCCGTGTGCTGCTCGATGTGCATGGCGTCCACTATCTGGTGCCGACCGGTGCGTTTTATCTGTGGATCGACATGTCGCATGTGACCGAGGGGGATGTCGCGAATTGGGCCGAACGGTTCCTGTTACACGAGCGGGTGGCGGTTGCCCCCGGCAGTGCGTTCGGCCGGGCAGGGGAGGGCTGGATTCGAATCTGTTTGGCGGCCAATCGGGCTCAACTTCTCGAAGGCTTGAGCCGTCTGCCCGCGCCGAGCCCGCCGGTGCCGGTGGCATTGACGTTGGGGACGACGGATGCTGCGGAACACCGGCAACCGGTCGCGAACGCCGATGGGTCGACGACCGTGGGAGAATTGTAACCAGCGTGCCGTTTCCGTCACTCTGAGCCCCCACCGCTCTGCGCTCACCAGGCGCAGCAGCACAACGGCACCCCAGAACCGCACTACCAAAGGATCGCGTGAGCCCCATAGCGAAGAAGGCACTTCAGCCTGCCTCGACCGACCCCGCGTTCATCCGCAACTTTTGCATCATTGCGCACATCGACCACGGTAAGTCGACCCTCGCCGACAGAATGCTCTCGATCACCGGTGTGGTGAGCGACCGCAACATGCGCGCCCAGTACCTCGACCGCATGGATATCGAGCGTGAGCGCGGAATCACCATCAAGAGCCAAGCTGTGCGCATGCCTTGGCAGCTGGGCGATCAGAGCTATGCCCTGAACATGATCGACACTCCCGGCCACGTCGACTTCACCTACGAGGTCTCGCGCAGTCTGGCCGCCTGTGAGGGTGCGCTTTTGCTGGTGGATGCCGCGCAGGGCATTGAGGCCCAGACGCTGGCAAACCTGTATCTGGCGCTCGACAACGACCTCAAGATCATCCCGGTGCTCAACAAAATAGACCTACCGGCCGCCGACCCCGACAAGTACGCCAGAGAACTCGCGAGCCTGATCGGTGGATCCCCGGATGACGTGCTGCGGGTCAGCGGCAAGACCGGCTTCGGCGTTGAGGCACTGCTCGACCGCGTCACCGAGCTCGTTCCCGCACCGAAGGGCGATCCGAACGCACCCGTTCGCGCGATGATCTTCGACTCGGTCTACGACAGCTACCGCGGCGTGGTCACCTACGTGCGCATGATCGACGGACACCTCGCCCCGCGCGAGCGCATCCAGATGATGTCCACCCGTGCCACACACGAAATTCTGGAGATCGGGGTGAGTTCCCCGGAGCCGACCCCGAGCAAGGGTCTGGGCGTCGGCGAGGTCGGCTACCTAATCACGGGTGTGAAGGATGTGCGCCTGTCGAAGGTGGGCGACACCGTCACTTCGCACCAGCGTCCGGCCACCGAAGCGCTCGTCGGCTACAGCGAACCGCTGCCGATGGTCTTCTCCGGCCTTTACCCGATCGACGGCTCCGACTTCCCGGTGCTGCGCGAGGCGCTTGACAAGCTCAAGCTCAGCGATGCTGCCCTGGTTTACGAACCGGAGACCTCCGTGGCCCTCGGCTTCGGCTTCCGCTGCGGCTTCCTCGGCCTCCTACACCTCGAGATCATTGCCGAGCGTTTGGAGCGTGAGTTCGACCTCGACCTCATCGCCACCGCTCCGTCGGTGATCTACGAGGTCACTACCGACGACAAGCAGACCGTGATCGTCACCAACCCGAGCGAGTTTCCGGGTGGAAAAATTCACAGCGTTCGTGAGCCCATGGTGAAGGCTGCCATCTTGGCGCCGAAAGATTTTGTCGGCGTGATCATGGAGCTCTGCCAGAGCCGCCGCGGAACGCTCCTTGGCATGGAGTACCTCGGTGAAGACCGGGTCGAGATTCGTTACAACATGCCGTTGGCCGAGATCGTCTTCGACTTCTTCGACCAGCTCAAGTCGAAAACCGCCGGCTACGCCTCGCTCGACTATGAACCGATCGGCGATCAGGTGGCGGATCTCGTTAAGGTCGACATCCTGTTGCAGGGCGAGCAGGTCGACGCCTTCAGCACGATCGTGCACCGCGACAAAGCGCAGGCCTACGGCGTACTGATGACCGGGCGGCTTCGCGAGCTCATCCCCCGGCAGCAATTTGAGGTGCCCATTCAGGCGGCCATCGGCGCTCGAGTGATCGCTCGCGAAAGCATCCGAGCCATGCGAAAGGACGTGCTCGCCAAGTGTTATGGCGGCGACATCAGCCGCAAGCGCAAGCTGCTCGAGAAGCAAAAAGAGGGCAAGAAGCGCATGAAGATGGTGGGTCGGGTCGAGGTTCCGCAGGAGGCGTTCATCGCCGCGCTATCAGGCGACGTCGAGAAAAAGGCCAAGTAGGTGCCGGACGACGCCGGGGGCCGCAGCACCGAGTTGGAGGGTTTGCCCGAACCGGAAATGACCGGCACAGTGGCAGCAATCCCGCTGGCGCCCGAGACCGCGGTACCACTCTGGCAACGCCCGGTAAGTTACGCAGCGGTCGGTGGCACCAAAGCCGACGACCTTTTGGTCTACCCGCCCGCCGGCACCCGTGCCATCTCGCGCCGTAAACGGATTGGTCACGGCGAGAACCGCTTTCTTTGGGCCAGCGCGCAGACCATGACCTGGGGCGTACAACGGCTGAGTGGTTTCACCCTTGAGGTCGAGTCTGCCCCGCGCGAAGTAACCGACCGCACCTATTTTCCAGTCACCTTTGACGAGAATGGTGTGCCAGTTGAGGGCGCCGCCTTCGATGACTCCGCGGAGGCCACCTTCGGTGCCTCGGGCGCTGCATTCTTGGTGCCGGGCGACACCGCCATGCTCACCATCCCTTTTTTCGGGCTGAAGGTTACTGCACCGGTGCGGGTCGTCTACGTAGTCGATGAACCCAATCGCAAGGGCTTTGCCTACGGTACGCTGCACGGTCATCCGGAGGACGGCGAAGAGTCGTTCATCGTGGAGCGCACCGATGACGGCTCAGTCTGGATGACCATCAAAGCGTTCTCTCGGCCGAGCACCTGGTACTGGTGGCTCGTCGCCCTGCCGCTGCGCGCCGTGCAGGAGTACTACACCCGGCGCTATTTGCGGGTGCTGGCCGGCCCGACCGATGGCTGAGCTAACGGTGGCTGAGCTAACGGTGCATGAGCTAACGGTGCATGAGCTAACGATGCCCGGGGCTCCGGCCACCGCAACGGCCAGTTGGGCCGACCTCAGCTATTCACCGGTCACAGCCACCAGCGCCCCGAACTTCGCTACCGCGCTGATTCCCGGCTACCGGCTGTCGGAGCGCCGGGAGCTCATCGGCCACGGCAGTGCCCGCTGGGAGTGGGCCTGTCGCGAGGTGCTCAGCTGGGGCATCAAGCGTCGCGCCGGTTTTGTGGTGCAGTCCGCCGCAGTAGCCGCCGAAGTGCGTGTCGGCGACACCGTTTGTCTGGTCCTTGGCACCGCGCCGTTTCGGGTGCGCGAGTTCGTGCGCGTGGTGTACCTCGTAAACGAGCCGACCCGTCGTGGCTTCGCCTACGGAACGCTGCTCGGGCATCCCCTGCGCGGCGAGGACTGTTTTCTGGTTGACCGGATGCCCGATGGCACGGTCTGGCTCACCGTGCGGTCTTTCTCCCGACCGTCCACCCCACTCTGGATGGTTCTGACGCCCCTTCTACGTTTGGCGCAGGCGATCGCCGTGCGGCGGTATTTCGCCGCACTCTCGGCGAGGATGAGCTGATGCCCGGCGTCGCGCCAACTGCCGACCCGGCACCGCTCGATGGACAATTGCCGGCGAGCGTCACCGAGGGCGCCGCCGAACGCCCGTTCGGGGTGTACATCCACGTGCCGTTTTGTAAGGTGCGTTGTGGCTACTGTGATTTCAACACCTACACCGCCGACGAATTGCGCGGGGTAAAACGCACCGACTACGCCGGTCAGGCCATCGCCGAAATCGTCTTCGCTGCCGAGGTTTTGACCGCGGCCGCCCTGCCCATCCGGCCGGTATCGACCGTCTTTTTTGGTGGTGGAACCCCCACCATGCTGCCGGCGAGCGACCTAATTGCCATGCTGCAGGCGATCAAAGACACCTGGGGTTTTGTGTCGGGCGCCGAAATTACCACCGAGGCAAACCCTGATTCGGTGGATGCCGTCTATCTGCAGCAATTGGCGGATGCCGGCTTTACCCGGGTCTCGTTCGGCATGCAGTCGGCCGTGCCGCGGGTCCTCGCAACCCTCGAACGTACCCACGACCCGGCGCGGATTCCGCTCGTGGTGCAGTGGGCACGGGATGCCGGGCTCGGTGTGAGCCTCGATCTGATCTACGGTACGCCGGGGGAGACCGCTGCCGATTGGCGTGCCTCCTTAGAGCACGCTTTGGCGCAGCATCCGGATCACCTTTCCACCTACTCGCTCATTGTGGAGCCCGGCACAAAGCTTGCTCGCCAGGTGCGGCGCGGGGAGTTGACTGAGTCCGACGAAGACGTGCAGGCAGATTTCTACGAGCTTGCCGATGAGCTAATCGGTGCCGCCGGATTCGACTGGTACGAGGTCAGCAACTGGTCGCGCACCCCCGAATTGCAGTCCCGGCATAATCTGTCGTATTGGCGGGGACACGACTGGTGGGGGGTTGGCCCCGGTGCCCATAGCCACGTGGGCGGTGTTCGCTGGTGGAATGTGAAGCATCCGGCGGCCTACGCCGAACGTATTGAGGCCGGAGATTCGCCGGCGTTGGGGCGGGAAGTGCTCGATGCCGGGACCCGTCACGTTGAGCACGTGCTGCTGCTCACGCGCATCCGTGACGGCCTCAAAATCGCCGATCTTCCCGCGGCTGCCCGCACGGCAGTGGCGGGCCTCATTGCCGACGAACTGGTCGAGGCAAAAGCGGCCATCGGTGGCGCGATCGTGCTTACCTTGCGCGGAAGACTGCTTGCCGATGGTGTGGTTCGCCGGCTCCTCGACGACTAGGCCCCACCGAAACTAGGACTCACCGAGAGTAGGAACGGGCCGCTATCGGATCAGGCGCAGCGTCACCGGATAGCGGTAGTTCTGGCCATCCTTGGCTTTGACGTAGCCAAGGATCGAAAAGACGATCACGACCACGAATACCGGGAACAGCAGCAGACCAAACAGAAAACCAAGGATTGGGATGCTGGCCAGAATGTTAATCGCGACATACACGATGATCGAGAAAATCTGGAAATTCAGGGCCTCTTTCGCTTCGACATTGGTGAAGCGGCCTCGGTCTTTGAAGACCAACCAGATGATGAGCGCTGGCGGAAAGCTTAGAAATCCGAAGAGGTGCGCGAACGACCCCCATTGAATATCCTCGCTCGGGCTGAGCGGGGTGCCGGCTGCGGAACTTTTTGATTCAGACACGGGTGCGCCTCTCGGTTGCTTAGTCCGTTGCGATCGCGGTTATCGCCGGGTGGCGGCGCTGACGGCACATCAGGCAAGTTACCGCTTCACGGTACTGCGCCGAGAACATCCGACGCAATTGTGCATGCGAAACGCGAGGCGGGAACTCGATTCCGAGACGATACAATTAGCAGTCACTCACTCGGAGTGCTAGTTCGAGAGGTAGGCAGAGAATGGTTTCTGACCGCAGCCTCGAGGTCCTTCGGGTGATCGTGCAGGATTACGTGGCGTCGCGGGAGCCTGTGGGTTCTCGGTCCATCGTTGAGCGACACGCGTTCGGCGTGTCGGCGGCAACCATCCGCAACGATATGGCGCTTCTCGAAGAAGAAGAGCTGATCACGGCTCCGCACACCTCATCGGGGCGCATCCCCACTGATAAGGGCTACCGGGTTTTTGTCAACCAGCTGGCCGACCTGCGCCCTCTCACCGAGGCCCAGCGGCAGGCGATCGAGACCTTCCTCGGCCAATCCTCTGACCTCGATCAGGTTCTCACCCGCACGGTGCGCCTGCTCGCCCAACTCACCAATCAGGTCGCATTGGTGCAGTATCCGATGCTCGGCACCTCGCGCGTGCGTCACCTCGAGTTGGTGCCGCTCAGCACCTCACGGGTGATGACCGTTCTCATCACCGACACCGGGCGGGTGGAGCAGCGCGTTGTCGAGCTCCCAAGCGGCGTCGACGAGGTTTTTATCGGCGAATTGCGGGCCAAATTGAATGCCAAGCTGGGTGGTTTGGCTCTGGCGGATGCCGCCGGCCAACTGTCGGCCTTTTCGGAGCAGTTCAGCCCCGATCGAGAACCGGTCGTGCGTCAGGTGACGTTGAGCCTGGTGGAACAGGTGCTGGCCGGACGCCAGGATCGCCTGCTGATGGCCGGGGCGGCAAACCTCGCCCGCTCGGAGATCGATTTCACCGGCAGCATCTATCCGGTGCTGGAAGCGATCGAGGAGCAGGTGACCCTGCTCAAATTATTTGCCGAGATGGCCCCCGACCAAAACGGTTTTGCGCTGAGCATTGGCCGGGAGAACGAGTCTTTTGGTCTCGGCGAGACCTCGGTTCTTACCACTGGCTATACCGCTTCCGGTGGCGATGGCGCTCGACTCGGTGTGCTCGGCCCGATGCGTATGGACTATTCCAACAACATGGCGGCTGTTCGCGCCGTGGCCCGCTACCTATCGCGCCTCCTCGGCGAAGATAAGAACCCGCGCCTCTAAGCAAAGCGGATTTCTGGCACCACGCCGTAATCCCGAACGCCCCGATGCCACAGCAGCTAAAGGAACCAATTGGTAGATCACTACGAAACACTCGGTGTCGCTCGCGAAGCCACCCCTGATGAGATCAAAAAGGCTTACCGTCGCTTGGCACGAGAGCTTCACCCCGATGTGAACTCCACCCCGGATGCCTCGGAGAAGTTCAAGCTCGTCACCCACGCCTATGACGTGCTCTCCGACGCCAAGCAGCGTCAAAATTATGACCTTGGACCGCAGGCTGGCTTCGGCGGCGGAGGCAGCCAGAATTTCGGCGGCTTTGGCGACATTTTCGAAACCTTTTTTGGGGGCAACCAGCGCCCCGGACCGCGCAGCCGCCGCGAACGCGGTCAAGACGCGTTAGTGCGAGTTGAACTCGACCTCGAAGAGGTAATTTTCGGCACGACCACGACGCTTGAGGTGGACACCGCCATTCTTTGCACTACGTGCGAGGGCTCGTGTGCCGCCCCCGGCACGCATCCGGTTACCTGCGATATTTGCCGCGGCTCCGGGACGATTCAGCGTGCGGTGCGCAGCCTGCTCGGCAACGTGATGACCTCGAACCCCTGCGGAACCTGCCGCGGCTACGGAACAATCATTCCCAATCCCTGCCCCACCTGCCAGGGCCAGGGTCGCGTGCGTGCCCGGCGCGAAATTCCGGTGGATATCCCGGCCGGTGTCGACACCGGGCTGCGCTTGCAGATGCCCTCCCAGGGTGAGGTGGGGCCCGCTGGTGGTCCGAACGGCGACCTGTTCCTGGAGATCAAGGTGAGCCACCACGATGTCTACAGCCGCAACGGCGACGACCTGTTGGCCACTCTCGAAGTGCAAATGACCGATGCCATTCTCGGTACCTCCACAACGTTGAAGACTCTCGACGGCGAGGTGACCATTGAGATCAAGCCGGGCACTCAGAGTGCCGAAGTCATCACCATCAAGGATCGCGGTATTACGCGCCTGCGCGGTGCGGGTCGCGGCGACCTCAAAATCGGGGTGCAAGTCACCACGCCGACCAAGCTCAGCCACAAAGAGCACGAGCTCATCGCGCAGTTCGCCAAGTCCCGCAAAACTCAGGCGCCGAATCTCACCCATTTTCAGCAGGGGCTGTTTCAGAAGCTGCGCGATCGTTTTCTGAACCTGTAACGGAAACCGAATGAGTTCGCTGTACTTAAATCCGGCGCTGACGGCCGCAGACGCCGTTGTCGGAGGCCGGGTAACGTTCACCGGCGAGGAATCCCGACACGCCGTTACGGTCAGCCGCACCCGCGTGGGGGAACGGATCGCCGTCGGTAACGGTCGTGGGGTTCTGGTCTGGGGCACCGTCGTCTCAGCGACGTCCGACGAGGTGCAGGTCGAGGTCACCGAGTCGCGCGCCGTGCCGCTTCCCGCCCCCGAGCTGTGGCTCGCGCAGGCGTTGGCCAAGGGGGACCGTGACGAAATGGCCGTGCAGGCCCCCGCCGAGCTCGGTGTCTCCGGCGTTATCCCCTGGGCGGCGGAGCGTTCGATCACCAAGTGGGAAGGCGCCAAGATCGAGCGCGGCCGCACCCGCTGGGAGACGATCGTGCGCGAGGCCAGCAAGCAGGCCATCCGGGAGTGGGTGCCGGTTGTTGAACCGATTCAGACGAGCGTGCAGCTCACGAAGACATCCGGTGTGCTACTAATTTTGGATCCCACCGCGGTGTTGGCTCTCACAGCGTTTGTTCCGGATTCCGGTACCGAGCGCCTCACCCTGGTGGTCGGGCCCGAAGGCGGCATTAGCCCGCGCGAGCTCGAGAAATTCGAGGCGGCTGGGGCGATCCGGGTGCGTCTTGGGGGCGAGGTTCTGCGCACCTCTACCGCCGGCCCGGCAGCCCTCGCGGTGCTGAATGCTCAGCTCGGGCGCTGGTAGGGGAGGCTGGAAGCCGCTCAGAAAGCGCTGTGAGCGAACCCCGCTCGCGAACTTCCTCCTCCCGGGCTGCCGTGGAGCAGCATCGTTTAAGATCGAATTATGAGCGATACAGCGCGTGAAACTGAGCCCTCGATCTTCAGTCGTATCGTCGCGCGTGAAATTCCCGCCGACATCGTGTTCGAGAGTGAACGGCTCATCGCGTTTCGCGACATCGCGCCGAAAGCCCCCGTGCATCTGCTAGTCGTTCCCAAAACCGAGGCCTATGCCACCGTTGCAGAACTCGCGGCCGGTGACTGTGCGCTCCTGGGCGAATTGGTTGCCACCGCGCAAACCCTCGCGGATCAGCACTCCGATGGAGAATATCGCCTGGTTTTCAATTCCGGCGTCTCCGTCGGGCAGACCATTTTTCATGTTCACGCCCACCTCCTCGGTGGCAATCTCGCGGAAGGCACCCTTGGCCAGTAGTGGTAGCGCCCAGCACCCGATTGCAGACCCCGGCGACGTGGTTCGCGTGCAATTTCAGGTAGACGGAGTTGCGATGGTGCAGCTTCTCGGCCCACAAGATCATCTGTTGAAGGCCGTGGAGCGTCAGCATCCGCTGGTCGATCTGATGGTGCGCGGCAATGTTGTCACGCTTACCGGTAACGCAGTGCAGGTGGAGGCCGCGCGGCGGTTGATAGAGGAGTTGGTCTTGATGGTAAAAAGTGGGCGCGAAATCGACGGCGTGGAGATCGCATCATCCGATCGGATGCTTCACTCCGATGTCACCACGAGCCCTGCTGAGCTGCTCAGCCAGGCGATCCTCACCAGCCGTGGCAAAAGCATCAGACCGAAGACTCTTGGGCAAAAAGAGTATGTCGATGCAATCGATCAGTACACGATCGTGTTTGGCATCGGTCCGGCCGGTACCGGCAAGACTTTCTTGGCAATGGCTAAAGCGGTTCAGTCGCTGCAGCGCAAAGAGGTGGAGCGCATCATCCTCACCCGCCCGGCGGTGGAGGCTGGCGAACACCTCGGATACCTTCCGGGAACACTCACCGACAAGATCGACCCTTACGTGCGGCCGCTCTACGATGCCTTAAACGAGATGATGGATCCGGATGTGGTGCTCAAATTGATTGCCTCAGGCACGATTGAGGTGGCACCGCTCGCCTATATGCGCGGGCGCACCCTAAACAACTCCTTCATCGTGCTCGATGAGGCCCAGAACACCACCCCAGCGCAGATGAAAATGTTTCTGACTAGGCTCGGGCACGGCTCACAAATCGTTGTCACCGGGGACATTACCCAAGTCGATTTGCCGAACGGTGCCAGCGGTTTGCAGCGCGCCACCAAGGTTCTGGATGAGATCGACGATATTCATTTTGCGCTTCTTACGAGCGACGACGTGGTCCGGCACTCGCTGGTCGGTACGATTATTGATGCCTACACGCGCTACGACGCCGAGCTGCAGGCGAAACGACATGAGAACGATCAGGCCGATACGAGCAATCGTGCTGACGGCCGTTCCGGACGTGAGTCGCAAAGCAGGCAAACTCAGGGGTGGCGTCACTAAATGTCGATCGAGATCAACAACGAATCGGTAATTGAGGTCGATGAGGCTGCGCTGTTGCGGGTCGCAACCTTCGGATTGGCGCATCTTCGCGTGCATCCCGATGCCGAACTGTCGATCTTGCTCGTGGACGAGGCCGCCATGGAACAGCTTCATCTGCAGTGGATGGATGAGCCCGGCCCCACCGACGTGCTGAGCTTCCCGATGGACGAATTGCGACCCGGTACCGACGAGTTTCTTAGCCCGGCGGGCCTCCTCGGCGATATCGTGCTGTGCCCGCAGGTTGCCACCGCGCAGGCGGAAACCGTCGGCCACAGCGCGATGGACGAAATGCTCATGCTCACCACCCACGGACTGCTGCACCTCTTGGGCTTCGACCATGCCGAGCCGGAGGAAAAGGCCGAGATGTTTGGCCATCAGGGCGACATTCTGGCTTCGTTCGCGGTCTCCGAGCGACCCGCCGACTAGACCATGCTTGCGTCTTTCATCGTCGCGGCTGCGGTCCTGGTGGTTTTCGCCGGGCTATTAGCTGCAGCGGATGCCGCGTTGACGGTCACTTCTCGTGCCGATATCTTCGACCTCGCCGCCACCGGTCGTAACCGTCTTTCGCTGCTCGCGATGGGCGATGACGTCTCATCGCACATCATCGCCATTACTTTCATGCGGGTCATTGCCGAAACTTTGGCTGCGGTCTTGGTTACCCTCGCGCTGGCCTCCAGCGTTGACACTTGGTGGCTCGCGCTGCTGCTGGCAACGCTCATCATGACCCTCACCTCCTTTGTGTTGGTCGGTTCCAGCCCGCGCAGCGTCGGGCGAGAGCATTCGCGCGCGGTGCTGCGGTTTGCGGCACCGGCGATTCGCGGCATCCGGGTGGCCCTCGGTCCGATCCCGGCGGCTCTGGTGTCGGTCGGCAATCGGGTAACCCCGGGCCGAGCAAAAACCTCCACCTTTTCCTCAGAGGAGCAGCTGCTGAGCATGGTGGATGAGGCCACCGAACTCGACGTGCTCGAGGAGGAGGATCGCGAGCTCATCCACTCCATTTTCGAGTTCAGCGAAACGGTAGTACGGGAAATCATGATTCCACGCACCGATATGGTGACGATCGACGGCGACGAGACGATTGGCGCTGCGATGAAGCAATTTTTCACCCGCGGTAAATCCCGGTTGCCGGTAATCGGGGCCGACATCGACGATGTTCTGGGCATTATTTATCTCAGGGATGCGGCGCGGCTGCGCTTTGAACGCCCGGAGGCGGCGGATGATCTGCCGCTGCTTGAGCTCATCCGCCCGGCTATTTTCGTGCCGGAATCGCAAAAAGCCGACTCTCTGTTGCGGCAAATGCAGGTGGACTCCAATCACCTCGCGATGGTGGTGGATGAATACGGCGGCATCGCTGGGCTTGTGACAATGGAAGACTTGATCGAAGAGCTCGTGGGCGATATCTCGGACGAGTACGACCGCGAGGTCGTGGAGATCGAAGAATTACCGGATGGTCGCTACCGCGTGAGCGCGCGACTACCGGTGGATGAACTCGGCGAGATCTTCAACATCGACCTCGACGATGACGACGTGGATTCGGTGGGCGGGCTCCTTACCAAGGCGCTTGGACGGCTTCCTGACCAGGGCTCGACCGCCAGCTGGTCAGGGCTCATCCTCACCGCGGAGCGCACCGAAGGCCGTCGAAATCGTCTTAGCACGGTTCTCGTCGAACGCGGCGAAGCCCTGATCGACGCCCAAATAGCTTTCGGCAACGCCGACACGCTGCTCGCGTTTTCTCGACGTGACAGCATCAACCAGACCAACGGAGACAATCGTGACGACTGACAGTGACTACCGGGCGGGGTTTGTTTCCTTCGTCGGCCGCCCCAACGTGGGCAAATCTACGCTCACCAACGCGCTGGTGGGCGAGAAGGTCGCGATTACCAGCTCGAAGCCGCAGACCACACGCCGCGCCATCCGGGGCATCGCCCACAAAGAGGGCGGCCAGCTGATTTTGGTGGACACCCCCGGAATGCATCGCCCGCGCACCCTGCTCGGGGAGCGCTTGAACAGCATCGTGCAGAGCACCCTGGGAGATGTTGACGTCGTTGGGTTTTGCGTTCCGGCGAACGAGAAGATCGGTCCTGGCGACCGGTTTATCAACGAGCAGCTCGATGCCTTTCCGCGGGCCAAAAAGGTGGCAATCGTCACCAAGATCGATGCCGCATCCCGCACCACGGTGGCGGAGCAGCTGCTCGCTGTCTCGGCAATGCGCGACTGGACCACGATTGTTCCGGTGTCGGCCACCAGCAAGGTGCAGCTGGAAACCCTCACCACCGAGCTCATCCGTCTGCTGCCGGTGTCAGCGCCGCTGTATCCGGCCGATGCCGTCACCGAGGAGGGGCTGGAGGATCGCATCTCAGAGCTCATCCGTGAGGCGGTGCTCGAAGGCGTTGAAGACGAGCTGCCCCATTCGATTGCCGTCACCATTGACGACATTGTGGAGCGCGATGACAAGGATCTGGTGGAGATTTACGCCAACCTCTTTGTCGAGCGCGACAGCCAAAAGGGAATCATCATCGGTCATCAGGGCAAGCGGCTGGCCGAGGTCGGCGCGCGAGCTCGCCTGCAGATCGAGCCGCTCGTGGGCCAGCAGGTGTTTTTGTCGCTGCGGGTGAAGGTGGCGAAAGAATGGCAGCGCGACCCGAAGCAGCTCGGGCGTCTCGGCTTCTAAGTCGCGCCGAAACCTGGGCCGAAGCCAGCCCCGAAACCCGGCATAAAGTTATCAGCGCAGCCCAACGGTGCTACCGTGGGGCTGTGCTGTTCGGTCTGCTCCTTAGCTGCCGCGACGAGTCCTAACTTCAGGCCTCACTCGTCGCGGAGTTTGTCGTTGGCTGACCATTGACCTAAGCGAAAGAGCCAAGACCATGAAGAACACACAGCAGCCTTCGGCCATGCCGATTCACAAGTACCGCCCGTACCACGAGACGTTTTCCGTGGAGCTTCCCGACCGCACCTGGCCCAGCAAACGGATCACCGTGGCTCCGCGTTGGTGCGCCGTCGATTTGCGCGACGGTAACCAGGCCCTCATCGACCCGATGAGCCCGGAGCGCAAGCGCATCATGTTCGACCTCCTAGTGAAGATGGGCTATAAGGAGATCGAGGTTGGCTTTCCGAGCGCCAGCCAAACCGACTTCGATTTCGTACGCAGCCTCATCGAGACCGGGGCGATTCCGGATGACGTCACCATCCAGGTGCTCACTCAGGCCCGCGAAACCCTGATCAACCGCACCTACGAATCCCTCGCCGGCGCCACACGGGCCATCGTGCACCTCTACAACTCCACGAGCGTGCTGCAGCGCGACGTGGTGTTTCGCACCGACCGTCAGGGCGTCATCGATCTCGCGCTTGAGGGCGCCCGGCTCTGCCGCGCCGCCGAAACTCTGATTCCCGACACCGAGGTCTTCTACGAGTACTCGCCGGAGAGCTTCACCGGCACCGAGTTGGAGTTCGCCCTCGACGTCTGCAACCAGGTCATCGAAATTTTCGAGCCCACCCCCGAACGGAAGGTCATCATCAACCTGCCCGCCACGGTGGAGATGGCCACCCCCAACGTCTACGCCGATTCCATCGAGTGGATGTCGCGCCGGTTGGCCCACCGCGAAAACATCCTGCTCAGCCTGCATCCGCACAACGACCGCGGCACCGCCGTAGCTGCTGCTGAACTCGGCTATCTTGCCGGGGCCGACCGCATCGAAGGGTGCTTGTTCGGTAACGGGGAGCGCACCGGGAACGTTGACCTGATCGCGCTCGGAATTAACCTCTTTACCCAGGGCATTGACCCGCAGATCGACTTCAGTGACCTCGACGAGGTCAAGCGCACCGCCGAGTACTGCACCCAACTACCGGTGCCCGAGCGCAGCCCTTGGGCCGGTGACCTCGTTTATACCGCCTTCAGTGGCTCGCACCAGGACGCCATCAAGAAGGGCTTCGAGGCGATGGCAGCGGAGGCTGCGAGCACAGGCGTTTCGGTCGACGAGTTGCAGTGGGCCGTACCGTACCTGCCGGTTGACCCGAAGGATCTCGGGCGCAGCTACGAAGCCGTCATTCGGGTCAACTCTCAAAGCGGCAAGGGCGGTGTCGCCTACCTGCTTAAAACCGACCACGCGCTGGATCTTCCCCGCAAGCTGCAGATCGAGTTCAGCGGTGTCGTTCAGGCCAAGACGGATGCCGACGGCGGCGAGGTTACCAGCGCCCAAATCTGGGCCGCGTTCCAAGACGAATACCTGCCGGCCGACCACAGCGAAGACAAGTGGGGTCGCTTCGAGTTGACCCGCACGCGAACCGCGAGCGACATGACCGGCGAGGTGTCGCTGCATGCCGAGTTGCGCGTGGGCGACGAAGAAGTTATCGCCGACGCGGTCGGTAACGGTCCAATCGACGCGTTCCTCAACATGCTGGCCGGGCACGGCATCGAGGTGCGGGTTTACGACTACGTCGAGCACGCTCTCAGCTCCGGGGGCGACGCACTCGCAGCGTCCTATGTCGAGTGCGCCGTGGGGGATGCCCGCCTCTGGGGTGTGGGCATCGACGCCGACATTTCTACGGCTTCTCTGAAGGCCGTTGTTTCAGCGGTTAACCGTGCCGTGCGGTTGCAGGCCGGGGACCGCGAATTGGTCAACCGCTAACGCAGCGGCGACTGCATCGAAACGACCGTTGACTCCTGGGTCAGCGGTCGTTTCGCGTGCGCGGGCGGCGCACGCGACTTGCCAATAGCCCAATTCCGGGCATCCGCTCAATCCGACGCTGTTCGGGCAAACGCCAACGAAACAGCACCGCGAGCACCCGAACGCTGAAGGTGATCATTACGCAGAACACGGCAGCCGCAAAGACTGGAACGCCACCCGCAAGCAACCCCACCAGACTTGCCGCCCCGGCGACGGCGGCCACCGCGTAGAGCGAGCCGACGTGCATGAGGGCGATCGGCAGATTCAGGAGCAAGTCGCGCAGAATCGAACCGCCAACCGCGGCGATCACCCCGACAAAGATGGCGGGAATCGCCGGCAGTCCCATTGAGATTGCCTTGGTAGTTCCGATCGCACAGTAAATGCCGATGGTGAGGGCGTCCAGCACGGTGATCACGGTGCTCAGTTTGGAGAACAGTCGCTCAAGCAGCATCCCGATCAGAGCCGCCCCGGTGGCCGCGATCAGGTACCAGTTGCTCTGAAGCGCCACGGGAACCTGATTGAGCAGGATGTCGCGAAGCAACCCCCCGCCGAAGCCGGAGGCCACACCGATGATGGCGATACCCAGAAGGTCGAGCCGACGATTGCGAAACTGTGCGGCGAACATCGCGCCCTGCAGTCCACCGATGGCGATAGCGAGGAGGTCGGCCCAGAGCGGGATCACAAACTGAATGGGCTGCACCCTTATGAGTACCACGGGTCGGGAGATGCTCGACTGTGTTGCCCTGGGGAAGGGAGTTTTGATCAAAGCGCCGGCGGTTGAATTGGCTACCTCAGTTGCGTTGTTTCAGCCCGGCCAAGCGCAACACCGCGCTCAGCCCAGCGGGCGATCCCGGCCAATGCCGCTCTACTGCTGCCCGCCCGGCTCGACGGGTGGCGTACCGCAGGGCGATTGCGACCACGAGGGCGTCGTCGGCATAGCCGAGCACGGGGATGAAGTCGGGAATGAGGTCGATCGGCGAGATTAGGTAGACCAGCAGCACCCCCAGCCACACCCGAACTCCGAACGGCACGCTCGAGTCGCTCGCAAGGCGTTTGATGAGCCGGATGACGTCGGGAGCAAGGCGCAGCAGGTCGCGCAGCTTTGTCTGTCCCGGATGCTTTCGCTGCTCTAGCCATAAAACGATCATCAGGATGAGCCACATCACGACCAAACCAAGAATCACGCTGATTGCGACCTGGAGCCATTCAGGCATGAGTGGGGGTAACCGGTCGGAGGATGCGCACGGCTTCCCGGATGGCGTAGTGAACGATCACGAGACCGGCCAGCGGGTCTGCCCACCACCACCCCAGCATCCGGTTCGAAACGATGCCACAGAGTACGGCTAACGCCAGGAGCCCGTCGATGAGGGTGACCCGGCCCTCAAGCTCTAAGACGGGGTTTCGAAGGGTTCGCCCCGTTCTGGTTTTCAGCGCCGCGAAAAGCAGAAATGCGACACCGATAAGTCTTAGAGCTTTTTGCTGACGCAACTTTCTGGCACCGGTGTCCGTGCCGGAAAGTTCCCAGAGCACTACAGTCGAGGCGCCGATCTCGATGGCACTGTCTAACCCGAATCCAGCCAACGCCACCGAGGAGGTCGAGAAGGCCAGGAGCTTGCCCCGGCGAAGAAGCTCGGTTGCCGTCTGCGGGGCAGGGTGACGAGCGGCCGGGATCATGAGTTGATTCTGGCAGTTGACCCGCGCTCAAAATTGACGAAGGCTGAAAGGCGGCGCTTAGTTTGAGCGCGCGTTTGCCCTTTCAGACAACGAGGACTGGAGACCCGATGCACTTCCGCAAACCGAAACTGCTGCTCGCGAGTGTCGCTGCGGCGACGATTGCGCTGTCGGTCGCGGTGAGTCCTGCGACCGCCGAGACCGTTAGCGTGAGCCCTCCCGGGGCCAACGATTTTTCCTGTAAACCCAGCGTCCAGCATCCGTATCCGGTGATTCTGGTACCCGGCACCTATGAAACGATGATCAAAAACTGGGCCACTCTGTCTCCGGTCGTGAAAAAGGCCGGCTATTGCGTCTTCGCCCTGGATTATGGCGCGGAACAGGGGGTGCCGGCATCCGGACCGATTGAAGACTCGGCGGCGCAACTGGGAACGTTTGTGACATCCGTGCTTCGCGCAACCGGCGCCAAGCAGGTTGACCTCGTCGGGCACAGCCAGGGCGGCATGATGCCCCGCTACTACATCAAATTTCTCGGCGGCACGACGACGGTGCATTCCCTCGTCGGCATCTCACCGTCGAATCATGGCACCACCTTCATGCCGAACCCGCTGAGCTATGTGCCCGGAGTGTCTACCGGGGGTGACGGTGTTCCGTCCACCGTGCCGATTCCCGGCGGACCCACTGAACCGTCGCCCACCAGTAGGTTCAACGCGGCCGCCTCGCAGCAGGCAGCCGGGTCGGCTTTCCTCACCAATCTGAATGCCGGCGGCGATACGCAGGGGGCCGTGTTTCACACCACGATTGCCACCATTCACGACGAGGTCGTAACCCCGTACACCAGCCAAGCGTTGGTGGGGCTGGCCAAGCGGGTGACAAACGTCGTGATCCAAAATTTTTGCCCGCTCGACCCGATCGAGCACGACCAAACACCAAACGATCCCGTGGTTCACCGGCTAGTGCTCGCTGCTTTGGGAAACACGAAAGGGCCGTTGCCGACCTCGTTCCGCCCGAGCTGCCTGTAGGGGGTAGTCGAGGTCCGTTCCGGGTGCACAATTTGCGGCACTGCCGTATTCGGGGCGGACCTTCGCCATTCGACCAGGTGTCGGCCCGCCGCGGCATCCGGCTTCTTCAGAAGAACCGATAATTGAAAGGTGCCCCTTTACCGCGACGAAGCCGTGATTCTTCGCACGCACAAGCTCGGTGAGGCCGACCGCATCGTCACGATGCTCAGCCGCAATAACGGCAAGATTCGCGCCGTGGCGAAGGGAGTGCGGCGCACCGCGTCCAAGTTCGGCGCACGGCTGGAACCGTTCATGGTCGCCGACGTGCAGCTCTATGAAGGGCGCAGCCTCGACATCATCACCCAGGCCGAGTCGCTGGCCTCCTACGGTGCCGCGATCGCCAACGACTACGCCAGCTACACCGCGGCCAGCGCCATGGTGGAGGCCGCCGACAAGCTCACCGAAGATGAGGGCGGGCTCCAGCACTATCTGCTTCTCGTCGGGGCGCTGCGGTCGCTGGCCAAAAACGAGCACGGCGCCAGCCTCACCCTCGACTCTTACCTGCTGCGTGCATTGAGCGTAGCGGGGTGGGCCCCGAGTTTCTCGGATTGTGCGGTCACCGGTGCACCCGGTCCGCACTCGGTGTTTGTCGTGCAACTTGGTGGGGTGGTGGCCGATGCGGTTGCCCCACCCGGTGCGCCGCGACTGGATGCCGCCACCATTGCGCTGCTCTCGGCCCTGCTCACCGGGGATTGGGATCGCGCCGAAGCCGCACCCGAGGGCACCCGCTCCCAGGCCAGTGGGGTCGTGGCCGCCTACACCCAGTTTCACCTCGAACGCAGTCTCCGCTCGCTGGAGCATGTGGACCGGCGACCGGATGCCAGGCGCACCCTGAACCGCGCCGCCGACGCCGCGCCGCATCCGGTGCCCCCAGCCCCCATCGAAGCGCCCCCCGCCCCAACCGCCACGACCCATGCCCCCACCGAAGCGAGCTACCCGCCCATGGCCTTCAAGACGCACAAAGACGCCGTCGATTTCAAGCCGATCGACTGGACCGGAATCTACCCGCCGAATTTCGCCAAGGGCACGGTTCCCGAGCACGTCGCGATCGTGATGGACGGCAACGGCCGCTGGGCCAACGGTAAAGGCCTCACCCGGGTGGAGGGCCACAAGGCAGGCGAGGCGGCCCTGCTCGACGTGGTCGCCGGGGCCATTCAGGCGGGCGTCAAGCACCTGAGCGTCTACGCCTTCTCCACGGAAAACTGGAAGCGTTCACCCGACGAGGTGAGGTTTCTGATGGGCTTTAACCGCTCGGTGCTGCACCGTCGGCGCGACCAGCTCAATGACTGGGGCGTGCGGGTGCGGTGGGCGGGCCGACGACCGCGGCTGTGGGCATCCGTTATCAACGAATTGCAATTTGCCGAGCGTCTCACGGCGAACAACGCCACGCTTACCCTCACCATGTGCGTCAACTACGGCGGACGCACCGAGATCACGGATGCCGTGCGCTCTTTAGCGGAGGAGGTCGCCGCTGGGCGGCTCAAACCCTCCGGCATCACCGAAAAGGCCATTCAACGCGCGCTCTACATTCCCGATCTGCCGGATGTTGACCTCTTCGTGCGCAGCTCAGGGGAGCAGCGCACCAGCAACTTCATGCTCTGGCAGAGCGCCTACGCCGAGATGGTCTTCCTCGACACCCTCTGGCCCGACTTCACCCGCGAACAGCTCTGGGAGGCGGTGTCGCTATATGCCGCGCGCAACCGGCGCTTCGGCGGCGCGGTCGACACCCCGACGGCGTAGGAGCACCAGCGGTACCGGATGCCTCGCGGCACGGTTACCCGCACCGTGCTGGCTAGGCTTGCCGAATGAACAACTCCCTTGCCAGTGACAGCGCACCCATCCGCACCGGCATCATCGGCTACGGGCTTTCCGGCCGCATCTTCCATTCGCCGTTTCTGCGGGCGAACCCGCGATTCTCGATCGACCTGATTTCGACCGGTGACCCGGCCCGCACGGCGCAGGCGTTGGAGCAGAACCCCGGGGCCACCGTCGTGGCAAGCCCGGCCGAACTTCTCGCCCGTGCGGGAGAGCTCGACCTCGTGGTGCTGGCCTCTCCCGCGCATACCCACCTGGAGCAGGGGCTCGCCGCTTTAGCCGCCGGTGCCGCCGTGGTGATCGACAAGCCGTTTGCGGCATCCGTCGCCGAAGCCGAACAACTGATCGCCGCCGCCGATGCTGCCGGTTTGCCGCTGATAGTGTTCCAGAACCGACGCTGGGATGGCGACTTTCTCACCGTCAAAAAACTCGTTGCCGAGGGTGCCTTGGGCACTGTGCACCGTTTCGAGTCGACCTTCGAGCGCTGGTCGCCCGATCTGCGCGACCGCTGGCAGGACACCACCACCTTCCGCGAGGGCGCCGGAATCACCTTTGACCTCGGCAGCCACCTCATCGATCAGGCGCTGCACCTGTTCGGACCGGCCACGGTGCAGGCCGCGGAACTCACGGTAATGCGCGACGGGGGAGTAAGCGACGACGACGCGTTCATCTCGCTCCGCCACGACAGCGGCGTGCGCTCACACCTCACCATGAGCCGCTTTTCGGCACAGAACGGTCCGCGCTTTCGCGTGCTCGGCTCCGATAGCGGCTACACCGTCTACGGCCTCGACGGCCAGGAGCCGACGCTGATGGCCGGCGGCACCCCGCTCGATGCCGGCTACGGCGCCGAGCCCGAGGCCAAGTGGGGAATCCTGGGCATCAATGGCTCGACGGATGCCCCCACCCACGCCATCGCCACCGAGTGCGGCAACTACCCGGGCTTCTACGCCGGGGTGGCGGCTGCGATCCGTGACGGCGCTCCCGTTCCGGTCGACCCGCACGATGCCCTGGCCACGCTGCGGATCATTGCCCGCGCGCACGAGATCGCCGGGAGCTAGGCGTTGTGCGGGGCGGCGGGGTGTCGACCCGCCGCCGCAGTAGCTGGTGCCTCCGGAATGAGGGCGATTCAGGCTACGGCGATCGCTTCGCGCAGCTGTTCGAGCGTTGGGGCGCCGACAAGCCCGGCGGGGGTGACGTAGAGCCGGCAGGCAAGTCCGATTGCGGCTGACGGATCAGGAAAGAGATCGTGTCCTTCGAGCAGAATGCTCGGCGATCCTCGGAAACCAATCGCCTCCGCATCTTCCACGGTCTCGACTAGCTGCCTGATCACCCTAATAGCGGGCCGTTCTCCGGCGAGAACTGCAAGTCGATCGGCTGTAACCTTCCAATTCGGGCAGCCATCAAAGTAGCGCAGCGTGATTTCCATAATCCAACGGTAATCGTTGCGCGTTGGCGTGGCATCCAGCTACGGGCCAAGATGGAGGGATGACTGTGACTTCGCTAAGCGCCCGGCATCCGGTATTCGTTACGGTTGGGGAGGCGCGGTCCGAGTTCGAAGGGGGCCGGGGTTATCTGGCCGCTGCGGCAATGGGGCTCCCGAGCCGTGCAAGCGTGGCGGCGCAACAGCACGACCTAAACTTGTGGTCGCAGGCGCGTCGGTCACCGCTCGACTACGGCCCAATTGTCGAAAGCACTCGCGCGAATTACGCAACATTGGCGGGTGTGACCGCTGACCGGGTCGCCATTGGATCCCAAACTTCAGCTCTGGTGAGTGTCATCGCCACAGCCGTTCCGGCCGGCGCCGAGGTGCTCTGCGTCGACGGCGACTTCAGCTCGATCGTATTCCCCTTTTTGCAGCGACCGGATGTTCGCGTGCGCCATGTGGCTTTGCACGAGCTAGCCGAGGCGATCACCGACAACACCTGGCTCGTGGTCTTCTCGCACGTGCAGTCCGCGACCGGTGTTGTGGCCGACACCGTCGGGATCACAGCGGCGGCAGCCCGTCGCGGCGCATTCACCCTCTGCGACACCACCCAGTCGACGGGGGTTCATCCGGTGGATGCCGCTCAATTTTCGGCCACCGTCTGCCATTCCTATAAGTGGCTGGCCTCCCCGCGCGGGGCCGCCTTCCTCACCCTCAACGCTGAGTTCCAGAAGCACCTGGTGCCGGTGCAGGCCGGCTGGTACGCGGGCTCAGACGTGTGGGCATCGTGCTACGGGCCGGAAATGACGCTCGCGCGTGACGCCCGTGCCTTCGATGTGTCCCCGGCGTGGCCGGCCTGGGTGGGCGCACAGCCCGCCCTCGAACTTTTTGCCGGCCTCGATATCAGCGCGGTGTGGTCGCACGCCGCAGGGCTCGGGGATGCACTCTGCGACGCGCTCGGAATCGAGCAACAGCATCAGGCGATTGTTACCTGGGCCGATGCCGACGGCGCGGATTTGGCGAAACTGGCTGCTGCCGACATCCGGGCATCGGCGCGCTCCGGTCGCCTGCGGGCGGCGTTTCACCTCTGGAACGATCTGGATGACGTTGCAGATGTCGCGAAGGCGCTGCGCTAGAGTGACGCGACCGGCTAAACGAGGCTATCGCCGGCCCACTTCACCGCCATGACCGCGGAGGGGCCGGTCGATAGACCGACCCTCGCAACCGTCCCGTAACTGTCCTAGCGGAACGCCGGAATCCCGGTGATGTGCGCGCCAATCACGAGCGTATGCACCTCGTCGGTGCCCTCGTAGGTGCGCACGCTTTCCAGATTGTTGGCGTGGCGCATCGGCGAGTAATCCAACGTGATTCCGTTACCACCGAGAATTGTGCGGGCCTCGCGGCAAATCGTGATTGCCTCGCGGGTGTTGTTAAGCTTACCGATCGAGATCTGGTGCGGCTGGAGCTTGCCGGCATCCTTCAAACGGCCCAGCTGCAGGGCCAGTAGGAGTCCCTTGTTGATTTCCAGCGCCATGTCGACGAGCTTCTGCTGGGTGAGCTGAAACCCGGCGAGCGGCTTGTCGAAGGCGGTGCGCTCCATTGCGTAGTCAAGGGCCACGAGGTAGCTGTCGCGGGCGGCGCCCATTGCGCCCCAAATGATTCCGTAGCGGGCTTCGTTGAGGCACTCGAACGGTCCGCGCAGGCCCTTCGCCTTGGGCAAGAGGGCGGTGGCCGGCAGGCGTAGCTCGGTGAACTCGAGGTCGCACTGAATGGATGAGCGCATCGACAGCTTTTGGGTGATCGCGGTTGCCCGGAAGCCCTCGGAGTCGGTCGGGACGATAAAGCCGCGGATGCCGTCATCCGTCATCGCCCACACGATTGCCAGGTGCGCGATGGTGCCGGGCCCGATCCAACGCTTGGCGCCGTTGAGCACCCACTCCTCGCCCTCCCGGCGAGCAAAGGTGGCCATGCTGGCCGGGTCGGAGCCGGCGTTCGGCTCGGTGAGGCCGAAGCAGCCGATCACCTCGCCCGCCGCCATCCGGGGCAGCCACTCGTTTTTCTGTTCCTCGGAACCGTGCTTGTAGATCGCGCTCATCGCGAGCGACCCCTGCACGCTCACGAAGGTGCGCAACCCGGAGTCGCCCGCCTCGAGCTCCAGTGCGGCAAGCCCGTAGTCGACGGCGCTGCGGCCGGGGCAGCCGTAGCCTTTCAGGTGCATACCCAACAGGCCGAGCTTCGCCATTTCGGGGATGAGATCCACCGGAAACACCGCGTCGTCGTACCACTGGGCAATATTGGGCTTGATGCGGGTGTCAACAAAGTCACGTACCGCGTCGCGCAGTTCGCGCTCCTCAGCCGTGAGCAGGGCGTCGATGCCGATGAGGTCAATGCCGATAAGGCCTGAGGTGTCAGTCATGGTCTATCTCTCGAAGTATGCGAAAAATTAGTTGCTGGGGAGGGTGAGTATGCCGTCGATCCGACGGGGAATACCCCAAGGATTGTGCGGATGAAGCGCCAATGGCAAGTGCGCAGGTGCCGCATTCTGCAGCGACACCGGCCGCACGAATCGCGCCAATGCCCCCGCCCCGACGCTGGTAGCTTCGGTGCGGCTGGTCGCGGGCCACGGACCGCCGTGCTGTTGCGACCAACTGGTCGCCACCCCGGTCGGCCAGGAGTTGACTGCCAGGCGCCCAACGAGGGGAAGCATACGGCGCACCAACTCGGTACCGTCTGGGTCTGCATCGTCGCTATCCAGCGACGCGTCCGGCAACCCGGTGAACACCGACGCGGCCAGCGCGGGCTGCAACTGGGCCAGCGCCGCAAACACCTGGTCGATGTCGTCGTATTCGCAGACCAAAGCCATCGGCCCGAAGCACTCCTCAAGGAGCCGTGAGCCGGTCCGCAGGTCTTCCGGGCGGACCCGGATCACGTGAGCTGCGACCGCGAAGCCCGGCAGCTCGGTCTCGCTAGGTGCCGTGAAACGAATGCCGGCAGCATCCTGAACCTCAGAAATTCCGCGACGGTAACTGTGGGCGATCCCGGCGGTGAGCAGGGGAAACGCCGCCACGGCACCGAGTTGGTGCTCCACTTCCTCGGCGAACCCCATACCGGCGGGCGCAAACAGCAGCCCGGGCTTGGTGCAAAACTGCCCCACTCCGAGGGTGAACGACGCCACAAAGCCGGCGGCGATACTCACCGAGTCGCGGCCGGCGAGTGGGGTCACCACCACCGGGTTCACAGTTCCCATCTCGGCAAAGACCGGGATGCCGCGCGCAGCGGCACGCTGCAGAATCGCCATCCCGCCCGCCTGGCTGCCGGTAAACGCCACAGCGGTGATTTCGGGTGCGTCAATGAGCTGGATGCCGGCGGCAAAACCGACCACGAGCTCGTAGCTTCCCTGAGGGGCGCCGGAGGTTGCCAAAGCGTTTTGCGTGATCTCCGCCAAGCGCACGCTGAGCCGCGGATGCGCCGGGTGCGCTTTCGACACGACCGGGCATCCGACACTGAGCGCTGAGGCGACGTCGTGACCGATCAGTCCGAAGCCGAACGGAAAGTTGCTGGCGCCGAATACCGCGACCGGCCCGAGGGCGATGTTCCAACGGGACAGGGTGGTGGTTGCATCGATCGTCTCGATGCTGGCGCCGAGGTAACTGCCCTCCACGGCAACATCCGCATAGAACCGCATGCTCACGGCGGCTTTCAGCAGCTCGCCGCGCAGACGTACAACGCCGAGGGCAGTCTCCTGCTGGGCCAGCTCTACCAGTTCGTCTTGGTGCTCGACGAGCTGAGCTGCGACGGCGAAGAGCCACTCGCGTCGTTCGCTCGGGCTTGAGGCCGCCAGCATCCGGCCGGCAAAAAGAGTCCGAGCAAGGGAAGCTGCCACGTCGGCGGGGGAGCTGTGGGCAATCGAGCCCCGCTGCTCACCGGTTGACGGATCGAAACTCGCCTCGAACGCGGCACCCTGATCGGTGCCGCGAACTACATCACCTTCGGTCATACCCGCCGCGGTCACACCAGTGCCGGCGCGGCGAGCGTTGCCGCAACATCCAGAACGGCAGCCTTCAAAACGGTGAGACCGTCTTCGAGTAGTTCCGGGGTGATCACGAGCGGCGGCAGCAGACGAATCACGTTCGAGAACGTTCCACAGATCAGCACGAGAAGGCCCTGTGCGTGGCAGGCAACGGCAACGGCCTTGGCAAGATCCGCCCGCGGGGCGAGGGTGCCGGCGTCGGCAAATTCGATGGCGAGCATCGCGCCCCGACCGCGAACCTCGGCTACGCAGGAGGTTTCGGTGAGCAGGGGTTCCAAAACTTCGCGAGCGGATGCCTCGATCCGACGCGCACCGGCCAGCATGCTGCCATCAGCGAACGCCTCAAATACTCCGAGGGCCGCGGCGCAGGCGAGCGGGTTTCCGGCGTAGGTTCCGCCCAGGCCGCCGGCGTGAACGGAGTTCATCAACTCGGTTCGTCCGGTGACGGCGCTCAGCGGGAGGCCGCCGGCGAGAGCTTTGGCGGTGATGATGAGGTCGCCCACAACACCCTCGTGCTCGCTTGCGAACAGGGTGCCGGTGCGGCCCATCCCGGCCTGAATCTCGTCCAACACGAAAACAATGCCGTGCTTGGTGGCGAGCGCGCGCAGACCGGAGAGGAATCCAGCGGCGGGAACCACGAAGCCTCCCTCACCCTGGATCGGCTCGATGACCATAGCGGCGAAGGTTTCTGCGCCGTGCTCGGCGAGGACTGCTTCGACGCCGGCAAGGGCCTCGGCGGTTGCATTGGCGGCACCGGACGGCCAGCGCAGCGGAGCAGCCATCGGAGCCTTGACGACCTCGGCCGGGAACGGTCCGAAGCCGAGCTTGTAGGGATTCTCTTTTGCGGTCATCGCCATGGTGAGCAAGGAGCGGCCGTGGTACGCATCGTCGAAAACCAGAATTTTCGAGCGCCCGGTCGCGGAACGAGCCACCTTGATGGCGTTTTCTACGGCTTCGGCGCCGGTGGAAAACAACGCGGTGCGCTTGTCGAAGTCACCGGGGGTGTTCTCGTTCAACCACTTACAGACGGCGGTGAAGGACTCGTATTCGGTAACCATGAAGCAGGTGTGGGTGAAGTTTTCGAGCTGGGCTGCGACTCTGGCTCGCACGTGCGGGTTGCTGGCGCCAACGCTGGTCACGGCAATGCCCGACGCGAAGTCGATGATGCGGTTGCCGTCGACGTCCAGCAGAATTCCGCCCTCGGCCCGTTGAATGAAGACCGGAAGAGTTGTGCCAAATCCGCTGGTCACGTGCTGCATGCGTTCCGTGTGCAGGGCCTGCGAACGCGGCCCCGGAATTGCCGTGGTGAGCAGGCGGGACTGGGGGAGCGCAGAAAAGTCGTCGGTGATCATGACACCAAGATAGTCAGTCAGGCACTGAGCGAGTTTAGATAATTCATCTCATCAATCATAATATTAGATAAACTATCTAAACTCGATTGAAAGCCGGTAGCGGATGATCACCCTCGCTCAGCTCTGCGACCACGTCGGGCCAGAACTTGGGCTCACGCGACCGGGGCGAATCAAGCACACTGTGCTCACCGGTGTGCACATTTCGGAACTCACCGACCCCACTCCGTACCTCGAAGGGGGCGAACTACTCCTCACCACCGGAATCCCGCTGGCTGGGGATCAGGCCTCGGTGAACGACTATGTGCAACGACTTCTCGATCGCGGAGTCGCCGCCCTCGGGTTGGGTCTCGGCGCCGGCATCGATCGCGTATCCCCTGAACTCCGGACGGGGTGTGAGTTGGTGGGGCTCGAGCTTCTGATCGTTCCCGCGGGTATTCCGTTTCTGAACGTGTCTCGGGCGTACTGGGACCTCGTTGGCCGCGCCGAACAGTCGGAGCTCGCTGTGGGCCTCAAACAGCAAACTTCGCTCGCCCGGGCAGCAACCCGGCCCGGGGCGGTGGCGGCGGTCATCCGGCTGCTTGCCGAAGCGTGCGCGGGATGGGCCGCTTATCTTCCCGCCGATGATCGCCCCGAAACCGTCTGGCCTGCGTCGCAGCGCGCGGTATTACCGAGACTGCGCGGGGAAACATCCCGGCTCCACCTTGCTGGCACCTATTCTTCCGCCACTTTTCCGCTCGACGACACAGAAGTAGTGGTGTACTCGATCGTCGTGGAGCGTGCCACGGTCGGATTTTTAGCCGTGGGGGCTGGCCATGCCCTGCGACGCGCCGATCGGCAACTGTTGCTCACCGGCTGCATGCTGCTCGCCGTCAGTGCCCGACAGGAGCGGCAGCTTGCCCAATCCAAGGCTCAGCAGCGGGCGGCGATTGCCAGCCTCCTTATCCAGGGCTATCCGGATGCCGCGCGCCTCATCGTCGCCGAATTCGGGTTAGCCCCGCTGCCGGAACGATTCAGTCTGCTCGTAATTGCCGGCCATAACCTCGCCGCGCTTAGCACCGCTGAGCTCGCTAATCGGGTCGGAAAGCTCTCGGCACAGCACCCGCCGAAAGAAATTCGGCAGCGAATCATCGGTGCCACGCTCCGATGTGAGGTGAGCGGTCTCACCGTCGTGCTGGTGGAGGCTGGCCGACCGACCGACGCGCCCCTCGCCGTGCCAACCCGTTCGACCGACGCGCCCCTTGCCGTGCCCGACCAGTCGGATCGACGGTCAGCCGGGTCGGCCGCTCAGCACGTGGCAACCGGGTCGAGCGCCGAGCAATTGTCGGCGGCACTGAGCGAGGACGCGTCCCTCAAGCAATTGGCAGAGCTATGGCCACAGCTCAGCGCCCGCTGTAGACGCGCGGCGCCCGGCACCCTGATCGGTGACACCGATAGCGCAAAAGTCGAAGCCGACGGCTGGGTGCTTGCCCTGCGCGACCATTCCCGTGGGGAGCTTCTGGCAACCGTGCGCAGTTACCTGCGTAATCGGGGGCAATGGGAGGCCACCGCGCGCGAGCTCGGGGTGCATCGCAATTCGCTGCGTAATCGCATTGCGGCGGCATCAGAACTCCTCCAGCTAGATCTCGATGATGCGGATGTCGCAGCGCACCTCTGGCTGGCGCTCTCGGCACATTCGGCCGCGGAGCCCGTTCACCCGGCGTCAATCGACGCTGGGTGGCCGGGCGGCAATTAACGGATCACCGCGCAATCGGCTGGCTAAGCCATTCACGCACGGCCGCACCGTGCTCGCCCAGCGCCGGCGGAGCCTTCGTGGGGCTGACTAGCGGGGGAGTCCAGAGAATCGGATGCCTGATCTGACGCCCGACCGGCACACCCGCAGCATCCGTAACCTCAATAGTGGGCCCTAACCCCAGCGACTGGGCGAGGGCAATACCGTCTGCGATTGTGCCTACTTGACCGGCCGGCACTCCGACGGCGGTGAACGTACGCTGCCAATTGTCGGCGGGGGCAGCGGCGAGTCGATCTTCGAGTGCCGAAACGAGGTCAGCTCGGTTGGCCACACGAGCGCTATTCGTGGTAAAGCGCGTGTCGTGGGCTAATTCGGCGCAGCCAAGGGCGTCCGCCAACTTCGCAAATTGCTGATCATTACCGCAGGCGATGGCGAGCGGGCCATCCGCGCAGCGAACTATTTCGTAGGGAGCGATAGACGGATGGGCATTACCCATCGCGGTTGGTGTTACCCCGGCCCCGAGGAAGCCCTGGGCTTGATTGACGAGCGCTCCCTGCAGACTCGATAGCAGGTTCACTTCGATTCTGCGGCCCACCCCGGTAATGGATCGGGCGGTAAGCGCGGCCAAAACTCCAATCGTGGCATCCTTCGCGGTGAGCACGTCTACCAGAGCCACGCCCACCTTCGTTGGCTGGCCGGCCTCGCCGGTAACGCTCATCAAACCGCCGAGGGCCTGCACCATAAAGTCGTAGCCGGGCAAAGCTGCACCTTCGGCGCTGCCGAAGCCGGTGATGGAGGCGTAAACGACTCGCGGGTTTGTCTTGGCCAATCGGTCGTAGCCGAGTCCAATCGAATCGAGGGTGCCCGAGCGAAAATTCTCGACGATCACATCCGCCCGCTGAGCCAGAGAGTGCGCCGTGGCAAGATCCGCCGAATCGGTCAAGTCCAAACAAATGGATTCTTTGTTGCGATTGACGCTCTCGAAATAAGTGGAACCGGTTGCAGAAAAGGGCGGACCCCACTGCCGGGTGTCGTCACCAGTACCGGGTCGTTCGATTTTAATTACCCTCGCGCCGAGATCGGCAAGGGTCATGGTCGCCAACGGCCCGGCCAGCACGCGAGAAAAGTCGACGACCAGAAGACCCGCAAGGGGCAAGCTCTCGACTGCGACGAAAGCTTGTGCGGTGTCTGCCGCGGGAACGTCATTGGTCGGGGCCGAGGAATCCATGGGTGTTGCTTTTCCTCTTGCTTTTTTTGCCGCGACGGTCACCGACATGTTCTCCAAGCGTCGTGGGCGACAACGATTCGGCCAGCGTGGCCCGGCGGGTTCCGTCGGGAGCCCCAAATCTACCGCCAGCGGAGGGTCTTAGATAAATTTTGCACAAACCGCGTAATGAGATCGCTATTTCGGAGTCTTATAACTGCACCCTTCTTTTTTTCCCAAACATCCGCCCGCAACAGCGCGCGAATCAGACTCCGCCGAGGACCCATGCTGACCCCGATAGTCCCTTCATTGCCAGATTCCACCCAACACCGTTCCCCCACCGAAACGGACGGGGTTGAGGCTCTGCTATTTCGCACGCCGACCCACACGGGTGTTGCAAAAATGAGGATCAGTCGAGCGGGTTCGGTCGCCGGGCTGATCGGGATATTTGGACTAATTGCCTGTGGACTGTTTCTACCGTGCTCGATTGGAGCGGTAATTCTCGGCCTCATCGGCAAACGCCGTGATGGCGTTCGTGCGTACAAATTGTGGATGCTTGCGATCATCTCGGGCAGCGTGGGTATAGGGATCACCGTCCTCGGTGCATTACTTGCCTATCCCGAATTCCGCTGATCAAAATCCCGAAGTACGACTAAATTCACGTGAACAGAAGAGTTATCCTCCAGAGATTACGCCGGTAATCCGCTAACTGCGGAAGCGACAACTCCCCACCGTCATTAACGATTCTTTCGCGCCCGATGTTAGCTCGAGTGTGCTTCCTGGAAACGCTGGATCACGTCCTGAGGAATACGGCCGCGCTTGGGGACGTCAACCCCATTGCTAAAGGCCCAGGCTCGAACCGTTGCCGGCACGAGACCTACGGCGACGGCGCGACTCGGTTCGCGCTGGCTCGACTTTTTGTTCGCAATTTGGGCGACTCCGAGGTAGGGCTGCAGAGCGGCTTCGAAATCGCGCTTCTCGTCAGCGGTGAGATCCACCTGATAGCTGCGTCCATTCCAGCCAAAGAGCACGGTGGCGGCGTCGGGTGCATTGCTGAGATCGCTCGTAATGATGACACTGATTGTGCTTGCCATTGATAAAACCTTCCGTTTCGTCGACGTGTGCACGGGTAAGTGCGCGTGCTGCTGTGTGGCGTTAGTCGGCGGTATTAGCCGGCTATTACGTCGGCCTCGTCGAACCGCCAAACACTGATCGTGTTCTACGTCAATATTCTGAATTGTTGCCGAGAATTCCGACTATGAGGATTACTTTATCTCTTTCGGACGCTGCGTAAATCAATCGCGTGCAAACAAGGCTAAACAAACACCGGCGTTTCGCTGCTTACCATCGCAGCGACTACGTCCGGAGCGATGGTTCAGAACCCGAGCGCGGCGAGAAACGCGCGGTGTTGCCGGTAAATTGTCGGTCGTTTCCCGCCGTCGTTTGTTCTGAGGCGACTTTCGCGCAAAGAAAAAGGGCCGGGCAGCCGATTGCCGGCTGCCACAACCCTTAGTTCCGGATTTCATGCGAGTAATTGAATCTACTACTCGCTGTGCGCGAAGGGGGACTTGAACCCCCACGCCCTAACGGGCACCAGCACCTCAAGCTGGCGCGTCTACCAATTCCGCCATCCGCGCATGTGACTTTCCTTGCGGATTTGCCAACACATGACAATAGCACGCACTCAGGGAGCCCCGATTACCATCGCGACTTTCACGTCGCACCCGGTGGGTATCGTTGGGTCATGGATTTGACCGTCGATGGCCCAGAACGAGAAGCACCAATATCCGCAACACAGCCAGAGAACCTGGGTCTCGATGCAACTGCCATCATCGCCCGCGACCTGATTCGATTTGACACCTCTAATTACGGTGAGGGCAAATCCCACGGCGAGGCTGATGCGGCTCACTACCTCGAGGCGAAGCTTCAAGCGATGGGGCTGGAGCCGCAACTTTTCGAATCCGAGCCCGGCCGGGTCAGTGTGGTTACCCGGGTGAAGGGGCGCAAAGTCAGCGGCGGCGATGCGCTTGTTATGCACGGGCACACCGACGTGGTTCCAGCGGATCCCACCAATTGGAGTGTCGATCCGTTTGCCGGAGTGGTGAAAGACGGCATGCTCTGGGGCCGCGGTGCTGTCGACATGAAGAATATGGACGCCATGATGGTGACCGCGCTCGACGACATCCTCGCCAGCGGTCGAGAACCCGCCCGAGACATTGTGCTGGCATTCTTCGCCGACGAGGAAGACGGCGGACGTCTCGGTTCGCACTATCTCGTGCGCGAGTATCCCGAACTCTTCGCCGGAGCCACCGAGGCCATCAGCGAGGTCGGCGGCTACTCGATCACCCTCAACGGCCAGCGGGCGTACCTACTGCAGACCGGCGAGAAAGCTTTGGTCTGGATCAAGCTCATTGCGCGCGGTACCGCAGCGCACGGTTCCCGCGTGATCGATAACAATGCCGTTACCAAATTAGCCAAAGCTGTCACTATCCTCGGCGACCAAGAGTGGCCAATTACCCTCACCGACACCACCACGCTCCTCATGACAGAACTCGCCCGCATCTTGGAGAAAGACCCGATTCAGGTGGGGCCGGATGCCTTAGCCCTGGCTACCGGAACGGCGGGCAGCTTTATCCGGGCGTCCATTCGCACTACGACCAATCCGACCATGCTGACGGCGGGCTACAAGCACAACGTCATCCCCGATTATGCCGAGGCACTCATCGACATCCGCACTCTGCCCGGCGAGGAAGATGCCACGCTCGCCGAGGTACGGGCGCTGATCGGTGACGACGTTGAGATTGTAGTGATGCACCGCGACATTGGGTTGGAAACGGATTTTCACGGCCCGTTGGTTGACGCCATGATCGCGAGTCTCGGGATTCATGACCAGGGAGCCCCGGTGCTGCCGTACTTGCTCAGCGGTGGCACGGATAACAAGGCGCTGTCATTACTGGGTATTAAGGGTTACGGCTTCGCACCGTTGAAACTCCCGGCCGACCTCGACTTTCCGGGAATGTTTCACGGCGTTGACGAACGAGTTCCCTTGGATGCCCTCACCTTCGGTCGTCGCGTACTAACCGACCTGCTTTTGAATTACTGAGCTACTGAGCTACTGGGCACCATTTCCCGACCAGACTTTTACCAACTATCGAAGGCTCTCCCGCGTGAACTTCATTGAAGCTATGATTCTCGGTCTGCTGCAGGGCCTCACCGAATTCATCCCGGTGTCTTCCAGTGCGCACCTGCGAATCGCTGGCGCATTCCTGCCCAACGCGATCGACCCCGGGGCCACCTTTACCGCGATCACGCAGCTCGGTACTGAGGCGGCTGTGCTGCTGTATTTTCGGCACGATATTGCCCGAATCGCGCACGCCTGGTTTGAGCAATTCGGTCGCTCAGCCTCCAAAACAGCTCGGGCGCGTGAGCTGTCACTAGCGGTGTCCTCTTCTGCAGTTTCCCCGGGAAACAAAAGAGTCGCCGTGAGTTTTGACCGCCAGCACCCCGATGTCCGCCTCGGCTGGCTCATCATCGTCGGCACTGTGCCCATCGTTATTGCCGGTTTTTTGCTGCAGCAAACGATCCGCACCTCGTTTCGCTCGCTGTGGATCATTGCAATCGTTCTTATCGTGTTTGGCGTCTTTCTCGGCGTCGCCGATTTGGTCGGCGGGCATCGCAAAACGCTCGAAATGCTGGGGTATCGCGACGGTCTGCTATTCGGATTTGCCCAAATGCTGGCGCTCGTGCCCGGCGTTTCCCGTTCCGGCGCCACGACCACCCTCGGTCGGGCTCTGGGCTACGAGCGGTCCGCCGTGACCCGATTTTCTTTCCTGTTGGCCGTTCCCGCGGTTTTTGGTAGCGGCCTGTACGAGCTCTATCACAGCATTTCGCACCCGGATGCGACCGCCCCGTTCGGTTTGGCAGAGACCGCGGTAGCCACGATCATCGCCTTCACGGTCGGGCTCACCGTGATTGCGTTTCTCATGAATTACATTAGGCGACGCAGCTTTTTACCGTTCGTGATCTATCGCATCCTGTTGGGTTCTGGGCTTGTAGTTCTTCTTTCGACGGGTGAAATCAATGCGGTGTAAGAGCGTCTGAGGCGAGCCACGACGCTGCAATTCGCGGCTGCGATCTCGTGCTCGGTGGCGAATTCAACTCGGCTCCGGGGGCGTGCCTGTCGGCGGTGGTCTGTGGGCGGTGGTCTGTGGGCGGTGGTCTGTGGGCGGTGGTCTGTGGGGGACGTTCGCTGCACCTAGTCTGGGGATGTGAAATCGTGGAACCGACCGCAGGTTCCCCGCCTGAGCTCCCTCGCCCCCGCTCCTCGGGTATTTGACACGTCGACCAGGCAGTTGATCTCGGCCGAAACCGCGGGTTCTGCAACGATCTATGTCTGCGGAATTACCCCCTACGACGCAACCCACCTCGGGCATGCGTTCACTTATCTTGCCTTTGACACCCTTATTAGATGCTGGCTTGACAGCGGGTACACCGTCACCTTCGTGCAGAACACCACCGATATCGACGATCCGCTGCTCGAGCGCGCTTCGGCCACCGGCATTGATTGGCGGGTTCTCGCCTCCACCCAGACCGACCTCTTCCGCTCCGATATGGAGTTGCTGTCGATCATCCCGCCGGACCACTACGTACCGGTGACGGCGGTGATTCCGGAGGTCGCGGCTGCTGTCGATTCTCTCTTGGCGATCGGACTTGCCTATGAGGTGCCGGCACCCGATTCGATTGACGAACAGCCCGACCTCTATTTCGACTCGGTGGCAGCTGCTGAGTCCACAATCTGGCACCTAGGACTTGAGTCAAACCTGGATCGCCCCACAATGCTTGAGCTTTCGGCGCAGCGGGGAGGCGACCCGGAACGTTTCGGAAAGCGGGATGCCCTGGATCCGCTGCTGTGGCGTGCAGCTCGATCAAACGAACCCGCCTGGGATACCGTGCTCGGGCTCGGCCGCCCCGGCTGGCACATTGAGTGTTCGGTAATTGCGGTCAACCGCCTCGGAACCTCCATCACCGTTCAGGGTGGGGGATCAGACCTCCTCTTCCCGCATCATGAGTTCAGCGCTGCCCACGCCTCGGCCCTCAGCGGGGAGCCGTTCGCCAAGATCTTCGCCCACGCAGGCATGGTGGCCTATCAGGGCGAAAAGATGAGCAAGTCGCTCGGTAATCTCGTTCTGGTTTCTCGTCTGGTTGCAAACGGTGCTGACCCGCGCGCGATTCGTCTCGCCTTGTTGGCAAACCACTATCGCTCCAACTGGGAGTGGACGGATGACGCCCTGCCGAAGGCCACCGCACGACTCGAGCGCTGGCTAGGCGCGTCAATGTCGGCGGGCTCCGCCGGCGACGAGGTTGGGCGGGGCCACCCGCTGCTCGGTCAGCTTCGAGAGGCTCTGGCGAATGATCTCAACACGCCGGCCGCGATTGCACTCGTCGACGATGCCGTTGGCTCGGCGCTGGCTTCCGGCGGTTCACTTACCGCGGCCGACAGCAAGGCCGTTTGGGCGCTCCTGGGCATCGACCTAACAAGACCTTGATTAGGGGCGCAAACCCCCCGCCGGGAGCTGGTACTGGGGGTCGGTGTCGTTTGGGTATGGCGGTGGACCATACTGAAAGTGGGGGAAGTGAGGAAGTTTCGTGTGGAATGACGTACTGAAGACCGTCATCACCGAGGGGCCGGTGTTGGTCATTCCGCTATTTCTGGCTGCGGTCGCGGTTGTTTATCTTTTTTGGCGACCCGAGACGCTTCGCCGCACGATGCGCCAACGTCTCACCGTCAGTGCCATCGGTATCGCTGCTGGAATTTTGGCCGCGTCCATCACTTGGCTGGTGGTGGTGGGTATCATCAACGCCTTTGGGATCTCCCCGGGAACGGCCACCGCGCTGTGGCTGGGTGCCCTCGGGGCGGGGATCGGTCTGGCGGTAACCAACCTCTTCAGTGCAACGCGGACCCGCAAAACCATTGCGGTGGCATCGATTGTGCTTTTTGGCGTGGCTGCGACGCTGGCAGTTAATGCCTCTTTCGGCATAAACCGCACACTCGGCCTATTCCTGGGGATCGATACCCAGACGCAGATCGCTCTCGAACCGGTAACGCCGGTTCCGAGTAATTCCCCGGTCATCGTTCCCACAACCCCAGCCGGACCGCTGTGGAAAACTTGGCGGCCCCCGCACAATATGCCCGCGATAGGTACCACCGGAAGTCAACTGATTCCGGGCACCATCTCCGGTTTTGTTGCCCGAAAGGCCGGAATCTACTTGCCACCGGCAGCGGTCATCCCCTACGGACCCAAGCTTCCCTTCGTGATCATGCTGATGGGTCAGCCGGGTAATCCCGACCCCGACATTGTGGCGTCCACCATGAACGCCTATGCGGCTCGACACAACGGATTGGCACCAATCGTCATCGTCGCCGACCAACTCGGCGACCCAACCATCGACACGCTCTGCCTCGACACAAAAGCTCACGGAAACGCAGAAACCTATATCACCCAAGACGTCGTTAATTGGGCGGTGGCTAACCTCAACATCACGACAGACCACCGAAAGTGGACGATCGCCGGCTACTCCAACGGTGGTCAATGCGCGGTCTCCCTGATCGCAAAGTACCCCGCCATCTGGTCCAACGTGGTCGACGTGTCCGGCGAGGAGTTTCCCGGCGCCGACCGTCATGCCTCGGTGTTAAAAACCATTTTTGGGGGCAACAAGGCTGCCTATGCGGCGCAGCATCCGGCGTCGTTACTCGCCGTTCGACCATTGCCAGACACCTGGGGGGTCTTCACAGTGGGCTCTGACGACGGCATCTTCAAGCCCGGAATCAAACGGGTCAGCGCCGCAGCACAGGCCGCCGGGATGACGGTGACCTACTACGAAGTACCCAACGGCGGGCACGTACAACCGGCCCTCTCCCGCGGACTAGATGAGGCGTTCGCGGTGCTGTACCCGCGGTTGGAGCTTTCCGAGGGTCGCGGCTAAAGGCAGTCGGTGCCGTCATCAAGCGCCCGACTCAAACCCTCGTGTCAAGCCCTCGCGTCAGTCGCTCTTCGGCCGCCATGGGTCTTCGCCAGACCCGGAGGTCGCAGCATCCGGCTTGTCATCGCCCCCACGACGAAGGTATTTCTCGAATTCGTGGGCGATGGCTTCGCCGCTGGCTTCAGGGGAGTCCACCGTGTCTCGCGCCTGCTCCAACTGCTCGATGTAGGTCGACATGTCATCATCTTCGCTGGCGAGCGCGTCAATCCCACTCTCCCAGGTAGCTGCGTCGTCAACCAGCGAACCACGCGGAATCACGACGTCGATGATTTCTTCAAGCTTGTCGATGAGGGCAAGAGTGGCTTTCGGCGAAGGCGCGTTGTGGACGTAGTGCGGAACGGATGCCCAAATCGAAACCGTGGGAATCCCGGCTTTTTCAGCGGCCTCACCGAGCACCGAGAGGATGCCTACCGGGCCTTCGTAGCTGCTGCGCTCGATGCTCAGCTCTTTGCGCACGGCCGCATTTTCCGAGCTGATAAATACCGAGATCGGCCGCGTGTGCGGAACGTCGGCGAGCATCGCGCCAAGCATGACGATTCCGGTGACACCCGTTTCTCGAACCGTATCGAGAATTTCGCCGGTGAAGGTTTTCCAGCCGCGTGACGGTTCGGTCCCGAGCAAAAGGTAAATGTTGGATTCGTTAGCGCCACTCATCGACATTTCGGCATCTTCAGCGATGCCGACACTCCCGCCGTCAGGAGCGGGGACGGTGGCATCCTCCGCAATGGCGACGGATGTCCCCGCGGAGGTTTCCGTTGGAGAGGTCGGTTGAAGTTTTCCCGCTCCGAGCACCGAAGTCGGCCCAAAAATGGTGACGTTGGGCCACACGAGCAGGCGGTTGCCTGATTCATCCATGGTGATCGATGGGCGATTAAATTGATAGTCGAAGTAGTCCTCCGATTCGACTTCGGCAATCGGATAGAGATCGAGCAAGTCCTTCAGCGTTCGTACCGCCCCGCTTGCCGCCTCGCCAGCGTCGTTCCAGCCTTCAAACGCGACGACGAGAAGTCGTCCGCTCAGCAGTCGCGACGCGTGAGCCATAGATTTACCTCCACCGGCCGACCCCTGCTGGCCCGGCACTTACCTTCCCCAAGAATAGAGCGCACGGGCACCGCACCGAATTCACGGGGCTAGCTTTCGACGCTGGGCGGCGAGATGTACCCCGGTACGATGGGACACCGTGACTAAATCCGTGTTGTCCTCGCGTTTGCCCTCAGCCGTTCTGTGGGACATGGATGGCACCCTCGTAGATACCGAGGGCTACTGGATGGCTGCAGAAACCGAGCTCATCGAGGCGCACGGCGGCCGCTGGAGCCCACAAGATGCTCTTGCCGTGGTGGGGATGGGGTTGGTCGAGGCCGCCGAGATTTTCAAATCCCACGGGGTAACGCTGACTACCCGAGAGATCATCGACTGGATGACCGACCGCGTGATGCAGCAGGTGGAAACGTCTGTTCCGTGGCGACCCGGGGCCCGTGAGCTCCTTGCCGAGCTCCGCGAGGCCGGCATTTCCACGGCTCTGGTCACGATGTCGGAGCATCGAATGGCCGCGAAAATTGTCGAAGCCATCGGTTTTGCCGCGTTCGACCTCATCATCGGCGGCGATGATGTCAGCCGTGCCAAGCCAGACCCGGAACCGTATCTTTTGGCCGCCCGCACGCTTGGGGTCGATATTTCACAGTGCATCGCGCTGGAAGATTCGGTGCCCGGACTCCGCTCCGCAGTCGCCTCGGGTGCGGTATCCATCGGCATTCCGCTGCACGCGGTTCTCGCCCCAGCTTCGAGCCACACCCTCTGGGAGTCGCTCGATGGCAAAACGCTCGCCGACCTGCTCACGCTCTTCGTCGAACAAACTGCAGACTCACCCCATGCCATTCACGCACCACCCGCACCATCGATCTCAGAGGATGCTTCCCATGTCTGACGCCGTACGCCGCCAGAGCGGTCCTTTCCATGTCGGAGACAAGGTGCAGTTGACCGGCCCCAAGGGACGTCTCAATACCATTTCGCTCGAAGCCGGCGCCATCTTCCATACCCACCGCGGGGGAATTGAGCACGACGTCATCATCGGACAACCGGATGCCTCGGTGGTAACCGGAACCACCGGCGATGACTACCTGGCCCTGCGTCCGTTGCTCACCGATTTCGTGATGTCGATGCCGAGGGGTGCCGCCATCATCTATCCCAAAGATGCCGCGCAGATCCTCGCCTTCGCCGACATCTTCCCCGGAGCTACCGTCGTGGAAGCCGGCGTCGGCTCCGGAGCACTGAGCCTCTGGCTGTTGCGAGCGATTGGCCCGGACGGCCAATTGCACTCATTCGAACGGCGCGAAGAGTTCGCTCGGGTCGCCCGCGGCAATGTCACGAGCTTTTTGGGCGCAGAACCGAGCAACTGGACCGTCACAATCGGGGATCTGGTCGAGGCTCTGCCGGGCGTGGCACCGGCCGGTAGCGTTGACCGGGTCGTTCTCGACATGCTCGCGCCCTGGGAGTGCATCGAGGATGTCGCAAGCGTGCTGACTCCCGGCGGGCTCTTGATTTGCTACATCGCCACCGTCACTCAGCTGTCGCGCGTCGCTGAGGCTATCCGCCGCACCGGGCTGTTCACCGATCCGGATTCCTCCGAAACCATGGTGCGCGGCTGGCACGTGGAAGGCTTGGCCGTGCGCCCAGACCACCGGATGATCGCCCATACCGGGTTCCTGCTCACTGCCCGACGCTTGGCTCCCGGAGCGATCCTGCCGCAGCTCAAACGCCGTGCGTCAAAGACTGATTTCAGTGACGAGGACGTTGAGGCGTGGACTCCCGGTTCGCTCGGGGAACGCTCGGCGTCGGATAAGCGCCTGCGAAAAGCTGCCCGCGCTGCCGAAACCGCGGCAGATCGCGCCATTGCTGCAGAGGCGAACGCCGATGCTGCCGCCGAGGCAGACGCTGAGGCAGACGCCGAGGCGAACACGGCGGCGAACGCGGAGGCAGGGGCCGGCGGCGACACGCCAGCCACCTAGAATTAACCAGCCGCGGCGTCGCCGCTTTAGATGAAATGAGTTTTTCGTGCGCAAATTTTCCGTTCTGGCAGTAGCGGCAGCGGCCCTAGTCGCTCTTACCGCCTGCAGCCCAGCCGGTTCGGATGACGCCCAAAGCGAGAACTGCGCTGCCGCGCCGGTCGGTGGGCACGCGTCATCGATTATCTCGGCCCCGGGTTCCGTTGGCTCGGCTCCGAAGGTGAGCTTCCCAACCCCGCTGATCACCACGACGTTGGAACGCACAGCCCTCACCGACGGTTTGGGCTCTCCCGTGCAGACCGGCCAGCCGGTGATCCTTGAGGCCACGGTGCTCAATGGAACCGACGGCTCTGAGCTACAGAAGACGGGCTACACCAAAAATGGCGGAAGCCTATTCACCGTGGGGGATAAGACCCTCCCCGCCCTCAGTCGCGGATTAGCCTGTGCTCTGGTTGGCTCGAGAGTGGCAATTGTCGCCTCAGCCAAAGACAACGCCACGGCCGGCCAAACGCCCGGTAGGGACTCGATCGTTTATGTCGTTGATATTTTGCGGGCCTTCAAGTCGCGCGCCGACGGTGCCGACCAAGCTCCGGTTGCTGGGTTACCAACCGTTGTCATCGCGCCTGATGGCACCCCTGGCGTGACGATCCCGCACTCTGCCGCACCCGGTAAGTTCGTCAGTTCCGTATTGAAACTCGGCGAAGGCAAGAAGCTGCAGGCGAACGATATCGTGGTGGCGAAAGTCACTTCGATCAACTGGTCGACCCGAGCGGTCGTTGACTCCACCTGGAAGACCAGTGGTTCGACCATTTACGACCTCGGGGCATCAAGCGTCACCGAGGGCGTCAAGCGGGCTCTTGTCGGTCACGAAATCGGTTCGCAAATTCTCGCCATTGTTCCGCCGGCACTGGCCGTCGCCGATGGCGCAGCCCCGGCCGATGCCACCCTCATCTACGTCATCGACATTCTCGGAACCGTCAAGTAGCGAGTATCCGGATGGCACAGGCCGAAGTACCGCCGCGAGTGGCGGTCGAGGAGAGACTTTTCAGTCTTGTTCTGGCGCTCTTGGTGAGTGAAAACGGTCTCACCAAGAGTGAGATTCTCGCCACGGTTCAGGGCTATCGCCAGAAATTCTCTTCCTCCGGCGCGAGCGCCAACTTGGAACGCCTCTTTGAGCGCGACAAAGACGACATCCGAGAACTCGGTGTTCCGCTGGAGACGGTAGACGATCCAGCAAATCCCGGCAACAATCAGAGCCTGCGCTATCGAATCTCGCCGCTACGGTATCGACTCCCCGGCGATATTTCTTTCACCGCAGCCGAGATTGGACTTCTCAATCTGGCCGCGCTGGTCTGGAGGGAAGGATCCCTTTCTGCTGAGTCTCGGCGGTCCATGGTGAAGCTGCGTTCGATGGGACAAACGGTTGAAGAACCGGTGCTGGGCTATGCGAGTCGGCTTAGGTCGCAGGATGCCGCGTTCGCGCCACTCACCGACGCCCTCGACAAACGAAGTGTCGTGCGCTTCGCCTACCTCAAGCCCGGGCAGACCGAGGCCACCGTGCGCCAGGTGCAGCCGCTGGCGCTCGTACAACACCAGGGTCGTTGGTACGTCGACACGGCGGAGTCGATCTCGGGTGCCCGTAAGACTTTTCTGCTGCGCCGGATTGTCAGCAGCGTGTTCGACGTTGAACCCGGAACGGTAGTGCCAGCGGAAAACGAATCTACGCTTGCCCTGCAGAGGCTTGACGCGCTCTGGGAGTCCCAGACCGCTGAGGTGACGGTGGTGCCGTTTACGGATGCCGCCGCTCGCCTCGGTCAACGTCGCAACACCGTGAACGCGGCATCCGGCAGACTCACGCTGCACTACTCCGACTTCGACATCCTCGCCGACGAGCTCGCGGCGTTTGGTCCCGAGGTGTACGTGGTGTCTCCGATTGCTTTGCAGCGAGCCGTCCGCGACCGTCTGCGAGCAACGGTCGACGCGCACAGTGCCGAGACGCAGCCCGTTCAGGAGCAGCCCGTTCAGGAGCAGCCCGTTATGCAGCAGCACATGGGGGAGAAGCACGTGGAGGAGCAGCGTGGCTAAGCGTGGGGCGATACATCCGGCCAACGAACGTCTATTATTTTTACTGGCTTTGGTTCCGTGGTTGGCCGACCACGATGGGGTAACGGTTTCTCAGGCGGCGCAGCACTTTGCGGTGACGGCTGAGGCGGTTCGCGAGGCGGTGCGGCTGATTGCCGTTTCCGGAATACCCGGCGAAACGAGTCAGTACCAGCATGGGGACCTCTTCGATATTGCCTGGGATCGTTTCGAAGACGACGACGAGATTCAATTCACCAATCTGGTTGCCATTGACAACTCGCCACGCTTTTCGGCACGGGAGGCCGCCGCCATTATCGCCGGATTGCAGTACCTTTCTGGGCTGCCGGAAGCCGCCGACCGGAACGCGGTTGACTCACTGATGGTGAAGCTCGCGCGCGGGGCATCCGGTCGGCCGAGTCAGGTGGCCGTTGAGACAACTGACGCGGGAGACACGCTTCACATTATTCGGGCGGCGGTGGCAAACGATCAACAAATTGAATTCGACTATGTGACGGCGAAGGGCGAGCGCGAGCACCGGCAGGTTGACCCGTTGCGCGTCGAATCGATGGATTCCGACTGGTACTTACGCGGCTGGTGTCATTCGCGTCAAGCCGTTCGTACCTTCAGAATCGATCGCATCACCGACCCCGAGCTCGGCACCCTTCCTCGGAGCGTTCATCCCGAGGAAGTGACCCTCCCAGAGACCCTCTTCGAGGGTTCTCCTGGTGATGTTGTGGTGAGCGTGGACGTCGCCCCGCAAGCGATGTCGCTGATCGCCGACTATCTTGCCTCGCCCCCCTCGGCGATTCCGATTGCGCAAAATACGGCCGAGATTGTCGTGCCGCACTTTCACGCAGTCAAGCGACTCATTGCCGGTCTGTCCGGGCTCGTCACCATAATTGACCCCCCGGAGGCACGAAAGGTGACCGCCGACTGGGCTGCCCGTGGTCTCGAGCAATACGGCAAGCTCTGAATCCAAAACAACTCCAGCACCCGATTCGGGGACCGATCCAGGATCCGGTGCAGGGCCTAGCTCAGCGGCAAATTCGGCGGTGGGTAACAGGCCCTTCGCAGTCAATTTCGTTGCGGGGGAGTAACCTGTTGCGTAACGAACACCCTCTAGATCAAGGACTGAAATCATGTTTGCAAACCTGACCGGATGGCACGCGCTGATCATTCTTGCGGTTATCGTCCTTCTCTTTGGCGCGACCAAGCTCCCCGTTCTGGCCAAAAGCGTCGGTCAAAGTATGAAAATT
>JACMPQ010000067.1 GCA_014377425.1 Microbacteriaceae bacterium | reverse complement strand
CTACGCCGGGGCCATGTCCTGGAAGCGCGAAAAGTGGCCCTGGAATGCCACCGTGATGGTCTTGGTCGGGCCATTACGGTGCTTCGCCACGATGAGGTCAGCCTCACCCGGACGAGTGCTCTCTTTCTCGTACGCGCTATCCCGGTGCAGGAGAATCACCATGTCGGCATCTTGCTCGAGTGATCCCGATTCGCGCAGGTCGGAGAGGGCTGGCATCTTGTCGGAACGTTGCTCAGGACCACGGTTGAGTTGCGACAGTGCAATGACGGGAACCTGCAGCTCTTTCGCAAGCAACTTGAGTGCGCGGGAAAACTCGCTCACTTCCTGCTGGCGAGACTCGACCTTCTTGCCAGAGGTCATGAGCTGCAGGTAGTCGATGATTACCATCTTGAGGCCGACCTTCTGCTTGAGACGGCGGCACTTGGCACGGATCTCGACCAGGGTCATGTTCGGGCTGTCATCGATGTAGAGCGGGGCGTCATTGATCTGCCCGCGCGTCGAGGCGATCTTCGTCCAGTCTTCGGTGTGGAGCGTGCCCTTGCGCATGCTCTGCAGCGGCACGGCCGCCTCAGCCGACAGCAGTCGCATGGCAATCTCCGAGCGACCCATTTCAAGTGAGAAGAAGATGGACGGCATGTCGTATTTGATGGATGCGGCACGCGCGAAGTCGAGCGCAAGGGTTGACTTCCCGAGTGCCGGGCGGGCGGCCACGATGATGAGCTGCCCGCCGTGCAGGCCGTTCGTCAGTTCGTCGAGCTCGGCAAAGCCGGTGGGAACTCCCGTCATCGAGCCGTCGCGCCCCCGTGCCGCTTCGATCTCGTCGATCGCCGTCGTGACCGCGACGGTGAGCGGGACGAAATCTTCCGCCTCTACACCACCCATCACGCCGTAGATCTCGGCCTGGGCGTTGTTGACCAGGTCCACGACCTCGCCCTCGCTGGCGTAACCCATTTGAACGATGCGGGTACCGGCTTCGACTAGACGGCGCAACACCGCCTTCTCGGCCACGATGGTGGAGTAGAAGCCCGCGTTTGCCGCGGTGGGCACGATACCGGTGAGTGTGTGGAGATACTCGGCCCCGCCGGCTCGGACCAACTCACCGGTCTTGGTGAGCTCATCGGTGACGGCGATCACGTCCGTCGGCTCCCCGTGGGCGTAGAGCGAGAGAATCGCGTCGAAGATGATCTCGTGTTTCGGAATGTAGAAGTCGACCGCACGCACAGACTCGATGACGTCTGCCACGGCGTCCTTGCTGAGAAGCATTCCGCCGATCGCACTCTGTTCGGCAAGAAGGTCGTAAGGGGGCACGCGGTCGGAGGGCCGCGGGCACGAGACCCGCATGTTTGAATCACGCATGTTTGAGTCACGCTGGCCGTCGCCTTGGTTAGGCGCGAGACCCAGGTGGGCTATCGACATCGTTCGCCCACTCTCTCTTTTCGCGGCCTGCGCCTATTCGTGTGTTCGGTGCGGGGTGTTGCGTGCCGCGTTCGCCGCTGCACAATTGGGGCGCTTCCAGTACTACCGAAAGCCTCCGACATCCAGCCAAGCCAACCCACCTGCGACCCGGCCTCCCGTGACACATTGGTACACATTAGGGATCCGCCACATGGTCGGCAAGCCCGTATCCGCCAGCACAACAACGACCTGTGGATAAAGGTGTGGGTAAGTTGCGCGAAACGCCGCACAGTGTGTGAACAACCTGTGCAATCAGCTGGGGATAACTATCGGTTTATTAGCTATATAGCCCATCTGAACAGCTTTTTTTATATCAACGTGGAATGTGTAGAAACACGCTTAGAGTGCAGGTTGAAGGTTGGGACTGAGAGGTGAAGGGCTGTGCATAAAAACCCGGTCAGGGCGAAGAATTGGTCGATAAATTGACACGCAAAGAGGGGATAGCGAGAAGCTTGCGCTTCCTGCTATCCCCTCGGGGAACTCGTTCCTGGCGGGCAGGAGTTGCCGTTATTTTGCGGCGACTACCGTCAGGGTGATCGTGGCGACCAGGTCATCACGAAGGCGCACGGTGGCCTCGTGCTGTCCGGTGGCTTTGATGGGCGACGAGATCTCGATCTTTCGCTTGTCGACGGAACCGAGCCCGGCAGCGGCCACGGCATCGGCGACATCCGTCGTCTTCACCGAACCAAACAGTCGTCCGCCCTCGCCTGCCTTGACGGTCAGCTTCACGGTCGTGGCCTCGAGCTTGGCCTTGAGATCCTGTGCTTCCTCGATGGTGGCGTGCTCGCGCGCTACGCGCGCGGCCTTGATCGATTCGACCTGCTTCTCACCACCCCGGGTCCACGCGACAGCGAAGCCCTGGGGGATGAGGAAGTTGCGGCCGTAGCCGGTCTTGACGTCGACGACGTCTCCGGGTGCACCGAGGCCGGTGACCTCGTGCGTGAGAATCAATTTTGACATTTTTCCTGATTCCTAACGGCCTGAGCCGGCGTAGGGGAGCAGTGCCATCTCACGCGCGTTTTTAACCGCGCGGGCAATGAGTCGCTGTTCCTGCACGGAGACACCGGTGATGCGACGGGCGCGGATCTTTCCACGCTCCGAAATGAACTTGCGGAGGGTTGCAACGTCCTTGTAGTCGATGACTCCGACGCGAATGGACTTCGCCGGGGCGGCGTTCTTGCCGCCCTTGAGAGTGCGGAGGGGCTTGCGGCGATCGCCGCTGCTCTTTCCAGCCATGGTTTCTGCTTCTTTCTTGAATATTCGGTGGTCGAATAGGTCGCCGAGCGACCGTATCGAGATCGGTCGGGATCGGCCTAGAAGGGCGTCTCGTCGTTATAACTGCCCGGGGTGTTCCAGACGTCTCCGCCTGCAGCATTTGCCGATGACGCCGAGGCGGGAGCAGATGCTGCCCACGGCTCGGGTGCGCCCTGACCGACCCGGGGCGCGCCGCCGCCGTTTGAGCCAGGACCGCCGCCCTCACGGGAGGTGCGGGTCACCTGCACGGTTGCATACCGGAGGCTCGGACCGATCTCGTCGATTTCGAGTTCGATACTGGTGCGCTTCTCGCCCTCTTTGGTCTCGAACGAGCGTTGCTTGAGCCGGCCGATCGCGATGACCCGAGATCCCTTGGTGAGGGATCCTGCCACCTGCTCGGCGTACTCACGCCAGACGCTCGCACGAAGGAAGAGTGCTTCGCCGTCTTTCCACTCGTTGCTGCCCCGGTCAAGGGTGCGCGGGGTGGATGCGATGGTGAAGTTGGCAACCGCCAACCCGTTCTGCGTGTACCGCAGTTCCGGGTCGCTCGTGAGGTTGCCCACCACGGTGATTACGGTTTCGCCAGCCATGGGTCAGTTACCAGCCGGGGTCTCGGCACCCGCGGCGGCGGGCGCTTCGGTCGCAGGCGCTTCGGTTGCGACCGGAGCGGCTGGTGTTGCCGGAGCCGAGGGCGCGGCCGGAGTTGCCGACGATGCTGACGTTGCCGGAGCGGATGCGATATCCGCTGCTTTCGTTGCGGTTCCCGCGGTTGCACTGGCCTTCGCTGGGGCAGCTGCCTTGCGGGCGGCCTTCTCTGCTGAGAGCTGTGCGGCCTCGGCGACCTGTGCGATGGCTTCCTCGGCGCGGAGCACCTTGGTGCGCATGACCGCTTCGCTGAGCTTCAGCTGGCGGTCGAGCTCGACGGTCGCAGCGGGGTTCGCTGTGAGGGCGACGACGGCGTAGATACCTTCAGTTTTTTTGTTGATTTCGTACGCCAGTCGACGACGTCCCCAGACGTCGACCTTGTCGATCGAACCACCGTCATTGCGGATGACGTTGAGGAACTTATCGAGGCTCGGAGCCACGGTGCGCTCATCGATCTCTGGATCGAGAATTACCATTAGTTCGTACTGATGCATAACTAACCCACCTCCTTTGGACTAGAACGGCCACAGACGATCTGTGGCAGGAGGG
>JACMPQ010000066.1 GCA_014377425.1 Microbacteriaceae bacterium | reverse complement strand
TGCTGTCGCCCCTGCCGTGAAACCCGCCGCCCCCGCAGTGTCGGTGGATCGTCCGGCGACCACGCGACGTCGGTTCACCGCGACCCGCACCCCCTCGGAAGGAATCTCAACCGAAACGATCGAGCGATCCGAGTGATGCGAGTTCGTATCAGATGAGCGGATTTTCTTTGATGAGCGAATGCTTTCTTCATGAGCGCTGAAGTCCCGGCGGGGAATTCACACCCCGGCCTGGGGGTTCGGGCAGCGCGCGGCGCGTTCGTGACCTACCTCGGTCAGGGTGCTCGGATCGTGTTACAGCTTGTCTCTGTAATCGTTCTGTCCCGCCTTCTCGCCCCCCACGACTACGGACTGCTCGCGATGGTCGTGACGGTCACCGGGATTGGGGAAATTTTTCGCGACTTCGGGCTGTCGTCGGCGGCGATTCAGGCGAAAACCCTGACCGCAGCCCAACGATCGAACCTGTTCTGGATCAACACCGCGATTGGCATTGTGCTTGCCAGTGTCGTTTTTCTCGGCGCGCCCCTGCTGGCCGGGTTTTACGGTCATCCCGAGCTGACCCCCATCGCCCGAGCGCTGTCGTGCACCTTTATCTTTAACGGTTTGGCTACTCAATTTCGCGTCGACCTCAATCGGCGCCTGCAATTTCGCAAACTGGTGGTCGCCGACGTGATGTCGCCCGCGGTGGGACTCACCGCAGCCATAGTGGCGGCAAGTCAGGGCTGGCACTATTGGGCACTCGTGGCGCAACAGCTTGCTCAGGCGATGGCCCTACTCGTCGCACTGATCATCGGCGCTCGGTGGCTTCCTGGACTCCCCCGCCGCGGCGCCCAAATGGCCGGACTGCTGAAATTCGGTGGAAATCTGGTGGCAACGCAGTTGATCGGCTACGTCAGCAACAATGTGGACTCACTCATCATTGGGATCCGGTTTGGGGCGACTCCCCTCGGAATTTACAACCGAAGTTTTTCGTTGCTGATGACTCCCCTCACCCAACTCCGCGCCCCGACGACGACCGTAGCAATCCCGGTGTTGGCGAAATTACACGACAATCCGGTGCGCTTTGGACAGTTTGTGATCCGAGGCCAGCTGGCCCTCGGATACAGCCTCGTCGCAGGACTTGGGCTCGTAGTTGGCGCTGCCGAACCGCTTACCAACTTTCTACTCGGTGACAAATGGTCGGCCGTGGCACCGATCCTGCGTTTGCTGGCCGTAGCCGGAATCTTCCAAACACTCTCCTATGTGGGCTATTGGGTGTATCTATCGCGGGGGCTGACCGGCGCGCTCTTTCGCTATACCCTGCTGGCATCGGTCATCAAGGTGAGCTGCATCGCGATCGGATCCCTCGGAGGCGTGGTGGGGGTTGCTGCGGGCTTCGCAATCGCACCGGCCATCGACTGGCCGCTCTCCCTCTGGTGGTTGTCTAAGCGCACCGACCTCCCCCTGCGCACTCTCGTTATTGGTGCCCTGCGCATCATGGGGGTGGCGGCAATTGTGGCTGCTGGGTCGGCTACGGCATCCATTCTCGCTATCGGCCTTGCCCCCGGCATCCAAACTGTGTGTGCGCTTGCGGCCGGAGCAGTTCTGTATGTACTAGCCGCGCGAATCGTGCCCGCTTTGCGGCGCGATGTGGTCGATATCGTGGAAATAGCCCGGATGATTCCCAAAACGAAGACTCGCAAATGACCCCCGGTACCGACATCGCCCCCGTCACTGCCACTGCCACTGCCACTGCCACTGCCATTGTTGTGGTGAATTACGCCTCCCGCGCCTTACTGGAGGAGAATCTGGGATCGATGAACCTGGCCAAAACCGCTTGGCGGGTGATCATCGTCGACAATTTTTCGACCGCGAGCGAGCGTGCGGCCATTGCTCTGCTCTGTACCGCCCGCGGGTGGACCCTCGTAACCAGTGCGAACGACGGGTTTGGTTCCGGCGTGAACCGTGGGGTTAGTGCAGCTCGCGGGGCGGGTTGCTTGACGGTCGTGATCCTCAACCCCGATCTGCGGGCCAGCACCACCGTGCTCTCCCGGCTCGCAGCGGTCGCAGCTAGCGAACCTCTCACCCTTCATTGCCCAACAATTCTCCGCCCCGACGCCACTGTTTGGTTCTCCGGCGGCGAGGTGCTGCTGGCAGAGGGGCGTACTTCGACCGCACCCGGCAGCAGGGCATCCTCAGCCACCGGCTGGTTGTCGGGGGCCTGTCTCGCCTTCAGCCTCGAATTATTTGATCGGGTAGGCGGGCTGGATGAGTCGTATTTCATGTATTGGGAAGACGTGGACTTTTCCTTCAGATGCCGCAGGGCTGGCGCCCAATTGCGTCTTCATGCCGACCTTTGTGTCGAACACGATGTGGGTGGCACCCAGAACTCACGCGGCAAGTCACCGCTCTACGTGTACTACAACTGCCGTAATCGGCTGATTTTTGCGGCGAAACACCTCGATTCGGCCACCCGTCGACGGTGGCTACTCGCTTCGCTGCCCTATGCGCGTCGAGTGTTGTTGCGGGGCGGCCGACGGGAATTTCTTCGTGCGGCGCTGCCCCTTGTGTGGGCAAGTCTGCGAGGGACTGTTTCCGGGGGTCGCGGGGTATAACTGGGCGATGAGTAACCCCATGCAAAAATCTCACGCTTTGATTTCCGATCGAGAGGGCGCGAGCGGGAAAACACGAAGCTTTGCGATCCTCCTGGTGTGCACGGGCAACATTTGCCGCTCCCCCGCTGCCGAACGCCTGATGATCTCGGGACTCGGCCATCGCGATGACATCACAATCAGTTCGGCTGGCCTCGGTGCGATGGTGGGCCAACCGATCGACGGCCCGATGGCCAGTCTCCTTGCGCGGCGGGGCGTTGACACCTCGTCGTTTGCCTCCCGGTCGATTACCCCACGGATGGTTGAATCCGCCGATCTCGTCGTGACCATGACTAGGCGCCAACAGTCCGCCGTGCTCCTGCTCGTGCCATCCGCCGGACGCCGAACTTTTTTGCTGCAGGAATTGGCGCTCCTTCTGGTGGAGCTCGATAGCTCGCCGACCGACGCATCGACCGCACCTGAATCGGAAGTATCCGGCGCCGATCGCCTGCGAGCCATGATCCTTCTGGCAGTTGCTCGCCGTGCGACGCGCGGCGCGATTCGCGGTCTCGAGAACTTTGACATTGAAGACCCCTACCGCCAGCCGGAGAGAATACTGACAACCTGTTTTAGCAAAATCGAGTCGTCGATCGATCTGCTCGTCAAGCAGCTTCCGCTCAAACCGAGAACGACCCTGCCAAAAGACGCCCTTCCAAAAGTCGCTACCGAATAGCGCACTCTGCAGAAGCCCAGTGACTTGGCGATTCGCAGACTGCAGCGGTTATTCTTTTCCTGGCATCAGCTTCTCCCTAGGTGGCTGTCGCCGCGTCCGTACTTTCTCCCCGAAGAGAAACTCAGCTACCGTGTACCCAAAAATTGGCTATGCCGCCGGAGCATTCGATCTGTTCCATGTCGGGCACCTCAACATCCTTCGCCACGCTAAGGCCCACTGCGACGTCTTGATTGCCGGCGTCGTTTCTGACGACATGCTGCGGCTGACCAAAGGAATCACCCCGGTGGTTCCATTGGCCGAACGACTTGAAATCGTTAGCCACATCAGTTTTGTGGATCGTGCCGTTGCAGAAACCATGCCGGACAAACTGGACACCTGGCGAGAACTCCAGTTCGACGTCTTTTTCAAGGGTGATGACTGGCGCGGAACGGAGAGGGGATTGCGATTGGAGCGGGAGTTCGAGGCCGTCGGTGTCGAGGTCGTCTATTTCCCGTACACCGTTCACACCTCCAGCACTGCTCTGCGTCAGGCGCTGCGCACAATGGCGGAGACGGGTCGCGCTACCCAGCTATTCGATGCCGCCACGATCCTCAGCACCAAGGCGACCGGGAGCTAGCGAATGCCTGTACCGTTGGCCGCGAAATCCGCCGCAGCAAACGAATCGAGTAGCCGTTCGGGACTGTTCGAGCTAACGAGGTGGCTTCGCCGCCGCCGTGCGGACCTTGAGATGAGCGTTCTCGCCCTGGTCGGGAAGGTACCCAACCACGCAGTGCGAGTGGGGGCGTTGCGCTTTTGGGGCGCAAACATTCATCCGGATGCCACCGTCTACCACGGTTTCGAGGTACGGCGGGCTCAGCGGCTTCAGATTGGTGCGCGGTCATCAATCGGTAATGGCGCCATTCTGGATGCTCGGGGCGGACTCACCATCGGGACTGACGTCAACCTGTCCACCGCTGTGCACATTTGGACGGCGCAACACGCTTGGGATTCCACCGATTTCGCCTACACCGCCGCCCCGGTCACCATCGGCGACCGAGCGTGGATCAGCACCCGGGTAACGATTCTGCCCGGTTGCACCATTGGCGAAGGGGCAGTGGTCGCTGCCGGTGCGGTCGTGGCCGGAGATGTGGCGGCGTTCAGCTTGGTGGGTGGTGTTCCCGCCAAGGTGCTCGCGCAGCGGCCCCGCGACCTCAGCTACAAACTCCCCCGACGCCACGCCAAAACCTGGTGGTGGTAACGCCCCGCAACTGGCTGCGTCAACGCACTACTGAACGTTGACGTGTGTGGCCGTGATTGCGGCATAGGCCACCGTCGCGCCGGTGGCGTCGTTGAGGGTCTGCCGCACAGAGTCGAGCGTGTATCGAAGGTTTTCCGAGGGATTCAGTAGGCGGTCGATGGCCGACTGCAACTGCGCGCATGTGACTGTGTTCGGGTCGAAGGATTCCCCCACTCCGGCAGCCACAATCGACGCGGCGCCAGCAAATTGGTCGGTGGAAAATGGCAGAACCACCATCGGCACACCGAAGGTCAATGCCTCGGTGACACTGTTGTTACCTCCGTGGGTGACGGCCAACGCGCAGCGGCCGAGCAGCCGCACCTGCGGCAGGAAGGCTCGCACCAGCCAGCTCTCGGGGACGGCTCCCAGCTCAGCCGGGTTGGACGAACCGGTAGCAAATGCCACCCGAAACGGACTGCTCGTCAGCGCTTCGGCAACCACAGCAAGAACATCGGAGCGCACGGAGAGAAAACTGCCGAAGCTCACATAGATGATCGGCGCGGGGTCGTCTGCCAGCCAGTTTTCGACGTCAGCATCGGGCTGCTCCGGGCGAACCGCCGAGCCCAGGAAGGCATGGGCGGGTAGCGAAGCGGTGCGTTGCAGGTCGTGTAGCGCTTCGGGATAGTTCAGCAGCAGAACGTCTCCGGTCTCCGCGAAGGCATCCGTGCTCGCAAGCGCACTCGGATCGAGCGTCAGAAGCGCCTCATTCCACTGAGCGGTGAAGTTCTCGCGCACCTGAATGCAGCGATCTTTGAGTTCAACAAGCTCAGCCGGTTCGGGATGAAAGGCGGCCGGCCAACTCGGCGGAAATCCGTAGACCTCTGTACCAACCGGGAGCGCGCTGGGATGTCCCAGTACCACGTCGGCGTAGCGGTGGCCCGCGCTCTTCAGCGCTAGCCGCGCGCTAAAGGCCAGATGATCCACGATGATGTGGTCCGGGCGAACCCGGTCAACCACGCTGTTAACCGCGCGTGCCACCTCGAGCGGGTTCCACAGTAGGTCGGAACTTCGCGCGGCGGCCTGAAAACGGAGGGTCTCCACCATGCCCCTACGGGTGGCGGCGAAAAACCCGCGGAGTGCGTCATCCTCGCCAGCGACCTGCTCTTCAGCCCGGATGATGCCGGGATTGGAGCCGCGACTGAGCCGCAGGTCAACTCGTTCGAAGCCAAATTCCGCCACAATGTCGGCGGTCGCTTCGCCTGTGGCGACCACCACCCGGTGTCCCGCAGCCAGCCATGGCACTCCGAGGGCCGCGAGCGGGTAGAGGTGCGAGGCGTAGTCGGGACTGATGATCAGGAGGGTCATGATCGGGCAAGCTCCACTCTCAGGTCGTCGTTAGCGACGATGTGGGCGGCGGCAACGTCTTGGTAAACGGTACTGAGGGTTGAGGCCATGGCCTGAATGGTAAAGGTTGATGCAACGGTCTGAATGGCGCGGTCGGCGGCTTGAGCACCGTGTGACGACGCCGTGAGGTCGAGGGCGGAGCTAACGGCTTCCGCCAATGCGGCCCGGTTGGTGGTGTTGACCAGGTATCCGGTGACGCCATGCTCGACATAGGTGGCTGGCCCGCCGCCCGCCGGTGCGACCACGACTAACCCGCAACCCATCGCCTCAAGCAGCGCGAGACCGAATTCCTCTTTTACGCTCGCACACACGTAGACGCCGTTCGGCGCGGCTAGCCCCGGGCGTCCGAAGCGCACGGCAGCAAGCCACAGTGCCACCGTGCTGTTGGAGCGGTGGCCTGCCAAAAGCAGTCCGCTGGCCACTGACTGCGCCCGAGGAACGACATCGTCGATGGCGTCAAGCTGCTGGCGTTCGTCGGCAGAGGGATGTTGAAGTGCCCCGCCCACCACCAGTAGGTTGCATCGGGCACGCAGGTCGGCATCTCCCGCCCAAGCGGCGACGAGGGTCGCAATTCCCTTTACCTGGTGGAGCCGTCCGACGGTGATGGCCAGGGGAAGGTGCCGACGATTTTCCGGGAGGGCCGATAGTAGCGAATCGAGCTCGCTTAGCGCTACCGGCGGCGTGGCAATGCTGAGATCCAGTGCCGCAGCAGACAGCCGGGCCGCGGTGATCGCGGCGAGGTCGATGCCCTCGCCGACGACCGAGTGACGTTCCGGACGCGCAGCGATGTCGAGGCCGACCAGGGTGCTCATTGCCGTGTTGAGGTCGGGGCGAGGAAAGAGCACGAGATGGGCGGCATCAGCTGCGAGCCGCTGAACGAGACGCACCCGAAACCAGAAATGCTCGCGGGTATCCGCCGCCCCGAAATTTTCTCGGGTGAGTGCGCCAGAATCGTCGAGGCCGGCAATTGCCGCGTGTGGGTCGGGGGCCACGGTGAAAACGACCGGGATATCGAGTTGGTGCGCCACGGTCGTGGCCGCGAGCGTGCCGACATCCGCCATCCTTAAGTGAATCAGATCAACCTGGCCCGCCGCGCGCAACACCCTTCGGATGCCGCGCTGAGTGGCCACGCGTCGCGGCCAGGCGTCGGAGGCAGCAACCGGATCGGTAAAAAAGGGCACGGTGGCAAATTCATGCCCCGGAAGCGGCGACTGAAGCGCGGGAAGGTCGCCGAGCGCCCGCGCGGAGTTGCCCCGCGAAAGAGTGAGTACGCGATCGATTACGCGCTCCGGTTCGGCGACCAGCGCGTCTCCCAACCGCACCAGCAGGGTGGCGATTCCACCGGTGTCACCGGAACCGACCTGAGATAGGTTCCGGTCAATGTTGGCGTGCAAAAACAGCTGAGCGACGGTCAAGCCGGAGCGCCACGGGTCGGGCTGCGCTGGGAGCGCCGTTAGGTCGTACAGCGCCAACCGCGCGACGTCCGCGAGGGCATCCGAGCCGTCGGCGAGCTCAGTTACCAATTGCAGCGAGTGAGCGTTAGACGGGCGGTCCCCGAGGGCTGCGATGGCCACAACACGAACGTCTCCGGCCTCATCAGAATTGGCAGCGGCGCGGCACAGCAATCGGTTGGGGATTTGTCCGGGGACAAGCCCGGCCGTTTCCACCAGTCGTGCCCGTACTGCTGGATCACTGATTCCCATGAGCGCTGACTCGAGGGCCAGCGCCAGCTGCACCGGAGCGGATGATCCCCACTGCTCGACCGTGCGCTGCGCGAGCATCCCGGCGAAGCCGCCGCCAAGAATCATCGTAATGAGGGCGCCGATGGCATCCGGCCGGGGCAGGCGACCGCCGAATGCCCAGGCGGCATGTTCGCGCAGATAGGGCGCATCGGATTCCAGCAACGACACGAGCACATCGTCGGCGGAGTCATCGAAAATTTTCGCCAAAGCGTGAATGGCCGCGATACCGGTGAGCTGATCGCTGCGATCGAGGGTCGCGGCATGCAGGAGTCGAACCGCGCGGGATCCGCCGTCGCGGCCGGCCGAGAGGGTGAGTTCATCTGCGAAGCGGATGCACCCAAGAATCCCCGGGAAAAGTCGCATTGTGGTAAGGGAAGTTTGTATGTCCACTGGGTGTGCTCTCTGGACTTGCCGGCGGTGCGTTCCGGATTTCGGAAAGGCGCGTACCCGTCATCCGGATGCCAAAACCCGTGCAGGGTCTATAAGACTGCCGGTTCTCAGGTGTGAAAATCATGGGAGAGTGCGATCTGAGAGGTGAACGCACGGCTGTTGGAGCTGACGCACGACCGCTGGGACGAACGCACGGCCGCACTTCAGGACAGAATGGGCACCGTGAAAACTCGCGCAGCCCGATCATGGCAAAACCGAACAGCACCCGCAGTGCAAGACGAGACCTCACGCGGTGCGCAGACTCTCTTCTCCCTAAATTGCGACGCGAAATGAAACTTGCGAAACCGCTGGTGGCCGCCGGCACCATAGCAACCGTCGCCGGTCTCGTCGTACTCTCGGCCTACCTCGTGAAGGACATGCCGGGAATGGTGCCCCCCGTCGATCAATCGATCGCCCCACCTCGGCCCGCACTTCCGGCCGGGTTACCCGGAGAAACCGACGATCTGGTGTTACCCGCTCCAACGCCGGGGCCGAGCGCCACCTCGTTCAAGCACCGATTCCTGCGGCATCACCACGCCGGGCGTTAGACCGCGATCTCTGAGGCACCCGCCGAGATCAGTTCGGCAATATCGAGTTTGGTCATCGTCAACATCGCACGCATAACCCGCGAGGCTACCTCCGGGTCGGAGCCGCCAAGCAGTTCTCCCAACACCGTGGGCACAATTTGCCAAGACACTCCAAAACGATCTTTCACCCACCCACACTGACTGGGGGAACCGCCGCCCGTTGTGAGGGCGTCCCACAACCGATCGATTTTCTGTTGGGTGTTGGCGGTGACTGCGAAAGAAATTGCCTCGTTGAAGGTGAACGCCGCGCCGCCGTTGATCGCCTGAAAATCGACGCCATCAAGGGTAAAAGACACCTCCATCGCAGTTCCCATGGGCAGCGGGGATCCCTCCGGATAGCGCGAGACGGACTGAATTTTTGAATTCTCGAAGATTGATACGTAGAGTTCGGCGGCCTCCTCGGCTTGGCTTTCGAACCAAAGAAAAGGGGTAATGGTTGCCACGGTAGGCCCTCCTTTAGGTGCTGTTGTCGGTTGGGTGTGTTGCTCCGGGGAAGGGTTTTAAAGCGCTGCAGCTGTCTTAAAAGTGAGCGATCGGGTAACGAGAGGGTTTCCGGCGAGGTCTCTCACCGCTCGTGCACCTCCGGTAATCGTTGCCCGATAGCGAGTGTTTGGCGCGAGGGCTGCCGTGGGGTCAACGGTAATTGTTCGGGACGCCGGGAGATAGCTGATTGTCACTGGTACGCTCGCACCGGTTGCCGCGACCACGAGCTTTACCGTTCCCGTCGAGACTCCGAGGACGGGCTCACTCAGGGAGGCAACGACGGAACGACCTCGGGGAACATTTGAGCTGCCGGCAGCCGGCAACACCGCTCTGACGGTTGGGGCTGGCCCAGTGATGAAGATCCACGACTGCGTCGCGAGAATATTGCCAGCCAGATCCCTGATGCCGCTGAGCCGTGCCGTGTAGCGGCGATCCGGGCTCAGCGCCCTCAGCGGGTTGAGTCGCGCCACCCGGGTGGCAGCCGCATAGTCAACTCGTGCCGGCACAGTCCCCGCCGCCGAACGAAGGGTGAAGGTGGCGGAACTGATGCCCCTGACCGGTTCGCTGAAGGTGACAGCGACACTTGTACCCCGCTCCACCGCAGTGGCATGTGTGACGGGGGTCAGATCGATCACGGTGGGCGGATTGGTATCTCCTCCCGGCCTGAACACCAGCGGCAAATAGATCAGGATTGTGTCGTGGGTTTCCGGGCCGTTGGTGAGCGTCACGTTAATTCTCGGAACCAGTTCGCTGAGCGGTACAGAGTGAACGGCATCCGGAACCGTCAGGGCAAGGGCGCTGCCGTTTGCCGAGACCGAAAACGGTACCGGCAGTGCGCCGGGTGGCCCCTCCGCCCGCATCACGATAATGCTCGCCTCGATAAGGTACCTTCCGCTGAGGCCCCGGACAAAATACCCCTCCGTCGCACGGATGGTCACCCTGTCGCCGGCCCACACCGTTTGCGGGCTCGGAATCCAGGTGGCCTCACCGTGGGTTGATGATCGGCCGTCAAACAGGGTCCAGGGCTGTTCCGGGTCCCAGCGGAGATCGTAACTGGGCGCGGTTACCGGCGAGGGCGCTGTGGCACGGAAGGTGAGAAATGCCTCGAATTTGGTCGACGGCGGACCCGTCGGTACGCTCGCGCCCGGGGGTGGCCCGGCTCCGGTCACGCCGGTGCCAATCAGTTCAATGCCGTAATAATCCGCTGCGTCTGTGGCGATAAAGCCGTCGAGAGGCAGGTGGCTTGCACTAACGGCGAAGAAGTCGCTGGGTAAGGCGACAGTAACGCTGTGACCGGCGGGATCAAGCGGAACTGTGCCGACATGCTCGAAGTTCGCACCGAATGCCCGAAAATGGGCACCCGCAAATTGGAGGGTGGGATCGGGAAGAACCAATCGCACGCTACGACTGGCCACCGAGAGAGTCAGTGGTTGGGGATTCGCGATCTCCCGAGCATCCTGAGTGACCGACAGGGAGTGGCGGTAGGGCGACGGGAGAGCGACTGCTGATTCGACGGCGGCTGCGGTGTTGGCTGCGGTGTTGGCTGCGGTGCCGGGGTTGGCGCGTGCGCCCGCGGCAGACGCCGAGCTGATCAGTAACACCGGCAGCAGCAGGACGCCGATCAGCACGGGCGCGGTGCTTCCCACCATCGAGAATTTCACACAACTGCCTTTCAGAACACCCCCTAGCGCGAACCCCTGAAATGCGTAGTTTTGCTCAGCTTAGATCTCAGTTACCGCAATAGCGAGAGCGGTTTAGGGATTATTCGAGGTTCATCAACCGTTCAACCGTGGGTCATGAGTTAGACGCTTGGCGGCATCGGAGGCCGAGTTTAGGGTGAGGTGACCCCTACCCGAGGGGTTCTCGTCTTCGAGAGGAATTACTCATGTCTGAAAACGATCGCTCCGACCGACAGCTATTTCCCCTGCGACCGCTGCCTTCTGCAGCGGTCGACCGAGTTATTTCTGATGCACCATTGGCCATGGCAGGTCACACCCGCGGCAAACGCAGCGCGGTGACCTGTCACCTTAAATGCGCCAGTGCCTGCTTTCATCCGGCCCCGAATGACAGTAAGAACGACTACTTTCGCGAAATCGCTGGCATCGCACTCAGCCGTCGTGCGCTGCTCACCGGCGCAGGTGCGGGCGCGGCGACGATCGTTGTGACCCTACTCCCCACCGAGGGAGCAAGAGCCGCGGCTGCCCGAGCCACAATCGCGGCGAGTTCCGCTCTAGAGTTCACGCCGATCGCTCCGGTTGCCGCCGAGGTCGACCGGCTGGTGGTTCCGGCGGGGTATCGCTGGAATGCTCTCATCCGCTGGGGCGATCCAATGTTTTCCGACGGAGACCGATTCGATCCGACCAGACAAAGCGCCGATCAGCAGGCCCGCCAATTCGGTTACAACAGTGATTACCTCGACATTCTCGAGAAAAACGGCCGGCACAGCCACAAAGCGGTGTTGGTGGCAAACCACGAGTACACCAACGAGAGCATCATGTTCGCCCCCGCACTGAGCGACGCCGAAGCAAACGAGCAGCGCCGGGTGGCGATGATGGCGCACGGGATGTCGGTGGTGGAGCTTCGACGACGCGCTGCCGGGCTTCCCTGGGATTATTTGGTGGGTGCGCGCAAAAATCGGCGCATCACCGCTTCGACCCCGTTTCGGATGACCGGTGCCGCAGCCGGGAGTGAATTGCTTCAAACCAGTGCTGATCCCTACGGCCGCACCGTGCTCGGTACCCTCGGAAATTGCTCCGGGGGTACCACCCCGTGGGGAACCGTACTGTCGGGGGAAGAAAATTTCAACGGCTACTTTCGTTCGGCGGGAACCAGCACCGCGGAGCTCCGCTATGGGTTGGTCGATAAGGCCACAACCCGCGGTTGGGAGAAAGTTGATCCGCGTTTCGATGCCACGACGCCCGGCTTCCAGAACGAGCCCAACCGCTTCGGCTGGATTGTCGAGATTGACCCGGAAGAACCTAACGAGCCACCCGTGAAGCACACAGCCCTGGGCCGCTTCAAGCACGAGGGCGCCAACGTCATTGTGGGAAAGTCCGGGCACGTGGCCGCCTATATGGGCGACGACGAGAGATTCGACTACCTCTACAAGTTCGTCTCCACCGACCGCTTCGATCCCCGCGGCAGCACCGCCGCGCGCCGTCGTAACAAGACCCTGCTCACCCGCGGCAGCCTGTACGTGGCAAAATTCAGCGGGGACTCCCCCGTGAGCGAGATCGCCGGCACCGGCGTGTTGCCCGCCGATGGCCAGTTCGACGGCACCGGCGCGTGGATCCCGATCGTCATCGACGGTGTGAGCCAGGTAGCCGGCTTCAGCGTCGAGGAGGCGCTGATTAATACGCGCCTTGCCGCGGATGCCGTGGGAGCCACCAAAATGGATCGCTGCGAGGATGTGGAACCGAGCCTGATTACCGGGAAAATCTACGTCGCTTGCACCAACAACTCCGATCGGGGCAAGCCCGGAAAAGAGGGTGCCACCGAGCCGAACCCCCGATCCAACAACCGTGACGGCCACATCATCGAACTCACCGAGAATGACAATGATGCGACGGCCAGGGGCTTTAGCTGGAGCATATTGCTGGTCTGCGGTGACCCGGCAACCAATGCCTCAAGCTACTTCGCCGGCTTCCCGCGGGAGAAAGTCTCCCCAATCTCTTGCCCCGATAATGTGGCCTTCGATTCGGTTGGCAACCTGTGGTTAGCCACGGATGGCGCGCCCAGCGCTATCGGCTTCTGTGACGGATTATTCAAGGTTCCGCTAAACGGTGCGGAACGCGGCCACGTGCAACAGTTTTTGTCGGTGCCACGGGAGGCCGAAACCTGTGGGCCGGTGATTCGAGACCGCGAGGCGATGGTTTACGTGGCGGTGCAACATCCGGGAGAGAACGGCGCCTGGGGCGCGCAAACCTCGCTGTTTCCGGACTACGTTTCCGCTGGTATTCCGGCTGCCGCCGGTACGTGGGCGGGACCCCGACCGTCGGTGGTGCAGATCTGGCGACCGTAGCGGAAGGGGGAGCGATCGTCGCGCCGCTACGGTTGAAGCTCGATTGAAGCGTCGCTTCCCACCAGAAACCCGCACCAGAAGTGGGCATTGACGCTCCCCACCAGAAACGGCAGCATGAGCCTGATCCGATTGCACGACGTGACCGTTCGCTTCGAGAACACCCAGATTCTGCGAGAGGCTTTCTTTCGCCTCGAACCGCGCGATCGCGTGGGACTCATCGGCCGCAACGGTTCGGGGAAGTCGACCCTGCTCAAGTTGATCCTTGAGCAGGTCACGCCCGACACAGGCACCGTCACCGTGGAGCAGGGCACCCGGGTGGGGTATTTCTCGCAATTTTCCGAATTGAACGGCAATTCGACGATCACCGAGGTGCTCGACGGGCTCTTCTCCGAAATCGCGGCGATCGAGGCGGAGCTAGCTGCGATTGACGCTGCGATTGCCCTCGACTCTTCGGCAAGTGCCGCCCTCGACGCATTGATTGCGCGTCAGGCGGTGCTGTTTGAGGAGATGGAGCGCCTCGATGGCTGGGACTATCGCCGCCGCATCGATCGCACCCTCACCACCCTTGGTTTCAACGATGCTCATCGCAGCTGTGCCATTGATGAGCTCTCCGGCGGTTGGCGAAACCGTGCGGCGCTGGCCAAAATTCTGCTCGAAGACCCGGATGTTTTACTGCTGGACGAGCCCACCAATTACCTCGATGTGGACGGTGTGGAATGGCTGGAAGCCTGGTTCCGGGATTTTCACGGCGCCGCCATCATCGTCTCGCACGACCGCCGGTTTCTGGACACCGTCGTCACCCGCATCGTGGAGGTCGAAAACTTTCACCTGCATGAGTACTCCGGTAATTTCGCCGAATACGTGGTGCAAAAGCAATTTCGACTCAAAACTCTGGAACAGCAATTCGTGCACGAATCCGAGCTGCTTGCCTTCGAATCTGAGGGCATCGCCGACCGGCGAGAGGCCGCCAAGTCCGCCAGCCGGGGACTTGGCAAGGAGCTCTCCGGAATAAAAAAATCCCGCGCCCCGCGCCCGGTCGATCAGATCATCACCGAGATTTACGGCGGTCTGCACGTGAAAGAGATTCTCTGCCGGGTGGAGAGTCTCACCAAGTCCTACGGCTCGAAAGAACTGTTCGCCGACCTCAGCTTCGAGATCCGGCGCGGCAATCGCATCGTGGTGATCGGCTCCAACGGCAGCGGTAAGAGCACCCTGCTGCGCGTTCTGGCCGGGCAGGAGCCAGCGGATGCCGGTGCCGCAGTGTGGGCGTCCGGAACCTCAGTGATCTCCTACAACCAGGTACTGGAGGAGCTCGACAACGACGACACCGTGACCCACGCGGTGAACGCCGCCCCCGGAAGCCTCGCCCTGATCGCCACCCGCAAGTCAGTGAACCGGTTTTTGGCGATGTTCCAGTTCTCCGAGGCCGACCTCAAGAACCGCATCGGCAACCTCTCCGGCGGCCAGCGGGCGCGGGTTGCCATGGCGCAGTGTCTGCTATCGGGGGCATCCGTTCTGCTGCTGGACGAACCCACCAACCACCTCGATCTGCCGAGCACACAGGTGATGGAGCGCGCCCTCGTGCACTTTCCGGGAGCGGTGGTGGTTGTCAGCCACGACCGATTCTTCAGCGACAAGGTGGCCAATCGGCAGCTGATTTTTCGCGACGGTGCTGCGGCATTGACCAGTGCGGCCTAGTTCCTCGTCCAATTCGGCGAGCGCCGTTAGGACTTCGTAAGGATGGCGCACACCGGCGTAAGGAGTTCGTGAGCACGCCGATTTGGGCATAGCCGGGGGTGTCTACTGATTTCCGGCGCCGCATTGGCGTGGGCCCGGACGGGTCCGACTGTCAGCAGATTGAAACGAGTTCGCTGTGCTTGACCTTGTCTATATTGTTGTGGTGATCGCGGTTTTTGCGCTCGTGGGTCTGGTCGGTCGCGGGGTGGAAAAGCTGTGATCTTTTTCAGCGCCCTAGCCACCGTTTTAGCGATTGCGACGCTGGCCTACTTGGTGTTCGCCCTGGTGAAGCCGGAGCGATTCTGATGGCCGTATTTTTTGGCATTCTGCAAATCTTCACGCTCGTTGCCGTGCTCGCGATCATCTACCGCCCCCTCGGCGACTACATGGCCCGGATGTTTTCGGGCGGTCGTGATCTTCGAATCGAACGCGGCTTTTACCGCCTCCTTGGGGTCAATCCACTCTCAGAGCAAAGCTGGCGCGCGTACTTGCGCAGCGTTCTCATGTTCTCCATCGTCGGGCTGCTCTTTGTCTATCTGCTCCAACGGACACAGGCGATTTTGCCCTATTCCCTCGGCCTCCCGGCGGTGCCGGAAGGGCTCGCCTTCAACACGGCGTCCTCCTTCGTTGCCAACACCAACTGGCAGTCGTACTCCCCCGAGGTAACGATGGGGTACACCGTGCAATTCGCGGGGCTCGCGGTGCAGAACTTCGTTTCCGCAGCCGTCGGAATCGCCGTCGCTGTAGCGCTCGTTCGGGGCCTGTCACGACGCGGGTCCTCCACAATCGGCAACTTCTGGGTGGACCTAACGCGTGGCCTGTGGCGACTGCTGCTGCCGCTCTCGGTGGTAGTCGCCGTCGTGTTGCTCATCGGCGGGGTCATCCAAAACTTCAATGGCTTTGTGTCTCTCACGACCCTCACCGGAGGCAGCCAAACTATTCCAGGCGGGCCAGTGGCCTCTCAGGAAGCAATCAAGCTGCTCGGCACCAACGGCGGCGGATTCTTCAACGCGAACTCGGCGCATCCGTTTGAAAACCCGACCGCGTGGACCAACCTGCTCGAAATCGTCTTGATGCTCGCCATTCCGTTCTCGCTGCCGCGCACCTTCGGCACGATGGTCGGCGACAAGCGCCAAGGAACGGCGATCCTCGCGGTGATGTCCACCATCTTTGCAGTGTCACTGACCGCCATGACGATCTTTGAGGCCAGCGGCGCCGGAACGGCAGCTCGGGCGGCGGGCGGCGCACTGGAGGGTAAAGAGGATCGCTTCGGCATCTTCGGCTCCGCCCTCTTCGGCTCGGCATCGACCCTCACCTCCACCGGGGCCGTCAACTCCATGCACGACTCGTTCACCGCACTCGGCGGCATGATGGCGATGCTGAACATGATGCTGGGCGAAATCACTCCCGGCGGCACTGGTTCGGGGCTCTACGGCATGCTCGTGTTAGCCATCATCACGGTGTTCATTGCCGGGCTGTTGGTCGGCCGCACGCCGGAATACCTCGGCAAAAAGATCGGCCCGCGCGAGATCAAACTCGCCAGTATTTACATTCTGATCACGCCCACGCTCGTGCTCGCCGGAACCGCCCTGAGCATCGCCCTACCCGGGGTTCGCGAAGATGTGCTCAAAACGTCGATCCTGAATTCCGGCCTCCACGGACTCTCGGAGGTGCTCTACGCCTTCACCTCGGCGGCCAACAACAACGGCTCGGCCTTCGCCGGGCTCACCGCCAACACCCCATGGTTCAACACCGCACTCGGAATTGCGATGCTGCTCGGGCGTTTTCTGCCGATCGTTTTCGTGCTGGCACTGGCCGGATCCCTCGCCGCACAGGAGAAGATTCCGGCCACTACCGGGACCCTGCCCACCCACCGGCCGCAATTTGTCGGCCTTCTCCTCGGCGTCGTCGTGATTGTGACGGCGCTCACCTACTTCCCCGTTTTGGCGCTCGGACCGCTAGCAGAAGGGCTTAACTAAGCCATGTCCATCCTGATCGAAACCCCCGCGCAACCCACACCCGTAAACCCCGGCACCGCTTCTGCGACGAAGGACACCAAGAAAAGCGCATTCACCGTAGTCCAACTTGTCGCCGCTCTCCCCGGGGCATTCCGCAAACTTGACCCCCGCGAGATGTGGCGTAACCCGGTGATGTTCATCGTGGAGGTCGGGGCGGCCTTTACCACCGCACTGGCCATCTCCGAACCGTTCATTGGCGGCGCGGCCAAAAGCGGCGGGTCGGCCGTTCCCGCCAGTTTTACCTGGGGCATCGCCATTTGGCTGTGGCTCACCGTGGTTTTTGCCAACCTCGCCGAGGCGGTCGCAGAGGGCCGGGGTAAAGCGCAGGCGGAAAGCCTGCGCAAGACCCGCACCAGCACGAGCGCCCAAAAAGTAACGGACTACGACGCGGCCGGAGATCCCTCGGCCGAAAAAAACGCACTGGCCAGTGTTTCCTCGGCAGATCTCACCCTCGGAGACACCGTCGTGGTGGTGGCCGGGGAACTGGTACCCGGCGACGGCGATATCGTCTGGGGCATCGCCTCGGTCGATGAATCAGCCATCACCGGGGAGTCTGCCCCGGTCATCCGTGAATCCGGCGGAGACCGTAGTGCCGTTACCGGCGGCACCCGGGTACTCTCCGACCGCATCGTGGTGCTAATCACAAGCAAACCCGGCGAGACCTTCGTCGACCGGATGATTCGCCTCGTTGAAGGAGCATCCCGCCAGAAAACGCCAAATGAGATTGCCCTCAATATTCTCTTGGCGAGCCTTTCCATCATCTTCGTGGTGGTGGCCCTCAGCCTGAACCCGATCGCCGGGTACTCCGCCGCGGCCGTCAGCATTCCCGTGCTCATCGCTCTTTTAGTCTGCTTGATCCCGACCACGATCGGCGCGCTGCTCTCGGCCATTGGGATTGCCGGGATGGACCGGCTCGTGCAACGCAACGTGCTCGCGATGTCCGGCCGCGCAGTCGAAGCCGCGGGGGATGTGACCACCCTGCTGCTGGATAAAACCGGAACGATCACCTACGGCAACCGGCAGGCGGCCGAATTCACGGCGCTGCTCGGTGTGCCGCAGGAGGAGTTGGTGTCGGCTGCTGCGGTTTCCTCGCTCAGCGACCCCACCCCGGAAGGCAAGTCGATTGTGGACCTAGCCCGCACGCTCGGATTCACGGTGGACACCGCGCCGAGGGGCGAAATTGTGCCCTTCACCGCGCAGACCCGGATGAGCGGGCTTGACCTGCCCGACGGTTCCCAGATTCGAAAAGGAGCGGGATCGGCGGTGCTCGGGTGGATCGCGGCCGGCGCTCCGTTATCTGGCGTCGCCAGCTCAGAAAGCATTGAACTACAGCAGCGCATCGATGACATCTCTAACGCCGGGGGCACTCCGCTCGTTGTCGCCACCAAAACCGCCGCAGGTGCGGGCCGTATCCTCGGGGTGGTTTACCTCAAGGACATCGTGAAGGAGGGCCTAAGGGAGCGCTTCGCTGAGCTGCGGATGATGGGCATCCGCACGGTCATGATCACCGGAGATAACCCGCTCACCGCCAAGGCAATCGCCGCGGAGGCCGGGGTGGATGATTACCTTGCCGAGGCCACGCCCGAAGACAAGCTCGCCCTCATCCGCACCGAACAGGCCGGCGGAAACCTCGTGGCCATGACCGGGGACGGCACCAATGATGCCCCGGCCCTAGCCCAGGCGGATGTCGGCGTGGCGATGAACACCGGAACCTCGGCGGCCAAGGAGGCGGGCAACATGGTCGACCTCGACTCCGACCCGACGAAGCTGATCGACATCGTGCGCATTGGCAAGCAGTTGCTGATCACCCGCGGCGCCCTCACCACCTTCTCGATCGCGAACGACGTTGCCAAGTATTTTGCGATCATCCCGGCCATGTTCGCCGGAGTCTTTCCCGGCCTCGCGCTCCTGAACGTGATGGGGCTGCACTCCCCCGCCTCGGCGATCCTCTCGGCAATCATTTTCAATGCGATCATCATCGTGATTTTGATTCCGTTGGCGCTTCGCGGGGTGAGCTACCGGGCCACCTCGGCATCGAAGATACTGAGCCGCAACCTGCTGGTTTATGGCCTCGGCGGCATCATCGCCCCGTTCATCGGAATCAAAATTGTCGACCTCATCGTGAGCCTCCTCCCGGGCTTCTAGCTCCGACCGCCAGACCAACTCTCCACACACAAAGGAACCCACACATGTCGTTACGCACCGAGGCCCGCCAATACGGCGTCGCCATCCGCGCGATGCTCATTTTCACCGTGGTGCTCGGCGTCGGCTACACCGCCGTCATCACCGGAATTGGTCAGCTTCTTCTGCCCGCGCAGGCCAATGGTTCGTTGGCAACGCTGAACGGGAAGCCAACCGGCTCGAGCCTCATCGGTCAGGGCTTTACCGACAAAGACGGCAAGGCCCTGCCGGAGTGGTTTCAGTCCCGGCCCTCCGCCGCGGGTGACGGCTACGACGGGGCCGCCTCCAGCGGCAGCAACCTCGGTCCGGAAAACGCCGATCTCGTGAAGTCCATTGGGGAGCGTCAGGCGACCATCGCCGAGTCCGACGGCGTGGTCGTGGAACAGATCCCAGCCGACGCGGTCACCGCGTCGGCATCCGGCCTCGACCCACACATCAGCCCGGCCTACGCTGAAATTCAGGTGAACCGCGTGGCGCAAGCACGAAATCTTTCCCCGCAAGAGGTGCAGTCGCTTGTGACGGAGAACACCAGCCCACGCGATCTCGGCTACCTCGGAGAACCTACTGTTAACGTGCTGCGCCTGAACCTGGCCCTGGCCAAGCTGAAGGGATAACACCGTGAAACGCGGGCGACTACGGGTACTGCTGGGGGCAGCTCCCGGCGTAGGTAAGACTTTCGCCATGCTCGAGGAGGGAGCGCGGCTCCTCGCCGAAGGCAAGGACGTCGTCGTAGCCGTTATTGAAACGCACGGTCGGCCCGCCACCGCAAATCTGTTGGCGGGGTTGGAGGTCGTGCCGCGGATCACCATCACCCATCGCGGGGTGGAGCTTATTGAGATGGACCTCGCCGCGGTTCTCGCACGCAACCCCGAAATCGCCCTCGTCGACGAACTCGCCCACACCAACGCCCCCGGTTCGGCCAACGACAAACGTTGGCAGGATGTCGAGGCGCTTTTGAATGCCGGAATTACCGTGATGAGCACGGTCAACGTTCAACACATCGAGTCGCTCAGCGACGTGGTGGAACAGATCACCGGTGCCGCACAACGGGAGACCGTGCCAGACCGCGTGCTGAGAGCAGCCGATCAGGTGGAGGTCGTCGATCTTGCACCGCAATCGCTGCGCGACCGTTTGGCGGAGGGGCACGTCTACCCGGCAGCCCGCATCGATGCCGCCCTGTCGAACTATTTTCGGCTCGGAAACCTCACCGCGCTCCGCGAACTCGCCCTGCTGTGGCTTGCGGATGAGGTCGACAGCGCCCTCAACGCCTACCGCACCGAGCACGGCATCGACAGCAAATGGGAGGCCCGCGAAAGGGTGGTGGTTGCCCTCACCGGCGGACCCGAAGGCAGCACCCTGATCAAACGCGGTGCCCGGATTGCGGCGCGCTCTGCCGGGGGAGAACTGCTGGTGGTACACGTCTCCAGCCAGAACGGTCTGCGCGAGTCTCATCCCGGCGCCCTCGCCGACCAGCGGTTGTTAGCCGAAAAGCTCGGGGGAAGCTATCACCAGGTAATCGGCGACGACATCCCGCAGGCACTGGTCGACTTCGCGAAGGCGCTGAACGCCACCCAGTTGGTGATCGGGGTGAGCCGCCGGAGCCGAATCGCTGCCGCGCTCACCGGTCCGGGGATCGGTGCCACCGTCATCCGTGAATCCGGGGCCATCGACGTTCACATCGTGACGCATTCGGCCGCGGGCGGCCATTTCACCCTGCCCCGCCCGGGCAATGCGCTCACCTTTAGAAGACGTCTCGGCGGCTTTTTGCTCGCCCTCATCGCCGGGCCCCTGCTGACCCTGATGCTGGTGACCTGGCGCACAAACGACTCGATTACGAGTGACGTACTCAGCTACCAACTGCTCGTTGTGGTTGTTGCCCTGATCGGCGGAATCTGGCCGGCCGTGTTCGCCGCGCTCCTCTCGGGATTCACCCTTGATTTCTTTTTCGTTGAACCCATCTACAGCGTGACCATCGCCCAGCCGACGCATCTGCTGGCACTCGTGCTCTATGTCGTCAACGCCCTGTTGGTGAGCTACGTCGTTGATCAGGCGGCGCGGCGCTCCCGTTCTGCCGTGCGCGCCCTGGCCGAATCCGAGCTGCTGGCTACAATCTCGGGAAGTGTGCTGCGCGGCCAAGATGCCCTGCAGGCCCTGGTGAGCCGCACCCGGGAGGCCTTCAGCCTCTCAAAGGTGAGTCTTACCGTGGGAGACACGGTGCTGTATTCGGTGGGCGAGGCAGGTGCCGCCGACCGGATGACCGAGGTTCCGACCGGCACGCGGGGCGTTCTCGAGTTGCACGGTCCTGACCTCGCCGCCTCCGAACGTCGCCTGCTCGGCGTGATCGCCGCCCAGGTCGACGCCGCACTGGAACACACCGACCTGATGAAGGTTGCCGAGGAGGTCGGACCGCTCGAACTCAACGACCGCTTACGCAGTGCACTACTCGCGGCCGTGAGTCACGACCTTCGGCGGCCACTCGCCGCTGCCACGGCGGCTGTAAGCGGTTTGCGCTCCACCGACGTTGCCTGGTCTGATCGTGATCGCGAAGAGCTGCTCGCTACAGCCCAGGAAAGCCTCAATACGCTCGCCGCGCTCGTCACCAATTTGCTGGATGTCAGCCGCCTTCAGGCGGGAGCCGTAGCAGTCGCCACCTCGGCGCTGGAGGTGGGCGAAGTCGTCTTGCCGGCCCTCGCCGAGCTGGGACTCGGCCCCGCGGATGTCGAGCTTAGTTTCGCCGATGACCTCCCGAGCATTTCGGCCGACGGCGGCCTCCTCCAACGCGTTCTGGTGAACGTGCTCGAGAATGCCCGCCGGTTTTCGCCCGCCGGCATCCCCGTGCGCGTCTCGGCCAGCAACTTCGCCGGAATCGTGGAGATTCGGGTTGCCGACCGCGGACCGGGGGTCACCATCGACCGACGCGAAGACATCTTCGTGCCGTTTCAGCGGCTCGGCGACACCGATAACACCACCGGGCTCGGGCTCGGGCTCGCCCTGGCCAAGGGCTTCACCGACGCGATGGGCGGCACGCTGCAGGCCGACGATACCCCCGGTGGCGGCCTCACCATGGTGATTTCCCTGCCGGCGGCACCCCCGATTGTTAGCAATTCACCGTTGCTCGGAGCCTGAAACGTGAAAATTCTCATCGCTGACGACGATCCCCAGATTCTGCGCGCACTGAAGATCACTCTGGGCGCGCGCGGCTACGAAATCGTTACCGCCGCCGATGGGGTTCAGGCCCTCGACCGGGCCATCGCCGAGCATCCGGATTTGATCATGCTCGATCTCGGGATGCCCAATATGAACGGGGTGGAGGTCATTCAGGGCTTGCGCGGCTGGAGTCAGGTACCGATACTCGTGGTATCTGGGCGCACCGGCGCGGCCGAAAAAGTGGAGGCCCTCGATGCGGGAGCGGATGACTACGTCACTAAACCGTTCTCGATCGACGAACTTTTGGCACGCATCCGCGCCCTCACCAGGCGCACCTCCACCGGAGATGAGGAACCGGTGACCGCCTTTGGCGAGGCCACCGTCGATTTCTCGGCCAAGCAAATAGTTCGCACTCGATCGTCCTTGGCCGAGTCGGTGCGACTGACTCCCACCGAGTGGCGCATCCTGGAGCTTTTGGTGCAAAATCCGGGCCGCTTGGTGACCCGGGAGGATCTGCTTACCGAGGTGTGGGGACCCCATCACACCAAAGACAGCGGGTACCTGCGCCTCTATTTGGCACAGTTGCGGAAGAAGCTCGAACCGGTCCCGTCGCAACCGCGGTACCTGCTGACGGTGGCCGGAATGGGTTACCGGTTTAGCCCGGATGCCATCGACCAGGAGGCGTCCGAGGCCTAAACACAGCTGGCATTGCACCCGGTGCAGCCAGCGCCGACGGGGCTCCACACCACTGCCGGATGATTCGGCAAAAACTCGGTCAATCTTCGGTCTATCTGCGGGCCACTTTCTGCAATTTTCCGGTTCCAAATGCATCATTCCCGATAGGGTCGGAGCGTCTTGATGAACTCCTTTGCTTAGCCCTAACTAATTCAGACCGCGGTGAGAAATCTTTTTCCGCGGCCCGAACGTCAAGTAGCTCATCGCGGCACAACGGCACCACGGCCGCACCTTTGTCGAGCGACAAAGGTGCGGCAGGGACGCGGCGACTATGCCCTGTAGTTGCTGTGTCTCGGTTTGGTGACCGCTCTCGCACCTACCCGAAAGGTCATAATCATGGACTACGAAAAAGAAACGCGGCGGGTTGCCGTGATCATCGAGGATGATCCTGACGTGCGAAACCTGTTGGAAGAAATCCTGGTCCAGGCCGGATTCGACACCGTCACCACTACCAATGGCGCGGATGGTATCCGTGCGGTGAAAGACAACAACCCCGCGATTATTACCCTCGACGTGAATATGCCGGGCATGGACGGATTCGAAACAGCCAAGCGCATCCGTCGCTTCAGCCCGTGCTACCTGATCATGGTCTCCGGTCGGGACGAAGAATTCGACACCCTGCAGGGCTTGCAATCTGGAGCAGATGATTACATCGCGAAACCATTCCGACCCCGGGAACTGCGTGCCCGCATAGACGCGCTTCTTCGGCGGCCATTGCGCGAAGACCAGCCGGATGCCGCACTCCGCGAGACGTCTGCTGCGAGTACCAACCTAGGCATGATCGAGGCTCTTCCGACGATGCTTCCCGCGATCGTGCCGCAGCGCGTTGCGCGCCACACCAGCACCGGAACACTGACTGCCAACGGCGCCGACGACGCGGCCGACAGCACAGATGACAGCAATAACCCCGACGATCTCGTCTATCCCGTCATCGAGGAGTCGGGGCCGAACAATCGGGATGCATTCGATGGCCATTCCCGTGATTCGATGCGCGCACCGTCGCCCACGCCGGTGACAGTTCCGATGTCGCAGGCGATGTCCCCGGCAACCACGGTTCGATCCAGCGACCTGCTCACCTCAGCTCCCGAGCCGCTACCAGCGGACTGGTTTAGCCACAACGGTCTACGACTGAGCTCGGTTCGCCGACAGGTTTTGCTTAACTCCGTCGAGCTGGACCTCACCCGCACCGAGTTCGACCTGCTGTCGGCCCTCCTGCAATCCGGTGGCCGGGTGCGAAGCAAGTCGGATCTCACCCTGTGGCTGCACGGCGAGAGCTACGTCACCACCTACTTTGTCAGCGACGCCGACAAGCGAGCCATTGAGGCGCACATGGGCAACCTGCGGCGCAAACTCGATGACGATTCGACCAATCCACGGTGGATTGAAACCGTGCGCGGGGTCGGCTACCGCCTGGCTGCGGTCGAGGCCGCCTAGCTTCTCGGCCACGATAAGCCCGCCGCCCCGATAACCGGGGCGGCGGGCTTTATCGTTGCTTTCGTTGGCTGAGTTACACGCGGAAGCCGCGGTGCGGCTTGATCAGGGTGACAAACATGAAGAAGGTTTGCACGATGGTGGTCACCCCGAGGATGGGCCAGCCAATGGTGAGAACGATCGATTGCATGCTGGGGGTGAGCTGCAGCCAGATGAACACGAGCCCCGCAGATAATGCGAGGGTGGTCAAAAACGGCATCAGGTGCACATTGCCAGAGCCGCGCTCTGCCTTGGCTTGTTCGGCCCAGCTATCAACCTGCTTGTTGCGAGCAAACTTTGTCCACGCTCGCACGAAGTGCCCGATCCGCACCCACATATAGAACTCTGCCGGAAAAACCCAGAGCGCGTAGGTGAAGTCGCGCCAGTTGTGATTCTTCATCGAGAAAGCTGTGCGCACGTTGAGCAGGCAGGCAATCACCGGAGGGATTAGCCAGAGCGGCACGAATATAAAGGAATGGTTGGCGAGCGAGCCAGCCAGCAACATGACAAAGAGCGCTCGGGTCAGAACGTTCATGGCCATCGAGACATTTTCGAACCACCGCAGGCGGAGATTCGGATGAAACGGCTGCCCCTTCGTGTCGCCGCGTTGCCCTGGCCACATCAGTTCGATCGCCCCGGCATTCCATTTCACCTGCTGCGCGTCCAAGCTGCGCAGGGTGGTCATCCCTCCCACATCCGCTCGGGCATGAGCGCTGATCTTGGTCAGGTATCCAACGCTCTTGATTTGAAGTGACAGTAGCGAGTCCTCTACCTCACTGTCACGCACCCAGGGGGTGGATTGTTTGCTGATGGCCATAACGTCTCGGAGGGCTCGCATCGAGAAGATCGAATACTGTCCTCCGAGCACGGCCATGTTGCGCCCCCGCAGCATGTTTTTCATATTGAAGGCCGCGAACTGTGCTCGCTGGCCGGCGACGAGGAACCCGGCAACCGGCCCGCCAAGGCGGGTGTCGTCGATGCTGTAAATGGCTGAAATGCCGCCCATGCGTGAGTCGGAGGAGATCTCCGCCTCCAAATGGGCGATGGCATGACGCTCGGCGGTCGTGTCTCCGTCGACGCCCAGCATGAAGTCGCTACCCTCGATGAGAGAAAAGCCGTAATTCAAAGCGCCGACCTTTTTATCGGGATTCTCGCCAATGTCATGCACAAAAATTTCGGTTGTCTGCTCGACACGGGCAATAGTGCGGGTGTGCGCGCCGGCGAAGCGACTGGCGACCTCCACCGTGTCATCAGTGGAGTTATTGACCACCACGTGGATGACATCCGGCAACCGCGTTTGCGCCAGAAGGGATTCCAGCACCTCGGAAATGCTGTCAGATTCGTTGTAGGCGGGGATAACACAGCCGATGCGGGAGCGATAGGTGGGCAGTTGTTTCACGCGCTCAAAGTACTGGTCTGCTTCCAAAGCAAATTCTTCGTCGATTGTGGGCTGAAGCCTGAGATAGGGGTTTTCGATGTCCATGGAGAGGAGGCTGTCACCGCCGCCGCAGGGCTAGCACGGGCTCCGTCGAAGATCGCATCAAGATTGCCGCAATTGTTCGATTACCCCGAAATCACGCCGTGCCGCGCCGGTAATCTCTCAGGCGGCAACCCACCCCTGCCTGAAATCCGGAGACGATCATGTCGACCAAATTTTTTTCCCATATTCCTGTTCACCTTGCTCTTGGTGCGGTCATAGCAACGAGTTTGAGTGGCTGCAGTTTCATCCCCCTGAGCTTCTCGACCGGGCCCGATGCTGCGCCTGCCGCCCGTGCAACGACGAGTTCGGTAGCTCTTCCGATAGCCATCAAGAATGATTTGGCGACAGGAACCGCTCACCGCGATTTAGCGGACAGCGGCGTGACCTTCTCCGCCAGTTACTGGTCCACCCTAGGGATGGACCGCTGGCTGGCTTCCGCCGACAAACCGCTGACGTTCTGCCTCTCCGGTTCATTCACCGCCGACCCGAATAGGTCGATTTATTTGTCTCGATTGTCAGTGGTCACCACGGTATCCGGACCGAACGGTGCTCTCCCCGCCCCAGCGGTCTTGACGGATGCCGCCTCGGTAAGCCCCGGGTATCTCATCACTGCCCCGTTTTCCTACAACGAGATCCTTACTCTCCCGCCGTTGCCCGCCAAAGCCCGCAGCGTGACCCTCGCCATCAGCTACGAGATTCTGGTGCAGACCGGCGCGAAGTCGACCACCTTTGCCAAGCAAACCGTGACTGATCAATTGACGATCGCCCTCGCGGAACCGGCAGCAGCCCGGTCAGCGGCGAAGGCCACGCCGGCAACCATTCCGGCAACCACGCCGGCAACCACGCCGGCAACCACGCCGAAGCCGACCACGCCAACAACACTGTCAGCGGCAGCGGCAGCGGCAGCGGCAGCTGGGCCGGCTAAACAGTAGCGTCACCGGGGGGTGAATTCTGGCCCGCGAACTGAGCACCGGTGGATTCCGCCCCTATTTAGTTCGCGGGCCATTCCAATGGAAGTAGGACGAAAACGGTCGTTCCCGCTCCACTTTCCGATTCAAGATAGAGGTCACCACCGAGGCGACGCATGATCTCTCGGCTAATGCCTAGGCCGAGGCCGCTGCCCGCAAGCCCTGAGGCAAGGGCGGCAGCGGTGCGATAAAACGGCCGGAAGAGCTGAGACTGTTCGCTCATCGACATCCCGTTGCCGGTGTCGGTCACGCAAAGCAGCCGACGTGCCGATTGCTGAGCGGACGCCGCGGCCCAGCGCAACTCAATGGTGACTCTGCCGGGCCGCCGGTTGTATTTCACCGCGTTTGAGAGCACGTTATCGAGAACCTGGCGAAACCCGATGGGGTCGAGCACCTGTGGCGCGGCGACGGCCCAATCGCCACGTTCTATCGTGATTGCTCCGCGTGCCGCGAGCGGTGCGATCGCTTCCACCGCACGGTGCACGAGCTCGGAGAGATCTCCCTGCGCTGGCACCGGCGCTGGCACCGGCACCGGCACCGGCACTGTGACTCGAACGACCGGGGCAGCACGATCCAGAACAGCGCGATCGCGCTCGCGAGCGGTTAGCAAAAGGGTCGCGATCAGCACAAGCAGACGATCCGAATTTTGTAACGCTACAAGCAACCGATGCCGCGTGGGTTCGCTCAAATCGTCATCTTCGAGGGCAAGATCGAGGTAGCCAACAACCGAGGTAAGCGGCGTGCGGATCTCATGAGTAATCGACAGCACCCGTTGCTGGCTTTCAAGCAGCTCGGCAGAGAGCGCCTGCAATTGCAGAGTCGCTAGGTTTCGGCGCAGCCGCTCGCGGAGGGTGATGCGGTTAACGCCGACACCGGCGATCGCGACCACCAGAGGTATGGCAAATGAGGGAAGCGACTCTTGGCCGAGCAGCGGGATCGGCAGCAGAGCGTGGGTGAGCCATACCAGCGGAACGGGGAGCAGAGCAAGCAGCACAATCGCCAGAAGATTCACTTCGGCTGCCAGCCACATCACCGGGAAGATGAGCAGGATGCTGAGCGTGAAGTGCTGCGGAATTCCGGCCAGCAAAGAGATGACGACGATATCGAGGGTGGGGATCACCTTGGCCCAAAGGAGTCGCTGTGTGCCCAATAGCACCCCACTCAAACCGGCGGCCGAAAGGATCGCAGCAGCGGCTAGAAGAACATACAGCTCTGTACTGTTGAATCCGGCAGGTTGCCGCAATGCCACAATCATGGTGGCGACCGCTACCGGGATTTGGTGCAGGAGAAGCCGGCGGCCACGGACGAGGTCTAGTCCGAGGCCAGCCCCAATACCCTTCAGGGTGGCTCCGATCTGCAGGACTTTTCCCCGGCCCACCGATGCAGTGCGAAGCATGGCGAAACCTTAGCATCGCGGTGATTCAGCAACGATTCGCGGCGTCAATTCGTGTCATCATTTTGTGTCGGCGATTCGGCGTGACTTGAAACCGCCGGCCCAACGGCGCCGAGTGTTACGAGTGCGGCCGAACGATTGCCTTGAGCGCATTCGGATCGCGGCGCGCAAGGGTGAGGGCCAACTCCGTCTCTGCGAGGGAAAAGTGATGCGTCACGATAAGTTCGGTGGTCACCGCCGCGGAGGCGAGCAGATCGAGTGCGAGCGGGTAGGTGTTGGCGTAGCGGAAGATTCCCGAGATGGTGAGCTCTTTGCCCTGAACGAGCGGCACATTGATGCTGACCGTATCGACGCCCATTCCGACCAGCACAACGCGCCCGGCGGCGGCGAGAGCCAGCATCCCGGTGGATAACGCCGACGGCGCCCCAGAGCACTCCAGTAGCACATCGAATTCGCTTTGCAGCGGGTCGCTCGCCGCTATCGCGGTAAACCCCAGCTGTCGAGCCACGGCAAGCCGAAACACACTGACGTCGGTAACGGTGATGTTCTTCGCACCGAATGCTCTCGCCACCTGCGCCGCGAATAGACCAATCGGGCCGGCGCCGGTAACCAGCACGCGATCTCCCGCGCGTATTTCCGCTTTTTTCGCCGCCCACACCCCTACCGACACGGGTTCGGCCATCGCCGCCTCATCGACGGAGAGGTTGTCCGGCGCCGGATGGGCAAAATACTGGTCGATGGCCACCCAGCGGCTGATTGATCCGTCGACCGGCGGGGTGGCGAAGAAGACCACGTTCGGGCACAGGTTGTACCGCCCGGCGAGACACTGCTCGCAGGTTCGATCAGGAACTCCCGGCTCAAGCGCGACCAGCTGCCCGATGCGATCCGGGGATACATTCTCCCCCACCGCTACGATCGTGCCCGCCGATTCATGACCCACGATCATGGGCGAATCAACCACGTACCGGCCGATCCGACCGTGGTCGTAGTAGTGCACATCCGAACCGCAGATGCCGACCGCGCCGATCTCCACGAGCACTTGACCCGGCGCCGGCACGGGTACCGGGCGATCCTCGATGCGAAGATCGCCGGCACCGTAAAGGACCGCGCTGAGGTTGTTAGACCGGTCGCTCATCACAGAACCAGTTCCGTCGGCGAAGCGGCGTACGACGCCACCGTGGCGTGCGCACCGTTTTCGATCAGCGAGTTGAGGGCTGCGAGATAGGCGGCGGCGAAACGCTTGTTTTCGGCGAGATCGCCAAACAATTGAGTGTTTTCGAGAAACGCGAGCGGATTTTCGCGCTGGGTGGCGGCAATAGCCATCAACTCATCGCGCAACGGATCCACCACGGTAATTGCTTCACCCTGCTCATCGATGCCCTCGTCGTAGCGGGCCCAACTGGCAACAATGGCCGCGGAACAGTCGATTTCACCGCCGGTTCGTAGCTGATCACGAATCACCGGCACCAGCCACTTCGGGATGCGATCGGATGATTCCGCACAGAGCCTGGCGAGCGTGTCCCGCACTTCGGGATTGGAGAAGCGTTCAATCAGCATGGCTTTGTAGGCCCCGAGATCAATCCCGGGCACCGGATGAAGCGTCGGCGTCGCCTCCCGATCCATGTACCGGGTAAGAAAGCTGGAAATTGCCGGGTCTCGGGTGGCTTCGTGCGCAAACCGGTAGCCGCTCAGGTACCCGAAATAGCACAGGCCCTGGTGGCTCGCATTGAGGAGTCGCAGCTTCATATATTCGTAGGGCTCGACATCCGTCACCATCTGGGCGCCAGCCCGCTCGTAAGGCGGCCGACCGAGCGGGAAATCGTCTTCGATCACCCATTGGAAAAACGGTTCACACACTACCGGCCACCCGTCGTCGAGTCCGATCAGCTCGGCCGTGGCCGTGATGTCCTCTGCCGAGGTCACCGGGGTGATGCGATCGACCATGGCGTTCGGGAAGCGCACTGTTTCGCTGATCCAGTCGGCAAGGTCGGGGTCTTTGATGCGGGCAAAGGAGGTGAACATCCGCTGCGCCATATCGCCGTTGCCCTGGATGTTGTCGCAGGATTGCACGGTGAAGGGGGGGATGCCGCGCTCCCGTCGCAGACGCAACGCCTCGGTAACGAAACCGAAGGCGCTGACCGGAATCGAACCCGCCACGAGGTCGGCGGCAACCGTGGGAGTACTCGCCACGAACTCGCCGGTGACCCGGTCGAAGTTGTAACCGCCCTCGGTGATCGTGAGTGAAACGATGCGAATGTCGGGGCTCGCCATCTTCTCGATCACGGCGGTGGGGTCATCCGGGGCAAAGAGGTACTGAACGATGCTGCCGATCACGCTGGGTTCGCGCTTCCCGTCGGCGTGCTTGACCACCACGGTGTAGAGGCAGTCCTGTTCGTCGAAGATCTGCTTCATGCGGCGGTCGCCCTCAAGGAGCCCCACGCCACAAATACCCCACTCCTGAGCCAATCCGAGGGTCAGCAAGCGGTCGATGGCAACGGCCTGGTGAGCGCGGTGAAATCCGCCGACCCCGATGTGCACGATGCCCGCAGTGATGGCGCTTCGGTCGTAGCCGGGACGGGCAACGTCGGTGCCCAGCTGAGAGAGCGTTGCAGCGCTGAGTCGAGTCATGGTTGAGCTCGTTTCTGTGACGAAGAGGGTCAGTGACGATGAAAGTTAGGGGGAAGATTACTTAACGGCGCCCATGGCGAGTCCTCGAACAAGCTGCTTTTGGGCGACCCAGCCGGCGATGATTACCGGAAGCACCGCCAAAGTTGAGGCGGCAGACAGCACGGCCAGAAATTGACCGCGGCCATCCACGAAGCTGGCGAGAAATGGCGGGGTCGTGCGCGCCTGGAAGGTGGTGAGCAGGGTGGCGAGAAAATATTCGTTCCAGGAGAAGATGAAGCAGATGAGTGCCACTGCGGCGATTCCGGGTAACAGAATCGGCAGCACCACCCGAGTCAGCTCCACCCGCAGGCTCGCGCCGTCAACCTGGGCCGCCTCGACGATTTCCATTGGCACCTCGTTATAGAAGGAGCGCATCATCCAGACTGCAATCGGCAAGTTCATTGCCGCGTAGAGCAAGCCCAGTGCCGTGATGTTGTCGAGCGCCCCGAGCGCCTTCAGAATAAAGAACACCGGCAGAATCGAGGCGGCAGCCGGCAGAAAGCGGGTGGAGATGAAGAAGAACAGCACGTCTTTCACGCTTTTAATTGGCCGGATGCTGAGCGCATACGCTGCGGGAATTGCCAGCAAAAGCACCAACAGTGTCGATCCGATACTCGCGGTGAAGGAGTTCATTAGGTAGGAACCCATACCGCGGTCGAAGACGATCGCGTACTGGTCAAAATTGAGAGTGGCCAGAAATTTGGGCGGGATGGAGGCGGCGTCACCCTCGGATTTGAGGCTGGTGAACACCATCCAGCCGATGGGGAAGAAAAACAGGGCGACCAGAAACCAGGTCAGGGTGGTGATTAGGGTGCCGCGAGTCTTACGCATCAGCGCTCTCCTCCGTCGATGAATACCTTGAATAGCGTGCGCAGGGCGATGCTGGCCACGGCGATTGTGACCACCACGGTCACGACCCCGAAGGCTGCCGCTTGGCCCACATCGAGACCGATGAAGGCCCGTTCGTAGAGCAGATAGGAGAGGGTCTTGGATCCCCCTGTGCCCTTGGTCATGATCGCGATTGGGTCAAACGCCTGCAAGAGCATGATCGAGCCGAGGAGGGTCGCGATCTCAATATATTGGCGCAGGTGAGGGAGGGTCATGAACTGGAAGGTGCGCCAGGGGCCCGCGCCGTCGACCGAGGCGGCCTCCAAAACCTCGCGGCTTTGGCTCTGTAACCCTGCCAGCAGGATCAGCATCATGAACGGCGTGTACTGCCAGGTGAGCATCATGATGATGGTCAACACCGGAAAGTCGGTGTTCCAGGCGACGGCCGGCACTCCAAAAAGTTTGAGCGCGAAGTTGATCATGCCCACGTTTACGTCCAGCAGTGACCACTTCCAGATCAAGGCGGCAGCAGCCGGCATCACCAGAAACGGCGTGATCATGAGCGTGCGGGCGAGACCCTGGCCGAAAAATTTGCGGTCGAGCAGGATGGCGAAAAACAGCCCGAGCAGAAGCGACAGCACCACCGATGAGCCGGTGATGATCACCGTTGAGATGAGTGACGGCAAGAAGTCGGGGCCGGTGAAGACCACTTTGTAGTTGTCGAACCAGGCGAATTTGATTTCACTCGGCCGAAGTTGGTTCCAGTTCAACAGCGAGAAATAGATTGTGACCAAAAACGGTATTTGGGTGATCACTATCGAGAAGATTAGGGCGGGCAGCACGAGGGCTCGAGCTTGGCGGCCCTTTTTGCGAAGCGCCGGGGTCACGGCAACCCGCGGTTTGCGCGGCGGGCTGAAAGTTTTTTCGAGCGTCGTTGTCATGATCTGTCGCCTGTCCTCATCGTCGAGTCAAGGGTGGGGCTGGCCGGTTTCCCGACCAGCCCCACCCTCAGTTGCTGCGGTGGTGCCGTGCTACTTCTTTTGCTTGTCGCCCGCGGCCTGCGCGATGACCTGACCCTTGTCGAGGGCTTCCTTCACCGTGGTGCGACCGGCGATGGCATCCGCGACCAGCTGTGCGACCTGGTTACCCACGTCTTGGAACTCGGGGATGGTCACGTACTGGATGCCCACCCACGGCTGCGGGTTGAGCCCGGGCTGCTTCGGGTTGACCGAGTTCATCACGTCGAGGGTGATCGGCGCGAAGGCGGCGGCGGCAGTCTTGTACTCGGGGATCGAGTAGGTCGAGGTGCGTGCCCCCGGGGGAACGCGAGTCCAGCCGAGGGTCTTACCAACGAGCTGCTGGTAGTCCTTGCTGGTGGCCCACTTGACGAACTTCACGGCAGCGTCGGCGTTCTTCGAGGTCTTCGGAACGGCGAGGTTCCACGACCAGAGCCAGCCGGATTCCTTGGTCTTGTACACGGGTGCGTGTACGTAGCCCATCTTGCCGGCGACGGCCGAGGTCTTCGGGTCTTCAAGGATGGATGCCGCCACCGAGGCGTCGTACCACATGGCGACCTTGCCGGACTGGAGCTGGTTGAGGCACTCCGTGAAGCTGTTGGAGACCGGGTCTTTTTCGCCGGCAGCTTTGAGCAGGTCAACATAGAACTGCACACCCTCAACGAACGGCGGTGCGTTCACCTGGGCCTTCCAGTTCTCGTCATACCAGGCACCACCGAAGGTCTGAACGACCGTGGTGAGCGGGGCGAACAGGTCACCCCATCCGGGCTTACCGCGCAGGCAGATGCCGGCGTGCTCCGGAGTGTTCAACACCTTCGCGGCGGCCGCGACCTCTTGCCAGGTCGGGTGATCCGACATGGTCAGGCCAGCCTTGGCAAACATTTCCTTGTTGTACATCAAGATCGATGACTCGCCGTAGAAAGGAACTGCGTACTGCTTGCCGCCCGAGGAAAGGGCGTCGCGCACCGGCTGCAAAATGTCGCCGACGTCGTAGCTCTTGTCGGCTTTGAGGTTGTCGGTGAGGTCGGTGAGCCAGCCCTGGGCACCCCACTGCGGTACTTCATAGGCGCCCACGGTGACTACGTCGTACTGGCCGGCTCCGGATGCAACGTCGGCGGTGACAGCGGCCCGAAGGTCGCCCTCTTCCATCTGCACGAAGTTGACCTTCACGCCCGGGTTGTCCTTTTCGAACGATCCCTTGAGCTGTTCCATGTCCTTCATCTGCGGGTTGTTCACGGTGGCGAGGGTCAGGGTGACCGACTTCGCCGCCGACGAGGTTGACCCCGCTCCGGCGCAACCGCTGAGCGCGAGCCCGGTGATCGCGAGCCCTGCCCCCATGGCGAGAAAGCGTTTTCTTACAAGCATTGGAACTCCTTTGTTTTGGTGCTTACTGTTTTGGTGCATGCGATTGTGGTGCTGAGTGGTGCGGGTATGTGCTGGCAGCCGTCGGGGTCACCAAAAGGAGATGTAACCAACGGATGCGATCGCGCGGGCGAGCCCGGGCGAGCCATCGAGGCTGCTGCGGAATTGCTCAGTTCTGCCATACCCACTGCTGCCATGCAGAGGGCTCGGAAGACGTGACCGCTGGGAGAGCTGCGCTCCACCCGACATCAGAAACTTATAGCGATTGAAATCCGATCACCAGTTCGAACCCGCTGCCATAGTGGTACTTTTTTTCCACGGCCGAATCGACGTCGAGCGGGCCGAAATCAAATTGTTATGGGATTCGACATTCGGACACCGCAAAATCAGCCTGAATGCGGCGTTTTCTCAGAAAGTATTGTCGCTTTCTGTCTCCCCTTCAAAATTCGAGAAGAGCTGGTGCCGTGATAAAACCGTTATTGCCCTCCGGTGAAGCCCCGGCCCATGAGCTACCCACGCGGCTGACACGCTGGCTCGACCGCCCGGCTTCGCGCGAGGTCATCCCGCTATTGCCGAGCGAATCGTTTCGATGGTTAGAACATGACTACCCCAGCGAAATCGCACGCTGGAACTTTCATCGAGAATATGAAATTCATTTGATTCGCAAGGGCACCGGCAGCTACATCATCGGCGATGAAATTGGTCCATTTGCTCCAGGCCACGTGGCCATGATCGGTGCCGGGCTCCCGCACGACTGGATGAGCGACCTCGAGCCGGGAGAGATTATTCTGGGCCGAGACGCCGTGGTGCAATTCGACGGAGACTGGCTGAGCCGGTGCATCGGTGTAATGCCTGAACTCAGTGGAATCACGGAACTGTTGAATCAATCCCAGTTGGGAATCATTTTTGGTGGGGAGACGGCCCTTGAGGCAGCTCGTGAAATTGAACAGATTGGTCGAACAGCCGGGGCGAAAAGAATGTCGCATCTTTTTGCCCTGCTCTGGGTGCTGTCGAGTTCCCCCGGCAACGAGAAAATGTTCGTTACTCGAGAATGGTTTGCTGCCGCCGAGGGGAGCGAGGCCAGGTTGGCGGTGGAGGCTGGACTTTCCTATATTTTCGAGAATCTTTCTTCTCGGATCCGAATGTCTGAGGCCGCTCGCCGAGCGCACATGTCGGAGCCGTCGTTCTCCAAATATTTCAAACGGGCCAGCGGCCTCACCTTCAGCGATACGGTGAAAAAGTTGAGAATAGCGAATGCCTGTCGCTTGCTCGAAATGACAACGATCTCCATTTCCTCTGTTTGCGCTGAGGTCGGTTACAGCAACCTCGCCAACTTCAACCGACAATTTCTCGCTGAAGCGGGGATGACCCCGCGCGACTACCGACAACTCGACGCCAGCGAACGCCCGAGCAGTAACACTCCCCGGCTCGGGCTGCATACGTCGGCATTGCGGGAGGGCACTCGCGGGTAGCTATCGTGGAGCAAATCCTTCCTCACCCGAGCTGCGCTGTGGCAGTCGCCCCCGACGGGAGCCCGAAGCTTTTTAGGCTCGTTCAAGACTTTGCGAGGCGGCGAAGATTTTGCCCCCGAGCCGATGGCGATAGCGATAGCGGTAGCGATAGGGCAATCACCTTGGCGACGGGCGCTGCTCTCGACGATCCCTCAACGCACTACCGTTAGAGGATGACGGTTCTTGATACAACAGCGCCCAGCGGAGCAGAATCTGCTCCGGCTACCAAAACTTTTACTGAGCTCGGTCTCAGCGACGCGGTGTTGAAGGCGCTCAAGGACGTCGGCTACGAGACCCCTTCCGCAATTCAGGCGGCCACCATTCCCCCGCTTCTGGCCGGTCGCGACGTGGTGGGGCTCGCCCAAACCGGTACCGGTAAAACCGCAGCTTTTGCGCTGCCCATCCTCTCCCGCCTCGACGTGTCGCAGAAGAGCCCGCAGGCGCTCATTCTCGCGCCGACCCGTGAGCTCGCCCTGCAGGTCTGCGAGGCGTTCGAGAAGTACGCCGCCCAGATGCGCGGCGTGCACGTGCTTCCGGTGTACGGCGGCCAGGCTTACGGCGTGCAGCTTTCGGCGCTTCGCCGTGGCGTGCACATCGTGGTCGGTACCCCCGGTCGCATCATGGATCACCTCGAAAAGGGCACCCTCGATCTCTCCGAGCTCAAGTACCTCGTGCTCGATGAGGCCGACGAGATGCTCAAAATGGGCTTCGCCGAGGATGTCGAGACAATTCTCGCCGACACCCCGGATAACAAGCAGGTGGCCCTGTTCTCGGCCACCATGCCGCCACAGATTCGTCGCATCTCAAAGAAGTACCTGAACGACCCGGAAGAGATCACGGTCGAAAACAAGACCACCACCTCGGCCAACACCACCCAGCGTTACCTGATGGTGTCGTATCCGCAAAAGGTCGACGCCCTCACCCGCATCCTCGAGGTGGAAAACTTCGAGGGAATGATTGTCTTCGTTCGCACCAAAAACGAGACCGAAACCCTGGCCGAGAAGCTGCGGGCGCGCGGCTACTCCGCAATGGCGATCAGCGGCGATGTCGCTCAGGCCCAACGCGAGCGCACCGTCAACCAGCTGAAGTCCGGCAAGCTTGACATTTTGGTGGCCACGGATGTCGCGGCGCGCGGCCTCGACGTAGAGCGCATCAGCCACGTGGTGAATTTCGACATCCCCATTGACACCGAGTCGTACGTACACCGCATTGGCCGCACCGGGCGTGCGGGTCGCAGCGGCGCCGCCATCAG
>JACMPQ010000065.1 GCA_014377425.1 Microbacteriaceae bacterium | reverse complement strand
GATTCCGTCGAAGGATATCGCCTGGGTGAAAAATAGGCTCCATCTGTCCTACCTAGTAGTGGTTTGGACTGTAGGCGAGACCACCCATTACGACACCCAGCTCAGCCCAAACGAATAGGTCGGTCGTCCCGAATTTTGCGCCGCGTTCTTTCTGATAAAAAAAGGATTCAGGCCGAGAAAGTGCCCGTAAGAGGGACGGCGGGCGATCTGCGGCGTTGCTCTGTCTCGTAACCAAAGCGTCTCGTAACCAGTGGGATCCGAGACCGGCGATATTCGTTCTCCGCGCCGCGAGTGTCAGTTGGAGTCCTAGCCTCAATACCGTCCAGTTACGTGTTTGAAGGCTGATTTGGGGGCTGTGTTCGCGTTGTGGCCGGTGCGTGTGGTGGTCGCGTTTGCCATGCTGTTGGAAGATCTTGCGTTCGACCACTCCGGGGTTTGAGACGAAACGGCGCCTCAATCGCGGTGGGAACCGGCAAGCCAACGCAGCCCTATATCGAATCGTGCTTACGCGACTTCGATGGGATGAAACCACCCAGAATTACCTACAGAACCACACCGAGAAAGGCAAAAGCAAGCGAGACGTCATCCGCTGCCTCAAACGACACCTCGCACGCGAAATCTTCACCATCCTGAAAGCATTGCCCGACCAGCACAAAAACCCCGCGCAGCACGAATTGACAACAAAGGGGCATCAACGCGATGGCCGAATCGTTCTTCTCAGCGCTGAAGAACGAACGCATACACCGCACCGTTTACGCCACCAAGGCGCCGGCCAGACGTGATGTCATCGCCTACATCGAGGGGTTCTACAACAGCCGACGACGTCACTCAGCGCTCGATTACCGACGCCCCAACGAAGTCCACTACTGTTACCAGCCGCCAGCCCTGGCAGCGTAACAAAAACCATCAATCCGCTGCCCGAAATCCACGCAGCAGCCCACCCCTAGGCGTGAACGTTCTTCGAGCGGGGGTCGTTCCAGTTTTTCCACTGGTACAGCAGTGAGCGCAGGCACAGTCCGAAGAAGAACCCAGCCAGGACGCAGCATTGCAGCGCAAACGCATCGAACGCAGTGCTGTTAGATATGCCGGCAAAAACCACGAGTGCGACGATCGATGCGATCAGCGGGAACTTGCGGGGCAAAGCCACCGTCAGCGCACCGACGATGAACGCCAGAACGACGAAGAGCCAATCCTGCCGCATCGCGTCGCCAAGATTGGGTTGCTGAACCGATGCGATCGCGATAAAAATCCCGGGGAAAACGGTACCAAGAGGAATCGTCCTGATCAGATCTTGGCGACGAGAGCGAGGCTTGCTACCCATTGGGGCCTTCCCGATTCTCAAAGCCATGGGCTCGACCTCCGCGCCGAATGGTGGACTGCATCGCCGCACCGATACCTTCGAGATCCCGCTATGGACACTCGACGTGCATGCCTGGTGTCGTCGCTCATAGCGGCCGCGAGGATTCGGGGACTTCAAGGTCGGGGCGATGGGTTTGGAAGTAGTCGATCAGTTGGGGGTAGCCGAGCATCAGCCGGTTGGCGTTAAACGACCGACCGTGCTCAAACTGTGCCACCACCCCGCCATAGTTGCTGCTAGCCAGTTCCCCAAGACGTGAGATGTCAATGACACGGATCTCACGCGGTTGGTCTGTCCACCCGAACACCCAGATCGAGTTGGGAGTCACCTCGAGACGCAAATGCGCCAACCCTCGCGCCAGCCACAAGAAAAAGATCCCGACGATCGCGATGATCGCTCCGGGGATGACGGCTCCCTGGGCAGATGAAGTACCACTGGGCACAAACGCGACTAGCGCCAACAGGCATCCGATGACGACGAAGAGGATGCCGACCCCTCGAAGCAACCTGCTCTGCCAGCGTCGCGCGCACACGATGAACAAAACCTCCGACCGAGTCGCCTCACGTTTGGACACGCTCGACGTGCGGCGAGCACGACTCGACACGAATGCGGTCACGCCCACCAAAACCGCGAGGGAGAACACAATGCTCAGCATGACCATCGTTGACTGGCTCATTCGTGTGACCGCATGCCTGCAACACTAACCGTGGCCGACGGTTGACCGCCCCTCACGCCAGGCGCCGATCCGTGGAGCTGGAGATAGCTGCGCAGAGCGTAGCAACAGTCATGAAAGCCGCATCGAATTCGACAGAAGCCAGCATCCGTTGGGCACGACCCGGAACATCCACGACGCGCTTTGCCGACAAGAGAAGCAGTCCTGACAATTCTGACCGAGCCGCAGCACAGACCGTCCGGCTTGCGGACTCGCCCAAGCTGAACTCGCCGATAGGGTCGAGAGCATGAACCGGCACCCATGGAACCGCCTGCTCGCCTGGGTGATCGACTGGCTCTGCATACTCGTCTGGGTAGCCGTTGTTGCTGCCGTCGGCATTTCACTCTATTTGGCTGGGATTACCGGTGGGCTAACGGTCGTCGCTCAGAACATCCTCGCGACGGTCATTCTTGTGGTTCCGGTGACCCTCATGCTCGCCGGGTTTGAATCGTCCGCGCGCGAAGCGTCGATCGGTAAACGCGTTCGACACCTCCTCGTCGTGAATTCACGCACGGGGCAGCGTGTCTCATTTCGACGGGCCCTCGCCCGCAACACGATGAAGTTAGCCGTGCCTTGGACGGTTGGGCATGCGGCCGTCTACCGTATCGTCGCGGCGAGTGCGGCGGATTCCATACCGCCATCGATCTGGGTGATCACGGCATTCGCCTACGTACTGCCACTCGTTTACATTGCATCGCTATTCTTCGGCACCGGTCGAACACCTTATGACCGGATTTCCGGCACCACCGCCACCCTGGTAGTCCGGTAGTGGATCCCGTTGTAGGCGCTGATGTCGTGCAACGGGAACGTCAGTGGTTGCTCTCAGTGTTTTGGCGCTAGTTGTCGATCGATAGTTCGGTAGACGGTAGACGGTTGATCGGGCGACGTTGAAGAGCTCGGCTATTTCGGCGGTGGAGTGAGTTCCCGCTTCGTGGATCTCCCTCAGATGGCGTTGCTGCGCGGCCGAGAGCTTGGGTCGCTTTCCACGGAGTCTGCCTCTGCCTTTGGCTTTCGCGACCTGCATACCTTCCCGGGTTCGGGCGCGGATCAAGTCGGACTCGAACTCGGCAACCATGGCGAGGACATTGAACAGGAGCCTTCCGACGGGGCCTTTGGGGTCGTGGATCGATCCGCCGATGCTGAGTTTCACGTCCTGGGCGCTGAGTTCGTCAATGATGTCTTTGGCGTCGCGAAGGGAACGTGCCAGCCGGTCGAGTTTGGCAACGACGAGCGTGTCACCACTGCGGCACGCGGCGAGTGCTCCGCGCAACCTCGGCCGGGCCCGATTGGTGCCGGTCAGCCAATGATCGGTGTAGATCAGGGCCGGCCGGACTCCGAGCCTTTCGAGAGCGTTCTGTTGAGCGGTCAGGTCTTGTTCGTTTGTGGATACGCGTGCGTACCCAATCAGTAATTCAGTCATGAGTGCAGCGTGATCACCGCTGCTCAAGTGCTCAAGAACCGCGAGGATAGCGCGCAGCGACTGCTCCAATTCCCATGCCACGATCCCCATCCTGATTTCGCCGGCGGCTTTCGCATATCCAGCGCTCGAATGCTTCTCACGTGAGCAACTCGGATACCAAACGTTGACCGCTGATTGTGCTCGATCGCTGTTATGTTTAGCTTTACTCGACTCCGTGGTTCCCGGGTTCGGCTAGACCCGTTTCGTCACAGTGGGGAGAGGAGAATTTCCTTTCGTCCAGATAGGAGCCACGAGACGTGTTGGACTATCACGAAGGGGTTTCGAGGGTGACGGTGGACAGCTCGCTTATCTCCGATGGTGAGCCGGTTTCTCCACCGGCGGGTTGGTACCCTGACCCGCGCACATCGGGACACTGGAGGTGGTGGGATGGCCAACTCTGGACCGAGCATCATCAACCGCCGTCGGCATACGCTGGGTCGGTCGGCAGTCCCGTCACCCACAGGCCGCGTCTGCCATGGAGGCAGCGAACGAGCATCTGGTGGGGGTGGACGAAGCCGCGCAAATGGATCGGACCGCGTGGTGGGCTCATCATCCTTCTGGGCTGTGTTGGCGTCTGGGTATATCTCTTCCTCCTCGGGGAAATATTCGCTTTCGTCCCACCGGCGCCTACCGGCGGTCCGCACCCTGTACCGCCGCTCCTGCTAGTCAGCGGGAGTGTGGCCATGGCAGCAGCCATCGTCTACACAATGGCGTATCGCTTGCGCCCCGGGGACGGGCTGTCAGTCCCATTCCTGATCGTTGCTGCGATCGTCGGCGGCACTGCGGCAGTCTTGGTCGCTGTTCCCTTGAACGAGATCGTGGCCATACTCACCGGCAGCGGAAGGGCCGTAACTCCCGGGCTAGGTAGTCGCGCCCTGGCGGGGTTCACCGAGGAGTCTTCGAAGATTCTGATAGTGATGCTGTTCGCTCGCACGCTTCCGGTCAGGAACGTTCGTACCGGACTGTTCCTGGGCGGCGCGATCGGCTTCGGGTTCAGCGTCATCGAGAATCTGGATTACCTCCAAACCGCATGGGCGCTTGGGCTTGGTCACCACAATGGTTTGCAGATGCTCACCATCACCGCGATCGAACGGGAAATCATTGGCCCCTTCGCTCACCCGATGTACACGGCACTATTAGCCGCCGTCATCTTCGCCAGCCAGGATCGGCCCGCCTTCAAACGAGCACGCGTGATCGTGGGCGCATTTCTCGCCGTGGCCGCCGTTCACGGATTGTTTGACACTGCCATTTCGCTCACCACGGCTCTGGTCGGTCGCACCGGCGGAGCTCTGCTCGCCCTGCTCGTGTGGGGAATACTTCTGGCCGGCACGATCGTGGTCTGGAAGACAGTCGCAGCGCGAAGTCGACTGACCGCTGATCTGGTCGAGGCCGGTGGATAACGCTGCGGTCATGGCCACCTGGTTGCCGTCGCGTCAAATACTAACTCGAACAACTCGCACAGAGGCAACGGCTCCGAGGCGCTGACTAGGGTCTCTCCTTCCAGCATGTTGCCTTTCTCCTGCGCCGCCAACGCACCTCAGGATCGCGACGACGCAAAAGAGCGTGCCGAAGTGAAGCGGCCGCGATACCGGCGATCGTTGCGCGGATCTGTCGCGCTGAAGGTCCGGCTTGTGGGCGGGAGATCGCCACACCGGTCACGCCTTTGCATTTCATCCATACTGAACGTTGAGCATTTCGGAGCCCATTTTCACAGCTCCCTCGATGGCGTGAAGGCTGTTACGGTCAGTCATGCCCCGACGAGAGTACTCAAATCAATGGATCTACCTGCTGTTTATCGTCGCCTTGGGCGTCATCATGGCTGTGACCGTCCGACTAGCGCCTCTGGCAATTGCTGCGGCTGGATTGGCCGTCCTTGCGGTGGTCAGAATTCTGATGATTCTTTGGAATAACCATCTGGTGGTCCAATACTGGGCTTCCGAAAATGAAGACGGCAGATCGAAGCCTAGTTAGCTATCGCGGTGAAAATCAGGACCCGCTGGCCGTCCGGCTTTCGGGAGACCCTTTCGCGGTAGCGGGGTTTTCTCGTACTTGGCAGGGTGACGGGGTGCGCACATTGGATGATCCTCTGCCGGTCATAGTTGTCAATCCCTGGCCCGGTGCGGTTCATCGCTGCCACTCTTAGCGCATGAGCGATGAAGATGACAATACAGACGCAAGGCCTCGAAGGTTTCGTACCCTGCGCTTCAACCCTCTCCGCGAGGTTCTGCCTTGGGTTGTTATTGTCGTCGGGGTATTTCAATTCATCCGGGCCGCGACCGGCGCGATGGATTCCGTATTCCTGATCATTGGCCCTGTCCTAATCGTGATCGGAATTTCCGCATTCTTCCTTGCACGATGGATGAAGAAACGTGGAATTTGAGTTTTTGACCTACGACCGGCCAAGTGAAGCCGCGGAATCTCGTGACTCAGCCCGAAACCGAACCGGCTGCGGCGCACTATCAATCCATAGTCTTCCCAGTCGGCACTGTTTGATCCCTATCGGGCCATGAAAACGTTTCGAGACCGGCGACGATGATCCCCCGCATGCCTGCCCCAAGGGACATGGCCACGTGTCCGCTGATGGTTGCATGGATCTGACGCGGTAAACGTCCGGCTTGCGGAACACAGACGATCGCCTTTACCGCTTCACGGCCGGCGCCGCGAGTTCAGGGCCGCAGACCTCGAAGCTTCTTCAGGCCGATGACCGCGGCGACAGGCTTGATGAAGATGATCTCGCCGAATCGATACTCTCGTGCCGGCGCGAGTCGCTGTGCCAGCTCCGGACGCAGCTTCCAGAGGTACGCGCGGCCTTTCTCGGCATGCAGCGAGTTGGACACAATCTTGATCACATCAGCGTGCTCGATCAGGGGGATCGCATTCTGGATATTCTCCCAGGTGGTGTCACTGTTTGGGTCAGTGAGGATCGGACCCGTGTAGTTGAGTTCAACTCGGGCGTAGCGAGCCATTAGCTCGGCTTCCGCGATTCCCCGGATACGCACCCTCCGCATAGAACGAGAATGCGCTCTTTGCTCGAAGGGTCTTGGGAACGGATTGCCTCGCGGACACGGTAGCGATTGATGTAGTTCGCTCGGGTGCCGCGGTTCTGGTACCCGAGCACCACCGTTGCCTCACGCCCGCCGAGGCACGGAGATAATCCCATACGTCGCGTTGTCGATCTC
>JACMPQ010000064.1 GCA_014377425.1 Microbacteriaceae bacterium | reverse complement strand
GCGATTCGCCTACATCGCCCTCGGTGCTGCCCACGTGATGCTCGAACAGGTCGGCGTGGGCCGGAACTGGGTCACTTCTGAACTTGAAGCACCTCTCGGGCGCGGTATCAACTTTCAGATCTCCGTTCCCGACATTGATGCAATTGTGAAGTCACTGGAGCTTGCCGGGGTGGGACTCTTTATGGAGCCAGAAATCAGGTGGTACCAACTGGCCGACGATGACGCCGGCGTAAGCCAGTTTCTCGTGACCGACCCGGACGGCTATCTGATCCGATTCCAGTCACCGCTCGGACGACGCCCAACCGTCCGGTAGCGGAACGATGAGCGGGCGGAGGAAAGCTCCATTATTATGGTGGCATGCACATCAACCGTTCCACCTGGTGGTGGCCGCGATAGCAGCCGGTTGACGCATGTTCACGGGCTGTACGCAGCTCGTGGACCTCAGGCCAAGAACTCTGTGCAGCCCTCCTCGTTTAAGGAGTGCAAATGGATTCTCTTACCGCTACCGCCAAGCGATCGGCGCAACTGGCTCGCGACGTTGACGCTCACCCCGAGCGCTTTCGTCTTCTCACCGGCGAGCGTCCGACAGGACCGCTGCATCTCGGCCACTATTTCGGCACAATCATCGAGCGTGTCCGGCTCCAGCAGGCCGGCGTCGAAACCTTCCTTGTATTGGCGGACTATCAGGTCATCACCGACCGGGAGACGACCGCAAATGTCCAGGCGAACGTACACAGTGCCGTGCTCGACTACCTCGCAGCCGGACTTGACCCCGAACGCACCACAATCTTCACTCACTCCTCCGTCCCGGCGCTCAATCAGCTCCTGCTGCCATTTTTGAGCCTCGTAACCGAAGCAGAACTGCATCGAAATCCGACTGTGAAAGCCGAAGCTGAAGCCTCAGGGCGCGCCCTGAGCGGACTTCTGCTGACGTATCCCGTGCACCAAGCCGCGGACATCCTCTTCTGTAAGGGAAATCTGGTCCCCGTCGGCAAGGACAACCTCCCCCACGTTGAGATGACCAGAGTCATCGCGCGGAGATTCAACGAGCGATATGGAGCAGTCTTCCCAGTACCCGATGCGCTGATCACCTCATCGCCCGAGGTCCCAGGACTCGACGGTCGAAAGATGTCCAAAAGCTATGGGAACGCGATTGCCCTTTCGATGACCGAGGACGAGACCGCTGCCGCGATCAAACGCACCACGACCGACCCAGATCGCATGATCACTTTCGACCCAGATTCTCGACCGGGAGTTTCCGCACTTCTCACCACGGCCGGCCTGTGTCTCAACGAAAACCCGGAAGAGATTGCCGCACGCATCGGAGACAAAGGCAGCGGCGAACTGAAGCGTGTCACTACCGACATCGTCAACGGGTTCCTAGGGCCATTACGGGCAAGAAGGGCGGAACTCGCCAACAAGCCAGGTCTCAGCGCGACGGTGCTCAAGCGCGGCAACATCCGCGCGAACGTCATCGCCAACACGACCCTGGACGAAGTTCGGGAGGCCATGGGAACCACCTACTAAAGCCGCTACGAATCAGGTGGGCACGGCCAAAGGTACCCCCGTCAAAAATGCTCATAAGCGGAACGGTTACTGAAACAGCCCGAGGGCTTCGCTGTACCTTTTTGGGTCGTCTCGGGTTTCCGCGGTTAAGAGCAGGGTGTGCTGTCCAATCACTCTGGTGTAGCTGCCTCTGCACGGAATGACGACGACCTTGCTCAGTCCCGCCTGCCATGCCGGGATTAGGGCCGCGAGTGAGACCCGCTCTGG
>JACMPQ010000063.1 GCA_014377425.1 Microbacteriaceae bacterium | reverse complement strand
CGACCCCGGCCGACCCCGGGGCACGGGATCGGCCGGTTTCGGTTCGAAGAATGCCGCGTCGGGGTTAGAACTCGACCACGAAGCTGGGCACTCCCACGGCGGCTTGCGACACCGAAGCACCGGTGTCATTGATCACGTGGTCGAGGGTGCCTGCGCCCAATTGCACGGTGAGCAGATCGTGTATTTTCACGCCCGGGGCAACCGGAACCTCGAATCCGCGGGTGGCATGGATGGTCGCGTCAACGTTGGTATAGATATAGCTCCCACCGCCCCACAATTCGTGGGTCTTCACGGTGTCGGCCACTTTGTACCCAGCCCAGCCCAGCACGCCGTCGTGCTGCCACGCCGCCTGGTTGGGGGCGTCGTAGGGCAGCTCGTTTTGGAAGAAGACGGTTTTGCCGCCCTCGCCGTTCACGATCACGTTGTACTTCTGGAAGTGCTCCACCAACAGTCCGAGCGCGGTTACGTTGTTGCCGTTGATCACCACACCGGTGTCGGAGGTGTTGGTGGTCCAGCCGACTCCCTCGCCGTGGTCGGCGCGCCAGGCCCAAATGTTGTCCAAGATGACGTTGTCACTGTTGACCTCCAGCGCCACCGTTGCCCGTCCCACGTGCGGCCCACCCACGCGGAAGTACACGTCCTGCAGCGCGGTGGGGTTGGCTGCGTTACCGCGCGCATAGCCGCCGTTTCCGCGACCGTTTTTCGACCCCACCTGAAGCAGCACGGGAGAGTTGACCGTTCCAGCGTCGATCATGATGCCGGCGACATCTACTCCGGGAACGTCCGCCACCGTGAGCGGCACAGACCCCCCCACCGCCGTGAGCGTTGCCACACCGAGACCAAGCACCACGGTGTTTGCGCGCTTCACGGCGATCGAACGTTCGACGTCGTAGACGCCCGGCGTGAGCAGCAGATGTTTGCCCTGGGCGAGCTCGTAGTCGATGGTTTGGACGCGATCACCGGGACGGGCAACAACGAACTCACTGAGCGGGATGGCGTGACCGGGCGTGCGGGAGGTGGCCCAGGTGGTTCCGGTGCTGTTGCTGCGGGCATCCGGAACAAATACGTTGAAGGCCGAGGTCACCGGATTAATGAACAGGTAGGGCTTTTCGCGGCTGATCGGGGTGCGGGCGAGGGTTGTGTACGGCGGCTCGGGGAAGGATTGCGCGGGAGCGCCTCGAACCCCGGAGAACACCTGGTTCCAGACACCGTTTGACCAGCCACCGATGGCGCTATCGCGCACGAGAAACTGCTGCTGCGAACCGTTGATCACGAAGCCGGTCTGCGAGTCGGCGATGAGGCCACCGCTGGCATACTGCGGGCCCGCGGTGCAGTAGTCCATCAGGGTGAGGTTGCCTCCGGTGATGTTGACCCGACGCATTGGTGCGGCTTGAGACACGGCCCAAAAGTTGCCGGATGCCCGGCAGCCCTCGCCCCCCACGACATTGATCGTGAGGTTCGATACCGAACGCCAAAAGTTGGTGAGCGCAATGCAATTGTTGGCACTCAGGCAGCGGTTGTAGACGTCGACGTGGCCGTTGATCACCACGTCGGTGGGCGAGATGCCGAGACCGGCAACCTCGGTGTAGTAGCCGACCTGAAAGACCAGTGGTGCCGCGACGGTGCCATAGGTTCCGGGCTTGAACAGAAGGGCGTACCGCTGGGTGCCCATTTCATTGTCCACTTGCTCGGCAGCGATCTGATCAACCACGGCCTGAATTGCGCTCGTGGGCATGCTCGGGTCGAAGATTTTTACGTTCGGCCCGAGGTCTGGTGTCGAGACCACCGAGGGCGCGTTGGCTGGGGCGGATGCTGCAAACGCGGGGCTCACCGTGGGCACGGCGATCGCGGCGGCAACGACCCCCACTACCGCAAGTCGCAGGAGCGAGAAGTCTCTGGCCCCCGACCGACCCAAACGCGCCTGTTCATGTTGGCGCTGCCGGTGTGCCCGGCGCTCATCGAAGCTGCGAATGAATTCGAACATCTTGTGTCCTCTCCGTTGAGGTCGCGCCGGATCGCGGGCACCGCCTGCGGGCCGACGCCTCAGGCGTGAGACCAATGCTGCGGAGGGACGCGGGGTTCCATGAACGACATGCGATTGGGGCAGCCTAAATCGAGGAGAAGTCAGCGGTCAAGCATCCATGGATCTGCACGTTCCCGAAGCCACAACCATTCACCCAAAGTACTCAGTTAGCGTCGATAAAACATACAGGTTCGAATAGAGATCTCTGACATAGTTCTTTCTGAGGGGGAACAGAGAAAGAACGGTCGCCTACAAAATCGGGGGATTTTGCAAGGTAGGCGCCGGGCGGGAGCGATGTCCTGGGCGCAACGATGCGCACCGGGACACGCTCCAAATTGTTCTCAGCATGCCAGCCACTGGTCTAATTCGCACAGAAAATGTTTGCCGCGGGTCGATCTGCCCCCGCTCCTCCCGCCCAATCCGGGAAGCCTGGTGACTCGCATTCTTCCTCGGCGCGTTTGCCAAACGAGTTTCGCCGTGCTGCCCGAAAGCTGCACCGCGCGCACTCGATCCCGAGCGAGACGACGAGAGGCAAACAGCCCGACGACGTGCACCTCGGACGACGTTAGCCGCACCAGAACCCGAGGCGCTCGGCTCATCACGATCCCACCCAGACAGAGAACGGGTACACCGATGAGCAGGGCACTAATGGTCGGATGTTGGGCCAGGTACCGCACCGCAAAAACACACACGATTAGCCCGGTGGCCCCGGTCAACCACCGCCATTGAACGCCCGGCCGGAAACAAATTTCGTCTGAGGACGCCTGCGAATTGGGGCGTTTTTCGAGGCGGCGGGGCAGGGCACGGCGCATCCCAGACTCCCCTTGCTCGCCTTCGGTGCTCGGTAAAGCGCCGTCGGTAGCGTAACGGATGGCCGGTGGTATGGTCTGCGAACCCATGCAGCAAAACCCGTACCGCCGAGACCGGCCCCCGCCCCGGGCCCCGGCCCCGGCCCAGTACGTCTAGCCCAACGTCACGTGAAGAATTCTCTCGGCACTGTTATTCGGCGTGGAGTCTTTATCGCCCTGGTTGGTGGTGGTGAGCCACAACCCGCCGTCTGGGGCTGGCTCGACTGTGCGCAACCGCCCGTAGGTGCCCACGAAAAACTGCTGCAGGTTGCTGAGGGAGCTGCCAATGATCGTCTGGCGGTACAGTCGAGCACCGCGCCCGCAGGCTACGTAGAGCGCGTCGCGCACGATGGCAATTCCCGAACAGGATGCCTCAGTGGTCGCATAGGTGCGCGCCGGTGCTCGGTATCCGACCGTTGAGCACGCACCACTGGTTCCCTCGCAGGCCGGCCACCCGTAGTTTCCTCCGCGCACGATGAGATTGGTTTCATCCATCACACTGTTTCCAAACTCCTGCTCCCAGAGCCTGCCCTGCGAGTCGAATGCAAGACCCTGCGGGTTGCGGTGGCCGTAGCTCCAGACCGCGTTACCGAACGGGTTGTCGGCCGGGATGCTGCCATCCTGGTTGATGCGCAGAATCTTGCCACTCAACCCGGCCGTGTTCTGGGCGTTAGCACCGTTTTGCGCGTCCCCGGTGGAGGCGTACAGCGTGCCGTCCGGCCCAAATCGCAACCGCCCACCGTTGTGATATTTGTTGCGCAGAATGCCCGACAGCAGCACCTGCTCGCTCGTGGTGTCGAGCCTGTCGCCCGCGAGTCTGATGCGCACGATGCGATTGTCACTCGGAGAGGTATGCATGAGGTAGAGCCACCGATCGGTGGCAAAATTCGGCGAAATGGCCAACCCCAGCAAGCCCCCCTCACCGTCGGTGCTCTCCACGTTCGGTACCGTGCCGACCGTGATCTTCGCCCCGGTCGTTGGGTTCAGCCGAACGATGTCGTGGGCGTCGCGCCGGTTGTACAGAATGCTGCCGTCGGACAGTGTCACCAGCCCCCAGGGGATGTCGGTATCTGTGGTCACCTGTCTGACTTCGCACACCGGGGTACTGCAGCCATTACCGGTAGTTGCGGCGGCCGTGGCGCTCGACGGCGAGAAATTTCCCTGCGCGTCGCGGGCGACGAGGCGGTAGCGGTAACCGGCATTGGCAGCGAGCCCGCTGTCGGTGTAGCCGGTCGCCGGCGGCGTCGGTGCGGTTGCGGTGGTCGAACCGACTTTCACGTCGTTGCGATACACGTCGTAGGCGCGCACCCCGACGTTGTCGGTCGAGGCGGTCCAGCGCAGGCTCACCGATGTTCCGCTCGGGGTGGCCGTCAGCGCCGTCGGAACGCTCGGAGCTACGGTGTCGCCCTGGCAGAAGGGCGGAGAGATCGTTACCGTTGCACTCGCCTGTGAGACATTGCCGGCGGAATCCCGCGCGTTGACGTAAAGACCCCACGGCACACCCGGCACGACGGTGAGCTTGGTCGAAAGCGTTGTGCCGCTAACCGATTTCATGAGCTGGCCGTCGTGATAGAGGTCATAAAACGCGACTCCCACGGTGTCGGATGCCGCATTCCAAATGAAGGAAACGGAGTCGCAGAGAAGGTTGCTGACCCGCGGCGAACCCGGCATGCTCGGCGGCTGGGTGTCGACACCGGTCACCGGCATCGTCCACTGCTGGTTGCCCTGACCGCTGCAGGTCCAGATTGAGACCGGGGAGCTGTTCGCGGTTGCCGCGTAGAGCACGTCGAGGCATAGCCCGGATTCCACGCTGCGTAGGGTGCGGTCTGCGGCGAGCGTCCAGCGCTGGTTCGCGCCGCCGTTGCATCCGAAAATCTGCACCCGGGATCCGGGAACGGTGCCGTGTGCTGCGACATCAAGGCATCGCGTGCCGCTGTAAACGCGCAGCTCACCGGCGGCGGTGAGCGTGAACTGCTGGTTGGCGCGAGAATCGCAGTCGTAGAGGTTGAGCGCGGTCCGTTCCGCAGTGCTTGCCCCGACCACGTCGAGGCAGCGACCGGAGGCAACGCCCTGAATCGAGGTGGCGGATGCCGCCGCAGCCGTTACGGCAACCATCGGTGACACGGCGAGGGCAACGGCCAGCAGCGACGCGCAAACCGCCGCCTTCGTGCGGTGGGAAGCGGCAGCGATGCGGTCCACGAATCTCTCCTAGCGAAGAGAGGAAGCCATGACGCACCCACGAAATCCTCAAGTTGGCGGATGACCGGCGATCGACCGCACTGTCGGGCGGGCGGGAAGGGAAGGCATCGCGCTTGGATTAATGACAGCACCGAGGCCGGGCGCGGCGCAAGGTTATCCGTCGGATCGGATGAAAGCTGCGTTGGCTGAACAGGGCAGCCCCAGTGCCGGGGGCGGTGAGTTCCTCGTCGAAAAAGACGCGAAGACCAGCTCAGGGATAGTCGGTTTGATGACCGTCACGAGCGGTTCCTACGACGTTCTCGCCGTCTGCCAGGGCACCGACATCATGCAGCTAACGATTAGTGCCGTGAAGGTGGGCAACACCGAGCAGACCACTATCGGCAGTGCCGATGTCGCCTGCGGGGCGACAAGCCGGATCCCGATCGTACTTACCGGCGAGGGTTTGCACCTTGCCGCGAAAACCGACGCCAGCTCGATAATCTCCGGCGGCGGCGAATTGATTGCCGTGATCGTTTGCCCCGAATGGATTCCGACTCCGATGCAATTCGGGCGATAGTCCGACTCAGCGGCCAACTCAGCGCAAAATTAGGTAACACACGCACGGGCTCCCCGCAGCGCAGTAATGGCTGCGACGACGCCGACCTTCCGGCCCTGCGATTGAGACCTTCTCGAGGTGACGGGCACCGATCCCCGGTCGTTATCTCAGGGTGAAGACCGCTCCCGGTGAGGCGGGCGCCCCGGTGGAATTGAGCTGGATTCCTACCCGCACCGACTGCTGCGGCGGCATCGACGCAGCCCAGCCTGCCCCGGAACAGGTTACCGACACCTGGGGGCGAACGGAACAGTTCGCGCCCCATTGGTTTGCAACGCTGAGCACCGTGGGGTCAGACCAGGTCACGGTCCATGAGGCTATCGGGGAACCCGAGGCGGTGACGTCGATCACGACGTTGTAGCCACTGGGCCAGGATGTCTGAACTGACCATGCTCCGACGCCCGATCCGGCTGGTGACGGCGTTGGTGACGGCGTTGGAGCCCCGGACGGATTTGGTGATGCGGTCGGCGACGAGCCTTTCGTTGGGGACAGGGAAGGCGACGGCGACGGCGTGGGCGACGATGTCGCTTTCGGGCTCGGTGTCGGAGTTGGACTCGGTGTTGCCGAAGGTGACGGGGATGCCCCCGGGTTGAGGATCGGCTTCAGTGCGGCAAGTTTTGCGGTCTGAGGGGTGACCCAGTCGTCAAGCACCAATCCGCCCGTGTCGATGGTGTTTGGGTTGAACGACCAGTAGGAGAAACTCATTTTGGTGCGGGCGAGGTACGCCACAATCGACGTCATCCACTGGGAGTCCGAGGACGTTTCTAGCTTGGTTCCAAACTCGCCGAGCAACACCGGTGCCAGACCCAACCGAGCGATGTAGCCCCAGTTTTTGTCCCATACGGCGGGCAGGTTGTCGGGATAGTTGGCGGCGGTAAACCACTGCTGGTAAGCGACTGAGGAGGGATAGTCGTGCGGGGAATAGACGACTTGGTTGGCCACGTCGAGCCTCACCGGATTTGCTTGAACCCCGGAAAGCCCGCCGCCCCACCAGGTCGAGCTTCCATCGGGCTGATTTTCGACGCCCTCAACGACGATGAGGAGCTTCGGATTCACGCCCAGCACGGCATTGCCGCCGCGGGTGGCTGCTGCCTGCCAGTCGACGGACGGATCCCCGCAGCCCCAACAGGCTTGCCCGCGGGGTTCGTTGTGAAGATCCATCCCGATAACCGTGGGGTTGGTCTTGTAACGCGTGGCTAAAGCCTTCCAATCCTGAATCCACCTGGCCTCGCTGTAATTGGCTGTGTACCAGAGCGACGATTGGGAGGCGGAGTCTGGGCGGTGACGATCCAGAATCACGTTCATGCCCTGAGCTTTTGCGACAGCAACGACGGCGTCGATCAGCTGGAGGGGCGTTTTTCCTCGGAGTGCAGGATTGATGGTGAAGTCGATTGAATTTGTGGCAGTGGCGGCTAGACATTCGTTGGAAAACGGCAACCGAATGGTGTTAAACCCCATCGACTTGATTTGGGCAACGCCCCTCGCGAGACTGATTTTCCACAGCCCATGCGGCGAACAATTGGTGGTTTCGGTACCGAACCAGGAAACCGACTTGATGAGATAAAGCTGATTGCTGCTGGTGCGGAAGACGCTGCCGTCGGTGTGCAGCCAGCCGGAGGCGCTGGGGCTGGCCGGGGACATCTCGGCAAATTTTGCCTGGGCGACGGTGAGCTGCATCCACGATCCCGGGGAAATTGCGGGTCCGACGACGCCGACTCCACCGACGATCGTGGCTACGAGGGCGGTTTTGATGAGGGTCTTACCCGGCAGGGAGAACCAAACCCGAAGCCCGTTTTGCTTACCGACTTTGTTTAGGGCTCGCCGCAGACCGACCCTGGCATTCTTCAATGTCTGGTCGAAACTCATCGGCGTGCACTCCTCTGGCAGGTGAGGAGAAATCGATCGACCGATTGGGACCAACGAATAGAATTCCTGCCTTCACGATTCGAGCATGGAAGATAAACCCTGTATTCTGGCCGTGAAAAGGCTTATATGCTTCAGTAGTGATCTTTTAACAGAAATAAGACATTCGATAGAGATAAATTCCTGCGATAGCGTTCTATCTAAACGGAGCCTCAATCTCGACGCATATTTTCGCTCCCGGAATTCCGGAACTGAATTCGAGTGATTGCGCAACTATCGTTTTTGAACTTCGGAATACAGCGACACGGCTATAGCGGCGGGACGCCGTCGGCACGCTGCCTACTCCCTATTTCCACGAACTCACTCGATCGCGGGCGCGAGAAATCCCCGCCGCGCCTCTCGCAGCGCATGGGGTGATTCGGTTTTT
>JACMPQ010000062.1 GCA_014377425.1 Microbacteriaceae bacterium | reverse complement strand
TGAAACGACTCGGGTAAAAATGCCGACAAAACCAGCACTAGCAATGTGCCGGTCGCAGCCGGCCAGCGATGCTCGGGTCGAATTACTTTCGAGGTCTCGGTCATCTCAGCGAGTGTACGACCGCCCTTATGGATGCCTGTACAGTTGAGGCACCGCGCAGTTGCTGAACGTCGGGCAGCCGCGGGCCTTTAGCTCAGTTGGTAGAGCGCCACGTTTACACCGTGGATGTCATCGGTTCGAGCCCGGTAGGGCCCACCACAGAAAAATCTCGTCGTGGAAACTTTCGGCCCGCGAGGATCGCACCCCGGCCGGGAAGCCCGTCATGGCTTTCTCAATCTCAGTTTCCGAACGCATTCGCTAATCGTCGTGAAATTGGCGGATTCCCGTCATCCCCTTGAATGCTTCGCCACCTATAGAATATTTACGCATCGAGCAGGATGGCGCGAGGTGGCGTCGCTGACATGAACAAGGAGGTTCAGATGGCTTCTGGCCAGGACTATCAGGTAGAACCGTTCACCATTTCGATTTCCGACGAGAAACTCGCGGACATGCGAGAGCGGTTGATTCGAACCAAATTCGCACCGGATTTTGGGAATGACGATTGGCGCTACGGCTACAACGGCGATTACCAGAAAAAACTCGTCGACTACTGGATCAACGAGTACGACTGGCGCGACGTCGAACGACGCATGAACGAGTTACCGCAGTTCAAGATGACGCTCATGGGAATTCCCGTGCACTTCATCCACATCAAGGGCAAGGGCCCAAACCCCATGCCGCTTCTGCTTCACCACGGCTGGCCCTGGACCTTCTGGGACGTGCGTAAGGTGCTCGGCCCACTCACCGACCCGGCAAGCTACGGCGGAGACCCGAACGACTCCTTCGACGTCGTTCTCATCTCCCTTCCCGGTTACGCCTTCTCCTCCCCGCTGACCGAGTCAGGGTGGAACTTCTGGAAGACCGCCGACCTTGAGAACACGCTCATGAAGGATGTTCTCGGCTACGAGAAATACGCCACCGCCGGGGGGGACTGGGGCGCCCTGATTGCGCAACAGCACGGCCACAAGTATGCGCAGGATCTCTACGGCGTTTACACCCACTTCCCCGCTCAGCTGAGCCACTACCTGGGGGCGCACCCCGATGCTCCCCCCGGAGTCGAATACGACCCGGTGTTGGGGCTCCCGGCCGCGTCGGAATACGGCGAGGGTGAAGAGCACTGGTTTGAGCGCGGCAAGCTCTTTGTGGAGAACGAGAGCGGCTACGGCGAGATGCAGCTCACGAAGCCGCAAACCCTAGCGTCGCTTGTGGCCGACTCGCCAGCGGGGCAATTGGCCTGGATCACCGAGAAGCGATACTTCTGGGGTCTTGAGGAACGCGGGTCGGGTACCGAGGCGTTCGAGCGTGTCTGGCCGAAGGAAGACCTCATCACGACCGCCGCGATCTACTTTCTCACCGAGACCGGCGGAACGTCGTCGCGCTACTACTGGGAGTGCCGTAACAACCCATGGACGCCCTCGCACCTGAACTTCCCCGTGGTCGGCGCGCCGACCGCGGTGAGTATTTTCCCCGGTGAGATTTACAAGCCGCCGCGCACCTGGACGGACAAGTACTTCAACCTTCAGCAGTACCGGGTTCACAGCGAGGGCGGGCATTTCGCTCCGCTTGAGGTGCCGGACACTTACGTGGATGACGTGCAAACCTTCTTCCGGCAGTTCCGTAATTAACTAGAAAAAAAGGGGGGCTCCGGGGCGATTAGCCCGGGAGCCCCCTTCTCTTTGCGGCAAGACAGGGTGCGCTGCCAGCCAGCGTGCCTGCGCTTGTGAAAACTCTTACTCAGCCAGAAGGCGCTCAGCGGTTCTGAGGTCGGTAATGAGCGTGTCCACCCAGGCACCGCGAACCGCAGCCCGCACCGCCTCAAACTTGCTGCTGCCACCGGCCACGCCGATTCGCCGTCTGGCTGCGCGAAGCTGGGGGAGGGTCACGCCGAGCACGAGATCGTCGAGCTCGCTGACCACCGGCTTGCCCTCGGCATCCAAAAAGCGCAGGTTGACTTGGCCGACTGCGCCAAGCGACTTTGCCAAAGCAAACTGTTCCTCGCTGAAGAAGTTGTCCCCGGGTACCAATGGCAGGTGAATTTCACAGGTGCCGATCCCGACCAGTGCAATGTCTAGGTTGTCGAGGGCATCCAGCGCTTCTCGAATATGCGCGTCTTGCTCCACGATGGCATCCCGAATTGCCGGGGAAGCAACAACCCCGGGAGCCCGGAGAAACAGTGCCGTCGCGCCGATCTGGTCGGCGAGGCGCTGGGTAGCACGGGTGGCCTCGTGCTGCATGCGTGGGGGGCCCACGTCTCCCAAGAGCTCCACGACGCGAACACGGCCGGTCTGCCGCGCCGATTCGAGGGTCGCAGAGAGGGAGCGAAGGGAGGCGCTCCAGGAGGTGAAGCCCACAGTCTGCTCGTCGAGGGTAAGGGCGGCGAAAATCGTGGCCGCAGCATCCCCGAGATCGCGATTGAGGCCGGACTCGTCGGAGTCGTCGAGGGCTTCGACCACGTGTGCTTGGGTGAGACCGAAGCGCGCTTCCAGCGACTCTTCGAGTTCGGCATGCAAACCGTCGGGGATGACAACCACGGTGCGAACGATGTTGGCCTCTTCGGCAGAGCTGAGAAGCCGCGACACTCGCGCCTGAGAAATGCCGAGGAGCGAAGAGATCTCAGTCTGCCGCATCCCCCTGCTGTGGTACATGCGCGCAACCTTGGTCATGATGCGCCGTGACTCAAGATTCGTAGCCATCAAAATCCTTTGTTTTATTCGTGCGACCCGCCTGGGTTTCTGTATATATATTCTACGACCGCCGCTGTATCCCAAATGACGCGGGACGCTGATTCGCGGCAAATTTTACGCAAGTATGCAGATTTTTGCGGCTTTGGCTCACTTTCTGGCCGGGTGCGCCACGAATTGCCAGAAGAGGAAATGTCGCCCAACTACTTCGCCGGAGGAACGAGTTGACAGTGACACTGGCGAGTCTTACAGTCAGAAAGAATTATCAGTCACATTCGGCATAAATATCAGCATGACCGCGCAGACACTGTTCCGCGGCATTTCAAGGGAGAAATGACATGGCGCACGCTGCCGCCGCGAGTCTTTTTGCATCGATCCAAGACCCCACTGATCTGGCTCGGCTTCGCGAGGTCATTGCCGAAGCGGGAAACTCCGAGTCCTTGGTCCCGCTGGGGCTGCGTCAACTGATCGTCGGCCCCGACGCCACCAACCGCGTTGTTGACGAAGTAATTTTCGAGCTCACCCGTGCCGAGCTACCGCTTCAGACGGCGAAAATTCTGCTGTTGGTTGATGACACGATCATCTATCGTCGCGGAGTCGACCTCAAGACAATGGTGCAGGATGCCCTCGCGCAACACTTCACCGTCACGCGAGTCGTTCTCGGGCACGGTCATCTGCTGGCCGACGACGAGTCCATTGACTGCGCGGCGATTGCGGTGGCCGAAGCGGACTGCGTGGTCACCATCGGTGGCGGCACCATCACCGACATTGGCAAGGTAGCCACCTCCCGCCGCGAAAATCTCCCGCTCATCGTCGTTCAGACAGCGGCGTCTGTCGATGGCTTCACCGACAACGTTTCGGTGATTCTGCGCAACGGCGTGAAGCGCACCATCCCGTCCCGCTGGCCCGACGTGGTTATTGCCGACACGACCACCATCAGCGAGGCGCCGGAAGCGATGAACAGTGCCGGGCTGGGCGAGGTTTTGTCGCTCTACACGGCTCCGGCGGATTGGCAACTTGCCGCCCAGTTTGGCTTGGACACAACCTTCCACCAGACCCCCCGCGATCTCCTGCTGGCTTTTGCGGGAGACCCGGCGGTCTGGGCCAAGGGTCTCAGCGAGGGTGACGAGACGGCAGTAGCCCGACTCACCGAGGTTCTGGCCATCCGCGGAATTGGTACGGGAGTAGCCGGTACCACCGCCTGCCTGTCCGGGGCGGAGCACGTCACCAGCCACATGCTCGACATGCTTGCGGCGGCCAAGGGCGATACGGTCGGCCTTCACGGCGCTCAGGTGGGTGCGGCCTCCCTGGTTGCTGCGGCGTCGTGGCAATTGCTTCTGGAGCGGCTGGAAAGCAGCGACGTGCAGTTGAACTTTCCCACCGAGCAGGAGTTGGAAGAACGCGTACGTTCGGCATTTATTCGGGTGGATGAAACCGGCCGCCAGGGCGCGGAATGCTGGAGCGACTACCGCTCGAAGCTGGCCGCCTGGTCGGCCCGGCGGGAGACCGTAGAATCGGTCTTGAGTGACCGCTCGACTTTTGCCGCCACCTTCGGTTCCTCGGTTCCCGAACCGCGCATCCTCGCCACCGCTCTCGTCGCCGCGGGTTCCCCCACCGGTGCCGCCGGCCTCGAGTCGTGGATCGACGACGAAATCTGGCGCTGGGCTGTGGCTAACTGCCACTTCATGCGTAACCGATTTACGGTGAATGACCTTCTGTTCTTCCTGGGCTGGTGGACGGATGCCGACATCGACTTGGTTCTCGAACGGGTTCGTCTGGCGACGAGTGAAGTTCTCGTTTCGTGACCGCTGATCTCGTCGTCTCGGTTGATTGCTCCACCTCGGGAACGAAATGCATGATCTGGGATCGCACCGGTCGGGTTATCGCCTCCGCACGGGTTCCCCTGGCGCTGAGCGTTCCCGCGCCGGGGTACGGCGAACAGGATCCGCGGCACTGGTGGGACACCACGGCGGTGGCGGTGTCGCAGGCATCAGCCGGAATTAACCCGGCCCGATTTGCGGCTATCGCCGTGGCGCATCAACGCGAGTCGTTTGCGTGTCTCGACGGCCACGATGAACCGGTGCGTCCGGCCATGCTTTGGTTAGATCGCCGCGCCACCGTTGAGGTCGAGCAGGCCGGCACAACGCGCGTGCACGAGCTCACCGGAAAGCCGGCCAACCCCACCCCGGCCTATTACAAATTGCTCTGGATGCGCGAACACGAGCCCGACTTGCTGGCCCAAACGCAGCACGTGGTCGACGTGCACGGGTACCTCATCCATCGGATGACCGGAACCTGGCTCACCTCAACGGCCTCGGCTGACCCGCTCGGGTTGGTCGACCTCGCCACTTTCGACTACGACGACTCTCTCCTCGCCGATGTGGGGTTGGATCGAAGTAAGGTCAGCGCTCTGGTATCGCCCGGCGACCCCATCGGCACCCTTTCGGAGGGCGCTGCGGGCGAGCTAGGTTTACCTGCCGGGCTCGCAATCGTCTCCGGCGCCGGCGATGGGCAAGCCGCTGCGCTCGGTTCGAATATTTCTGCCCCCGGTCGGGCCTACCTCAACCTTGGAACCGGGGTGGTTGCCGGATGCTACAGCGAGGTCTACGAGGCACGCACCGACTATCGGGCGCTCACCGGTCCCATCCCCGGCACCTACTCCTATGAGGTGTTCATCGGGGCAGGAACGTACCTCATCAACTGGTTTGTCGACACCTTTGTGGCGGAGAGCGAGCGCGGCGAGATCGACGGTACATCGATCTTTGAGCGACTTTCCGTCGAGGCATCCGCTGTTCCGCTCGGCTCCGAGGGCCTCCTTGTGGTGCCCTACTGGAATGCCGCGCTCACCCCCTACTGGGATCACAACGCCCGCGGCATGATGTTTGGCCTCAGCGGCATCCACAGCCGTGCGCACATCTACCGCGCCGTGCTCGAGGGCCTCGCGTTCGAGTTGCGGCTCTGCTTTGCCGGGGTCGATGAGGCGCTGCCCGTGCCGGTTGAAACCATCATCGTGATGGGCGGCGGTGCACGAAGCGAACTGTGGTGCCAGATTTTGGCAGACGTTCTGGGGCGTCCCGTGGTGATCGCAGTCGAAGAGGAAAGCACGAGTCTGGGGGCTGCCATCCTGGCTGCCGCCGGCGCCGGCTGGTTTGCCAACATTCGCGAGGCTGCTCTCGCGATGAGCCAGCTGGGACAACGATTTGAGCCCCGACAGGATGCCATGACTCGCTACGAAGAATTTTTTGCTGTTTATCGTGAGCTCTATCCCAGCACGCGAAACCTTGCGCGCGATCTCGCAGTGGTGACCCGATGACCGTGTCGGGCGCCCTCCGTGCGCCGGAGAAAATGTACGAGGCGTACCTCTTCGACCTCGATGGAACGGTGTATCTGGGAGACAGCCTGCTGCCCGGGGCCCACCGGCTTCTCACCCACCTCAAAGACGAGGGCATCCGCACCATTTTCCTCTCCAATAATCCGACCAAGGATCGCCAGCAGTACGTGGCGAAGCTGACCGGCCTGGGGTTGGAAGTTGACGAGAAGGATGTCGTCAACACCATCGTGAGCATGGTCGCCTGGCTCACCCGTACGCATCCGGGGGCGACCGTGTTTCCGATCGCCGAGGAGCCGCTCATTCGAGCGCTCCTCGCCGCCGGTATTCGCATCTCCGACGACCCGGCAGAGATCGACATTGTTATCGCCAGCTACGACCGCACCTTCGACTACCGCAAATTGCAAATCGCGTTTGATGCCATTTGGTTTCACAAGCGGGCCATTTTGGTCACCACCAATCCCGATCGCTACTGCCCGTTCCCGGGTGGGGCGGGGGAGCCGGATGCCGCAGCGATCGTTGCCGCAATCGAGGCCAGCACCGGCACCACGTGTTTAGTGAACGTCGGTAAGCCCGACGCGATCATGATCGAGACCGTTACCGAGGCGCTGGATGTCGACGTACGAAATTGCCTCATGGTGGGCGATCGTCTCTCCACCGACGTAAAAATGGCGCTCAATGCCGGGATGGCGTCGGCGCTGGTACTCACCGGCGACACCACGGTTGCCGATCTTCAGGCCGCACCGGCGGAAGATCAACCGACCTACGTTCTCGATCGTCTTGACCAACTCGTTCCGGGTTTCGCCGAGCTCAGTAGTCAGGGCCAGCTGGTCTAGGTCAAAAACCCTAGGCTTGCCGGATGACCGCTCTCACCCTTGACGCCTCCGCCGTGGTCTGGTCGGTGCCACTGGCCGATATTGCCACCGCACTCACCGAATCACCGCTTTTGGTACTCATGCATGGTCGTGGATCTTACGAGCACGACCTCGCCGGGTTGATGCCGCTGCTGCCGACCGGAATCGTGTTCGCTTCGGTGCGGGCCCCGATCACGGTCGGACCGAGCAGCTACTCCTGGTTCAACGATGGTCAACCCGGAATGCCGTCTGCCGAGGCTGCGGATGCCGCCGTCGACGCGACCCTGGGTTGGCTCGACGATCTGGCTGCCGGTGGTCTGCTCACCCCCGAGACCGCTATCGGAGTCCTCGGCTTTTCGCAGGGCGGCGCGATGGCCGTGCACCTGATGCGGCGGGCGGCGGATCGCTTCGTCAGCTACGTAAACCTCGCCGGTTTCTCGATTCCCGGCGAATGGCCGGGTGACGAGCAGCTGAAGCAGTCCCTCCCACCACTGTTTTGGGGCCGGGATCCGGCAGATCCGGTCATCCCCCTGTCAGCGTCACAGCGTACGGCCGAGTGGTCGCCGCTGCACAGCACCCTCACCGACCGGGAATATTTTGGCATTGCGCACTCGATTTCGCGGGAAGAACTTGACGACGTGAGTGGATTTCTCACCGCCACGCTTCTGGCGGCATAAACCCGAAGGCAGGCAAGAAAAAACGCAACCCGGGTGGCCCGGGTCGCGCTTTCTCTGTCCAATGCGGCTTACTCTTCGCCGATGTCTTCGTTCCATAGCACCGGATGCGTGGTGATGAACTCGGCCATCGTCGAGATCAGGTGCGGATCGTTGATGACGGTTAACTCCACTCCGTGCTCGGCGAGCCAGTTTTGACCTCCGAGGAAGTTCTGGTCGTCTCCGACCACGACGCGTCCGATTCCGAACTGACGCACGAGCCCCGAGCAGTACCAGCACGGCGACAGGGTGGTCACCATGACGGTATTGCGATAACTCTTTTGTCGGCCCGCGTTGTGGAACGCGTTGGTTTCGGCGTGCATCGCGGCGTCGTCATCCTGAACGCGACGATTGTGACCGCTGCCCAGGAGGCGACCGTCAGAGCTGAACAGCGCAGCCCCGATCGGGATTCCGCCGTCGGACGCGCCCTTCAGCGCCTCCGCGGTGGCGACCTCAAGCATTTGAGCGTCTGTCGTGTAGAGACGGTCGTTGGTGGAGAGACGGTCGTCGCTCATGCCACATCGTCTGCGGCGTCGACGCCAATGGGTGCGGCAGAAACCAAGGGTCCACCGAGGGCGGGCTTCAATAGTTTGAAGGCCACGAGGTAGACGACGGCTGAGACGACGAGTCCGACAATGGCAGTTAGGTCGCCAACGTCAGGGAGGGATTGGGCCACGAAGCCGGTGAAGACCTGCTGGTTGGCGAACAGGCCGATCGAAACAACGAGCCCCACAACGAAGGCAATGACGCCCGAGGCGTTGCGGTAGCGAGCTTTTTCGGTCACCAGCGCACCGATGTCGGTGCCACGGCGCAGGAAGCGATCAACCAGCACCACACCCAACCACGGGGCCACCCAGTAGGAGATAACCAGGAGAAAATTCTCGTAGTTGTGTCCGGCGTCGGCGAGAACGCTCAGCGCGATAATGAAGCCGATTACGCCGAAGCTCACCGCAACGATTGCGCGACGCAGTGCGAACGGAATTTTGGCTCCCGCGGCCAAGAATGACATGGCACCGGAATAGATGTTGAGGGTGTTGGCGGCAATTGCCCCGACGGCGATCGCAACGAGGGTCAGGCCACGAACAACGTCGGGCATGGTGGCGGTGAAGGAGTCGGTGGGGCTGTCCGGGTTGAAGCCAACGATGGTCGCGGCGGCGGCTCCGGCGGCCATCAGCAGGGTGCAGGACATGAACATTCCCAGTCCTGCGGCAAGTCCCACCGTGCGACGGCGAGTCGCGGCAGGCAGGTAGCGGCTGTAGTCGGCGGAGTAGGGGTTCCAGCCGGCCACGTAACCGAACACGGCTCCCGCGGCGAGGGTGAATCCGGCGAAGCTGAAGCCGCCGCCCCTGACCGGCGTGTTCACGTGCGAGGAGGCGAAGACGTAAATGATGGCGATGATGAAGATCGCACCCAAGATGTAGGTGGCGTAGCGCTCGAAGGCCTGAACAAAGTCATGTCCGATAAACGCCACGATCAAGATGATCGCCACGATGATTACGAGCGCCAAAGGCTTCGGCATGCCGGTGAGGGTCGCCAATGCGAATGCGCCGCTGATCGAGTTGACCGCGAACCAGCCCACGCCGGCCAGCACGGTGTTCAATGCCGCGGGAAGAATGTTGCCGCGATAACCAAACGCTGTGCGGCTCAGCACCATTTGAGCAAGGCCTTCGCGGGGCCCCCAAGTAGTGAGGAGTCCCTGGGTCAGCGAGCCTGCGGCAGCACCGACCACGATGGCGAGCAGAGCCTGCCAGAAACCGAGTCCAAAGAATGCAACGGCGATGACGCCGACGAACACGGTAGCGAACTCAAGATTGGGGGCGCTCCAGGTGGCGAACAGCTGCCAGGGGGAGCCGTGCCGGCGGTTGAGCGGAATTGCCTCGATCCCCCCGGTCTCGATCAGTGTGGATTTAGGGGAGGCCGGCGCTTCGGGCGCGGTCGTAAAGGTCATCCCCCCAGAGTAGGGAGTGCCGATCTATGTGCAGGCGTCGAGGCCGCTTTCGTCACGTGGAGTTAACACGCAGAAGAAGTGAAAAAGCAGTACTATATGCACCAAATCTCGCTAGTCAATTGGCTGGATGAGATCGGGTCCTTCGCCATTGTGCGGAATCGGGGCCACCCGGCGCACCGCAAGTTGCCCGGCAATCGGTAACGCCGCTTGCACGGCAGCATCCACCAGGTCTTGATCGCCGATCACGGTCGGATCCAGCCAGCGCTCCCAAAACGGGCGGGGCAGCGGCACGGGATTACGGTCGTGGATGTGCAGCAGCTCGTCGACGGCATCCGAGGTCAAAATCGTGGTGGTGAGGCTCCAACGGTCAGGATCGTCGTCTGCGAGAGCCGGATTTCGCCACCAGCTGTACAGACCGGCAAAAGCCAAAAGCTGGCCGTCGGTCGGATGCAGGTAGTACGGCGTCTTCACCTTCGTTAGCGGGTCGGTCTGCCACTCGTAATACCCGCTGGCAATTACCAGCGAGCGGTGCTGGCGTACAGCACCCCGCCAGGTCGCTTTCTCGGTGATGCCCTCCGAGCGGGCATTGAAGGTGGGATAGGCGGTTTTCAGCGTCTTCGACCACGGGGGAGTTAGCGACCAGCGAGCGGGTTCCAGGCGCCTCACCGCAACACCCGAACCCTTCGCAGATTGGATGACGGCTGCAACGGTATTGGTCGGTCGCACGTTGTAACCGGGTCGCCAATCGCGAAAGTCTCCGCCCTCAGCAACAAACTCCTGAATTAGATCGTCGGTCTCGGCGCTCATCGCAAATCGTCCGCACATAAGCCCAGTATCCCCGTCTTGAACCCCCGTATCCCTATCTGCAGCGGGGGTTCGGTTAGGGTCGAAAAGTGTTCGGCTCACACCGCCGCTGCGCACTCGCATGGGCGTCCACCCAACGCGGGTTGCGACTTCTGTGAACCGCCACTACCGAATGCACCGACAGCCCGATTGCACCGACAGCCCGACCCTTTCGAAAGCGAGAATCGATGGCAGCGAAGAAGCAAGACCAACTCAGCGTGGTGGGAGTCACCTCCGCGGTGGCCAAAAACCTGGCCCAACAGCGTTCGCTTGCGAAGGCACGGGAGCGAAAAAATACGCCCAAGAAACCGAAAATCAAGGCCCCAAAGGCACCGAAAGACACCCGCACCGCCGCCGAGCTCGAGGCGACGGTGGAGTTGACCCGGGCAACACTGGTGTCAACCGTGGCGCAAATTAGATACGACCTCGATTTGCCGGCCCGGGCTCGTGACCTGCGCAGCCGGATCGCCGTACGGTTTCCCCGCGATTGGCACGGCGAGACGCCAGCGCGGGTAGCGGCATCCGCCGTAGTCGTGGTTGGTCTCTCCACAATTGTCGCCATCACTAAAGCGGCTTTACGGGCTCGGCGTGTCTCCTAAGCCGTAGAACGCTGCCAGGGCAGGTCCCGGCAGGCCTGCCTCCATCGGGCACGCCCCCGGCATCAACGTCGGCGTCGATAGACTGAGATCCGTGTCGGTAACAGTTTTCGAGGTCAATTCCGCTGTAGAGCGACTGTGGCCGCTCACGGGTGTCGCCGAGTGGGACGCCCCGGGACTGATTTCGGGCGACCCCGCCGCGATTGTGGCCCACCTTCACCTCGCCGTCGATGCCGTCTCCGACACGGTGGACGAGGCGATCGCCATTGGTGCCGACCTGCTGCTCGTGCATCACCCGCTGCTGATGCGCGGCGTCACCTCCGTCGCCGAAGATCGTCCAAAGGGCGCCTTGCTGGCTCGACTAATCCGTGCTCAGTGTGCCCTGATCGCCGCCCACACCAATGCCGATGTGGTTGCCACCGGGACATCCGCAGCATTTGCCAACGTGCTTGGCCTCGTCAACCAGCGAGCGCTCGTTCAGGGAACGCCGGGTTTGCCCAATATCGGCTTCGGTCGCGTCGGCACCCTTCCCGAGCACGTGAGTCTCGGTACCCTTGCGCGTCAACTCAGCGTGCTGCTGCCGGCCACGGCGGGCGGCATCCGGGTGTCCGGAGAGTACGACGCCCCCATCTCCACGGTTGCACTATGCGGCGGTGCCGGTGATTCGTTGCTCACCAACGCCGAGGTTCTTGCAGCGGACGTCTACATCACCTCTGATTTGCGTCACCATCCGGCCTCCGAGTTTCGAGAGGCGGCGCGACTCAACGCGGGGCCCGCACTCATTGACGTGTCGCACTGGGCCAGCGAATGGCTTTGGCTACCAACGGCGGCCGCCGAACTCCAGCTTGCGCTTCCGCAGCTCACGATCACCGTCAGTGATTTGCGTACCGACCCCTGGGACTTTGTCGTCACCCAGTGACGCTACGTGCGGTGACGGTTTTTTGGTTATTTTTTGTACACCCCCGAATGAATGAGGCACCATGGCGCTGAAAGCTAGCCCCACCCACCAGGCACTGCTGCTCGAGCTGCAGTCGCTAGACACCAAGCTGCAACAGCTCGCGCACCGGGTGAACCATTTGCCGGAAACCGCAATTTTGGCCGCAATTTCGGGTGATTCGGAGCGGTTGCGATTGCGACGGGCAGCTGAGAGTGGCGCCGTCGAGGATGCCCAAACCGAGCTTGCCCGCGTCGAATCTGATGTCACCGTGGTGGCCGCTCGAATCGCTCGTGATACTGACCGGCTGCAGTCATCCTCCTCGGTAAAAGACGTTGCCGGGCTAGAGAGTGAGCTCGCCGGACTAACCCGTCGTCGCGACGAGCTCGAGGAGATCGAGCTCGCGGTGATGGAGAAGCTCGAAGTTCTTGAGCAAACCGTGTCGATCACCACCGCCGAACTCACCGAGATCCTTGCTCGTGTTCAAGGCATCGAAGCCGACCGGGATGCCGCCGCCGCTGCGATAACCCTCGAACGCAGCAACGCCGTTGTTTGTCGTGCAGACATCGCCGGCGGGTTACCCGAAGATTTGGTCGCACTTTACGACCGCCAGCGACTGCGCTACGGTTTCGGCGCATCGCACCTGCGCGGGGGAGTGTCCAGCGCAAGCGGCGTGAAGTTGCTCGAAAACGAGCTCGAAATCATCCGCGCCGCTGCCGCCGACGATGTGTTAATCTGCCCCGACAGCCAGGCGATTCTGGTGCGCACGAAAGAGTCGGGGTTGTTCGTGCAGAAGCCGGCCGACTAAAGTTTTTTTTGCTTGGCGGGGTGCGTGCCAATTTGGTGGTGCGATCACTCGCGCGGCGCGGTGGGGCGCTAGGGTGGGAGGGCGAATGGGTCGACAAGACGGTCGCGTCGTCCGTCAGGCCGTAAGGAACCGACGGGTGCCGAGGAACGTCCGGGCTCCACAGAGCGGGGCGGTGGGTAACCCCCACCCGGAGTAATCCGCGAGACAGTGCAACAGAGAGTAAACCGCCACGGGCTTCGGCCCGAGGTAAGGGTGAAACGGTGGTGTAAGAGACCACCAGCGATTCGGGTGACCGATCGGCTAGGTAAACCTCGCCCGGAGCAAGGTCAGACAGGGAACGCTAAGGCTGCTCGCCGAGTTCCCGGGTAGACCGCTAGAGGGCTGCGGCAACGTATCCCCGAGATAGATGGCCGTCCACGGTCGCGCATCGCAAGATGAGTGGCTGAGACAGAACCCGGCGTAATAGTCGGCCCATTCGCACTTTCTCGGCTGCCATGTCAGTCATCGCCGGTAGTTTGGGCGTCATGGAGCTCGCTGATTTTCGTATTCGGGTGCTCGAAACGGCCACTCGGGTTGAGGCTCGCACCGGCATCGACCCGCTCGACACAACGTTGTCCATGGCGGTTACCACCGACGCCCGGCTCGAAAAGCTCCCCGGCTCGATCGGGATCGGGCTGGGCGCCATGGCAATTGCCGCAACAGTTAGCACGTCGGGGCTGATCGCGAGCGTTCGGTCGGCGCCGAACTATGCGGTGCTCGGGCTATTGGTGGTACTCATTGTCGCCTTGGCAGGCGGCAGCGTGTCCTGCGCCCTGATCGCTCGCGCGGCCGTGTCGCGCCGGGCCGCAAATAATCGCTACGACGACGCCTGGGCGCAGCTTGCGGTCGAGGTCTGGCCGGCGCCGCGCTACCGTTCGTGGGCAGATGGGCCGGGGGCGGCATCCGGTTATTCCCGCACCGAATTCTTGCTTGCGCTTGGTCGCGGTGAGTCGCTTGAAAACTTTGCGCGTCATTGCCCCTTTGTGCGGATGCCGTGAACCGCCGTGTCACTCACTCCCTCGCCGGGCGGGCGCGAGTGCCGCCCGAAATCCGGGAGTGGCGCTGAGCGTCCCGTCGCAATCGACACAGAGCACGTCGATGGGCCAGCGCTCGGTGGCCCGGGTGAGCATGTCCGCGCCGCCGGCGACGATTGCGGTAGCCAGCACGTCGGCCGTCACGATGTCGTCGGCCAGCACAGTAACTTGAGCGTATCTTGCAGCAGTGCCAGGGGAGCGCCAAATGTGGTCGCCTCGTTCCGCAGTTCCGGAGGTGGCTAGAGAGTTTTTCTGACCGTTCGACACCACGGAGCAGAGCAGTGCTGCACGATTGGCTGGATCTACGATGCCAACCGTCCACGCGGAGTTCGCAGCTGGCACGCCGCCAACACTGACGTCACCGCCCACGTTCAGGCACCAGTCGCTGATACCCGACGCCAGCAGTGCATCCACGGATTGCTGCATTGCGGTCGCCTTGACCGTGCCATTCAGATCGATAACGCCGTCGGGTCGATGCGGGGTGAACGCGCCGTCGGTGTGCTGCCGCCACAGCAGCGCCTCGGCATAGGCGGCCCGGAGTTCGGGGGATGCCTGTGGGAGCGCCAGCGTTCCGCTCGCCACGCGACTGAGCTCTGACTCCGGCCGGTACAGGCTGAAACGCCCGTCGAGTGCGGCGAAAATATGCTGGAGCTTGCGGATGACTGGCAGCGCTTCGGTATCCGAAATCTCAGGTAGCCGAACCGAGACGATCGTTCCCATTGCAGTGAAGACCCTTGCGAACACTGTTCTACGCCTTCGTAAGATCGAGTGCGGACTGTGAGGAGGTGAGGTCGGTGTCGCTGGTAGCGATCGCGCCCCCGACGGTGTCGACCTGTGCGGACTGCGATTGTGGCACCTCGGTACGCAGAATTGGGGCGGTTTCAATGCTGATCTGTACCGATTTTCGATCATGGTCGGTGAGTCGCAGGGCCACAACGTCGATGATCCTTCCGGAGCTCACCACCAGTTGCGCCTGCACATTTCCGAAACGGGTTGCCACGCTGGTACCGGAGAAACCGTCGTTGTTAGGAGCGACGGTGCCGAGGTCTGTTGCGACCGCACCCGGGCCGGATGCGTCTGTGCTGGCTGTGCCGGCGCCGACTGTATCCGACGCGGAACTGTCGGGTGCGACGGCCCCGGATGCGGGGCTCGCGCTCGTTACGATCGAGGTGTCGGTTTTGGCAACCAATGCCGTGGTGCTGATGACGGCGTTCATGGTGCCGAGTTGCCAACAGGCCATCACCACCGAGAGCGAAGTGAAAATAGAAGATAGCACTGCGCGTGTTCTCACCAGTCAAGCCTTTCTGCGTGAAGTTGGTGCGGCGGGCATTGGTGTCCCTTGGCAGGGCGCAGATCGAGATCGGATGCGAGCGCCATCAGGTGCGTCGCGACCAGAATCGCCAGACAAAGAATTGCCCGCCCGCAGCTCCCAGGGCGTAGCGACAGATCCAGTAGCCTCGCGGAAGCGATCCCTGGGTGAGGATGCCGTCCGTGCTGAGTTGTTGGGGAACGGCCACGAGAGACGAGACAACCATGACGAGGAGCAATCCGAGCCCAGTGATGGCCAAGGGGAAATTGGCCGTGTTCCAGAGACGCACCGTTTCGGTCACTAGATCAATCTTCTGGGTGATGGCACACCAGGTGAGGAGGAGAGCCACATGGGCGAGCAGCAGGTAAAGGGTGGGCTCACTGAGCGATCGGTGAACCGCGATGGCCCTGTCGTGCCCCATGGTTCGATCCAGAAGTGGAATCCGTGCGGCCAATACCAACATCAGCAAGATGAAGTCCGTGCCAACGACGCCTGCCGCGATGCCAACACTCGTGACGATTTCATCCGAGGCCAAAAGTAGCGTACTGGCCACGCCACCGGAAGCCCACAGCAGAGTAACCAGAAGGACGCTGAGCCGCACACGTCGCCGATAGGCCGCACGATGGTCCCTCCCGCGAACCCAAACCGCTGCACCCATCGGACTCCCTCTCCGCAAATCGGGGCTGAAAGAACAATCGTGGATGTTCCAATGCGCGAGCTATGACCGAGCCTGCTGGTGGCTAGGCGCGATCAAGTACCGGAGAAAACTCCTAGTCGCCAACAGCCAGGGCCGCGGCCCCGAGAATGCCGGCGTTGTTTCTCAGCTCGGCCGGAACAATCGGGGTAGTGAGTTTCAACAGAGGCAAGAACTTTTCCGAATGCTTCGACACCCCGCCGCCCACGATAAACAGCTTGGGGTAGAAGTAGGCCTCAAGACGCTCGTAGTAGCGCTGCAGGCGCTCGGCCCAGTCCGAGAAAGACAGCGACTCGCGCTCTTTCGCAGCAAACGATGCCTTCGATTCCCAGTCCACGCCGTCAATTTCCAGGTGGCCCAACTCGGCATTCGGGATGAGGTGGCCCCGATGCAACAGTGCGGTCCCGATTCCGGTGCCGAGGGTAGTCATGATCACCAGACCTTGCTCGTCTTTAGCGGCACCGTAGCGCTGTTCCGCGATGCCGGCGGCATCCGCATCGTTCACAAAGTGGATGTCGCGGCTCAAGGCATTCTCAAACAGTTTCTCGGCCTCTAACCCGATCCACTTCTTCGAAACATTGGCGGCAGAAAGCGTTTTACCGTCGACGATGGCGGCGGGAAAGCACACCCCGATCGACGCCTTTTTGTCGAGCCCGCCCAGTTTTCCTAAGAGTTCGATGACCGTTGCAACAATGGCTTCCGGCTCGCCGCCCTCGGGGGTGGGAAGCTTCACCCGGTCGCTGAGCAGCACCCCGGATTTCACATCGACGATCGCGCCCTTAATTCCGGTGCCGCCGATATCGATTCCCACTACCTGTGACGTCATGGGATCAATTTACCGTGTCGGCTGGGAGGGACAGTCAGGAGGCGGAATCCCCAAAAAATAAGACGCTAGATGACCGTGAGTACCTCGGCGCCGCGCTCGGTGACCACGAGAGTGTGCTCGAATTGGGCAGTAGTACCGCGATCGCGGGTGACCACGGTCCAGCCGTCTTCCCAGATATCCCACTCGTGGGTGCCGAGTGTGAGCATCGGTTCGATCGTGAAAACCATTCCCGCGGTCATCACATTCGGAAACCGGTCGGTGTCGTAGTGCGGCACGATTAGCCCGCTGTGAAAGGCGCTCCCGACCCCGTGGCCGGTGAAGTCTCGCACCACACCGTAACCAAAGCGTTTGGCATAGGACTCAATGGCACGACCGATTACGTTGATTTCTCGACCGGGGGCCACCGCCTTGATTCCGCGCCGCAGGGACTCCTCGGTACGGGTCACCAGCTCCGCCACCTCGGGCCGAACCTCACCGACCATAAAGGTGCGGTTGCTGTCGCCGTGCATGCCGTTTTTGTAGGCAGTGATGTCGATGTTAATGATGTCGCCGGAGATCAGTACCGTGTCATCCGGAATCCCGTGGCAGATCACCTCATTGATCGAGCTGCACAGCGATTTTGGATATCCGCGGTATCCCAGTGTTGACGGGTAGGCATCGTTGGCGATCAGGTAGGAGTGCCCGATGCCGTCCAGGTCATCCGTGGTCATTCCCGCACGGATGCTGGCACCGACGAGCGCGATCGCCTCGGCGGCAATTCTGCCGCTCTCCCGGATGCGGTCTATACCGTTAGCGTCGTAAACATCACTTCCGGTGAAGGCTGCTGGTTCCCGGTTGCCGACGTATTCCGGTCGCGGAATATGAGCGGGAACGCGGCGCAACGGGGCGACAATTCCGGGGGTGAGGTGACCGAGTGAATCCCGAGGCATAGGCTCAATCCTAGATTCTTCGAGGGAGACAGAAATGACCGAATGGTTCTACAACCGCCGTACCGGTGAGGTCGAAGAGGGCGCTGTGTCGCTCGGAAGTGAGCGTGATGGGCCATTCGCATCAGGGGAGGAGGCCGCGCGAGCACCTCAAATCATCGCCGAGAGGGCACGTAAATGGGCCGAGGAAGACGCGCAGCGCGATTAGCGGCCGAGTGACGGAGCTACCGCCGAGCCTTAGCCCTCGTATTCGTGCTCGGGTGCCGGGTAGTTTCCGGCTGCCACATCCGCCTGATAATTCTTGGCGGCCGTGGTGAGCACACCGCTGAGATCGGCGTATTGCCGCACAAACCTTGGGATTCTCCCGGTGGTGAGGCCCGCCCAATCCGTCCAAACCATCAGTTGGCCGTCAACGTGCGGGCCTGCCCCCACCCCAATGGTGGGAATACTGAGCTCGGCTGTCACGCGCTGGGCCACCGCCGAGGGAACCATTTCCAGTACCACCGCAAACGCACCGGCATCCTGAACGGCATGGGCGTCGGCCAGAAGAGCGTCGGCTGCCTCCCCCCGGCCCTGAATTATGTGACCGCCTAGACCGTGCTCGCTCTGCGGGGTGAAGCCGATGTGCGCCATCACCGGAATGCCAGCCGACACAATTCGAAGAATCTGTTCTGCACTTCGCACCCCGCCCTCAAGCTTTACGGCGTGCGCGTGGCACTCCTTCATGAAGCGAAAAGCGGTGTGCAGCGCTTCCTCCGGGCCGCTTTCGTAGGAGCCAAAGGGGAGGTCGGCGATGACGAAAGCACGGGTGACCGCGCCGGCCACCGCGCGCGTCAGCGGAATCAGGTCGTCGATGGTGACCGGCAGTGTGGTGTCGTATCCGAGCACATTGTTGCCGGCAGAATCGCCGACCAGCAAAAAGTCAATGCCCGCGGCATCGAAGATTGCGGCGGTTAGCTGGTCGTAGCTGGTGAGTCCGGTAATCTTGATCCCGTTCTCTTTCGCGCTCTGAAAGTGTCGCGTGCGCACCTTTTTGAGGTTGGCCTGCGTTGTCGCCGCGGTCTCGAAAGTCATGCCGTCACCCTATTCGTTCGTTCACAGCAGCGCGCTCACCTCGACCGTGCTCGGGCGGAACGTGATCGGCAACCGACGGTCCCGACCAAAGGCCATCCCAGAAATTTTTGGACCGATCGCCCCCTGGCGCCGCTTCCACTCGGCCCGATCAACGAGCTCGGTGATTTCCCCTACGATTTCGGAGTCGAATCCGAGAGCAACAACCTCCGTGGCACTGAGGGCACGGGTGATGTAGGCCTCGAGGATGCCGTCAAGAATTTCGTAGGGCGGAAGGCTGTCTTGATCTGCCTGGTCGGGTCGCAACTCAGCGGAGGGCGGTTTGGAGATCGAATTCTCCGGAATAGGCGGGGTCTCACCGCGGATTTCGGCGAGCGAGTTGCGCCAGCGAGCCAACTCCCACACCATCGTTTTTGGAACATCCTTGATCGGCGCAAAACCGCCCACCGAGTCGCCATAAATGGTGGAGTAGCCGACGGCAAGCTCCGATTTGTTGCCGGTGGTGAGCACAAGATGTCCGTGCGCATTCGAAAGCGCCATCAAAATGACGCCGCGCACGCGCGCCTGCAGATTTTCGGCGGCCAGCCCGGTGACACCGAGTTGGCTTTCAAACGGCAATACCAACTCTGAGATGGCCTGCGTTTCGTACGGAACGCCGACGCGCTCGGCGAGATCGTCGGCGTCGTAGCGGGAATGGTCGCTCGAGTAGCGGCTCGGCATCGACACGCAGTACACCTTGGACGCGCCAATGGCGTCAGCGGCCAACACCGCCACCACCGCGGAGTCAATCCCACCTGATAGACCGAGCACCACCGAACGAAAACGGTTCTTTCCGACGTAGTCGCGCAGCCCCAGAACCAGGGCATTCCACACCTGTTCCAGCGGCTCGGCCGGCGCCGTGATATCCGAACTCAGCTGCGGCTTTACCCGCAGCGGTGAGTCAAGTTCTATCCGCGCCACATTTTCGATCAGTGGGATGTCGGTAGCCAATTCCACCTCGACATCCGCCAGCAACAGGTGCTCAACAAACTGGGGCGCTCGCGCAAGGATGCCGCCGGCCGAATCCACCACGACACTGTCGCCGTCAAACACGAGGTCATCTTGGCCGCCCACGATGTTCACATACGCCACGGCCGTGTCGGACTCGACGGCGCGCCGGGTCACCAACGGGAGCCGAACCTCGCTCTTGTCCCGCTCAAAGGGGGAGGCGTTGATTACGATCAGCAGGCCCGCATCCGCTTTGAGTACGCGGCCCACCGGTCCTCCGTCGCGCCAGAGATCCTCACAAATCACCAGTGCCACATCGCAACCGCGGATGCGTATGACCAGCAGCTCGTCTCCCGGAATGAAGATTCGGTACTCGTCAAACACCGAGTAGTTGGGCAGGTGATGCTTGGCATAACGAGCTTGAACATTCCCGTGCTGCAGCACGCTCGCGCAGTTCTGAGCGATGGCGGTGGGAGCGTGAGCATTACCGGCGAGCCGCGCCTCGAAGGGACCGTCGGGATGCCCCACAATGACCACAAGGGCGCCGAGCCCTGCGGCGGCCAAGCGCTCAGCCAGAAGGGTCACCGCGCCGTGCGCCTCGGCGAGGAAGCTCGGCCGGGCGGCGAGATCTTCAATGGGATAGCCGGTGAGTGCCATTTCGCCAACCGCAAAAATATCGGCACCGGCGTTGTGAGCACGGATGGCGGCGGCGAAGATCTGCTCGCTATTGCCAGCTATGTCTCCCACCACCGGGTTGGTCTGAGCAAGCGCCAAGCGAAGGGAGGGCATAGCCAGTAGCCTAATAGCGGCGGCTGACCGGCCCTCGGCGTGACCATAGAGGAGCTCATGGACAAGCAACGCGACTTCGTTCTTCGGACCATCGAAGAGCGGGGGATCAAATTCATCCGCCTGTGGTTTACCGACGTGATTGGCACGCTGAAATCAGTGGCCATTGCACCAGCCGAGGTGGAAGGCGCCTTTGCCGAGGGCCTGGGCTTTGACGGCTCAGCCATTGAGGGGCTCACCCGCTCGTACGAGGCCGATGTGTTGGCGCATCCGGATCCGACCACCTTCCAAATCTTGCCGTGGCGTGGCGAAGTTGACCCCACCGCCCGCATGTTCTGCGACATCACCACGCCCGACGGCCAGCCCGCCGTTGCCGACCCGCGAAACGTTCTCAAACGCACGCTGGCCAAGGCAGCAGAGTCGGGCTTCACCTTCTATACCCACCCCGAGGTCGAGTTTTATCTGCTGAAAAGCTCGAACTATGGCCCGGACGGCCCCGAACCGGTCGATACCGCTGGCTACTTCGACAACGATCCGGGAGGTACCGCGCATGACTTTCGTCGGCGTTCGGTGAGGATGCTGGAAGACCTCGGTATCTCAGTGGAATTCAGCCACCACGAGGCCGGCCCCGGTCAGAACGAGATCGATCTGCGCTACGCCGACGCGCTCACCACAGCCGACAACATCATGACTTTCCGAACGGTTATCAAAGAGGTGGCGGTGGAGCAGGGCATCTACGCCACCTTCATGCCGAAGCCGCTGTTTGGCGAGCCCGGTTCGGGAATGCACACCCATATGTCGCTGTTCGAGGGCGATACCAACGCCTTCTATGAAGCGGGAGCCAAATACCAGCTGTCCAAAATTGGGCGTCAGTTCATCGCCGGTTTGCTGATGCACGCGCCGGAGATCACCGCGGTTACCAACCAGTTCGTGAACTCCTACAAGCGTCTCTGGGGCGGAAATTCGCAGAACAAGCTCGGTGAAGCCCCGAGCTTCGTCACCTGGGGTCACAACAACCGCTCGGCACTGGTGCGGGTTCCGCTCTACAAGCCCAACAAGGGCCAGAGCGCGCGGGTAGAATACCGCGCCATCGATTCGGCGGCGAACCCATACCTCGCCTTCTCCCTCATGCTCGCCGCGGGCCTCAAGGGAATCGAGAACGGCTATGAGTTGCCACCGGAGGCCGAAGACAACGTCTGGAGCCTCAGCGACGCGGAACGCAAGGCGCTGGGTTACGCCCAGTTGCCAGCCAGCCTCGACCGCGCTGTGTCGCTGATGGAGGAGTCTGAGCTAGTGGCGGAGACCCTCGGCGAACACGTCTTCAACTATGTGTTGCTCAACAAGCGTCAGGAGTGGCGCGAGTATCGCGCGCAGGTCACACCCTTCGAGCTCAAGAGCAATCTCGCCACCCTCTAACCTCGGCTCGGAGCCCCGCAATGGCGCGGAATGAAAACGGTCTTACCGAGTTAGCTCGGCTCGGTTTTGCAGATTTAGACGCGGCCGGTGAGCTTCTTGCAGAAGTCGGCGCGCGGCATCAGGTCACCGAAATCCTGCACTTCTTTGCGGCGGCAGCTGACCCCGATTTAGCGCTTCGACAGTTTCATCGACTCTGGATTAGCTCACCGATCGAGGTGAAAATGCTGGTTTCGGATGCCGCGGCCGCCGGTCGACTCATTCAGGTGTTGGGTGCCTCCACCGGGCTCGCGGAGTTTCTTCTGCGTTGCCCGGAAGAACTACACGCCCTGGCGGAGGCACTTGAGGAACCGCTCTCGGCATTGGATTATCGGGCTGATCTATCGCGGGCCGTGGCCGAAACGGTGAATCTCGCAACCGCCGGGGAAGACGCCTGGACGGTGTTGCGGGTGCGTTACCGCCGACATCTGGTGCGCCTAACCGCCTGGGATCTTGCGCAGCCTGACCCGCTGGCTGCGGTCGACGGTGTCGCTGCGGCCCTGGCAGACCTTGCCGGAGCCGCGTTGGATGCCGCTCTTCTCGTCGCCAGGGCGCAGTCCAGTTTTCCCGCGGACGAAGTCGCGGCCACCCGCCTCGCCGTTATCGGCATGGGAAAATCCGGCGCGCGCGAACTCAACTATGTGAGCGATGTCGATGTGATCTTTGTGGTGGCCGCCGGAGAACAGATTTCCTCGGCCCGCGCTGTGGATATCGCCACACGCTTGGCCAAAGACACCATGCGAGCCATCCATGACTTCGGCCGTGAGCCGGAACTGTGGGAGGTCGACGCAAACCTTCGCCCGGAAGGGAAGGATGGCGCTCTGGTTCGCACCCTGGAGTCTCACCTCGCTTATTACGACCGCTGGGCCAAAAGTTGGGAATTTCAGGCGCTCCTAAAGGCCAGACCTTTGGCCGGCGATCTCGAACTCGGCGCCGATTATGTGGCCGGAGTCGCCCCCAAAGTCTGGAGCAGCGCCAGCCGCGAGAATTTCGTCGAGTCGGTGCAGAGAATGCGCGAGCGGGTAACCGCTAATATTCCGGGGGCTGAGTTGCCGTACCAACTAAAGCTCGGCCCCGGCGGGCTTCGCGACATCGAGTTCACCGTTCAGCTACTCCAGCTGGTGCATGGGCAAACCGACACACTGGTGCGCCAGCCGGGGAGCCTTCCCGCTCTCGCCGCCCTCGCTGAACGGGGATACATCGGCCGGGCGGAGTCTGCGGAATTCTCCCGGGATTACCGGCTGCTGCGGGTGCTGGAGCATCGGATGCAGCTGTCTCGCATGCGGCGAACCCATCTCATGCCGAGTGATCCAGACGCATTGCGCATCCTGGCACGGAGCACCGGCCTGGCCATCGGAGCGGCTGAGCTTATCGAGCGCTGGAATCGCACCAAAATCACCGTCCGGAGCCTGCACGAACGCCTTTTCTATCGTCCACTGCTTAGCGCGGTGGCGGGCCTGCGCGCCGACGAGGTGTCGCTCAGTAGCGAGCAGGCATCCGCTCGCTTGTCCGCCATTGGTTTCTCCAATGCTCGCGGCGCTCTGTCGCACATTCAAGCGCTCACGGCGGGGGTCTCCCGTCGCGCCGCCATTCAGCGGCACCTGCTCCCGGTGATGCTGCAGTGGTTCGCCGACGGTGCCGACCCGGATTACGGGCTCCTGGCTTTTCGTCGGCTGAGCGAAGACCTGGGGGAGTCGCACTGGTTCCTCCGGATGCTGCGCGATTCGTCGGGGGCCGCAAAAAGCCTCACCACCGCCCTCTCATCCGCGCGCTTCATCGGTGTGCTGATGGAGAGCGTTCCCGAGGCGGCAGCCTGGTTCGACAGCGATGAAGAACTGCAGCCGCGCTCACTCGAGGCACTGATCGAGGAATGCCGTGCGATCAATTCGCGCCACGACAACGTCGAAGAGTCGGCGCGCGCGCTTCGCACAGTGCGGCGGCGAGAGGTGTTGCGATTGGCGATCGCGGCAATCCTCGGGGTGATCGACGTGGAGCGGCTCGGTACCGCCCTGTCGGATGTCACATCGAGTCTGTTGACCGGCATTTTGGAGCTGATTCATCCGCCGGATGACGGCATCGAATTCGGTATCGTGGGGATGGGCCGTTATGGCGGCCGAGAACTCGGTTTCGGCTCCGACACAGACATCGTTTATGTGTACCGTCCCACCACCGCTACGCAGCCTGAGTCTCAGGCGCGGGCAGAAGGCATCGTCGCGCAGCTTGGCCGGCTCACCGATGACGTTCGGCTGCCGCTCGATCTCGATGCGGGACTTCGTCCTGAGGGCAAGAATGGTGCAATTGTGCGTTCTCTCGAGAGCTATCGTGCCTACTACGCCCGGTGGTCTCTCACCTGGGAGGCGCAGGCACTGCTTCGCGCGCATGGAGTCGCGGGGGATCGCCGGTTGCTCATCGATTTTGAACTCATGGCCGACTCGGTGCGGTATCCGGTTGCAATTTCCGAGCCGGATGTTCGCGAGGTCAAGCGCATCAAGGCACGGGTCGAGTCGGAGCGACTACCACAGGGCGCCGATCCCGCACGTCACCTCAAGCTCGGGCGCGGATCGCTCAGCGACGTGGAATGGTTTGTGCAACTCATCCAGCTGCGGCACGCGGCCCAGTTTCCTGCCTTGCGCACCACGAGCACCTTGGAGGCCCTCGCGGCAGCGGCATCGCTCGGCTACCTCACCGCGGGCGAAGCAAAGAAACTACGCGCCGCCTGGATTTTGGCATCGCGGGCGCGGTCGGCCATGACCCTGTGGATGGTGCGGACCACGGATGTTTTGCCGGTGGATCGCGCACAGCTGGAGGGAATCGCTCGGCTGATGAATTACCCGCCGGGTTCGGCAAGTCTCCTCGACGAGGACTATTTGCGCGTCACCCGGCTGGCGCGGCAGGTTTTCGAAAAACGCTTTTACGACTCCGTGTGATTGCACTCGGCTCCACGGTCGAGCCGGTAAGACAAGGAACAAGCCGGTAAGACAAGGAACAAACAGTAGAAGTGCGTGACAACAGAAAAAGGGCCAAATCTCCTCAGAGATTCGGCCCTTTCCTCGGTTCAAGGCGGTCTACGGTTTACACGCCGTAGTACAGCTCATACTCAAACGGGGTCGGACGCTGGGCGGCCGGGATGATTTCCTTCTCCCGCTTGTAGGCGATCCAGTTCTCGATCAGGTCCATCGTGAACACGTTCCCGGCGATCAGGAACTCGTGGTCGGCTTCCAGAGCGTCAAGGGCCTCCGAGAGGGATGCCGGAACTTGAGGAATGTTCTTGGCCTCCTCTGGGGGAAGCTCGTACAGATCCTTGTCGACGGGCTCGTGCGGCTCGATGCGGTTCTTGATGCCGTCGATGCCAGCCATGAGCTGCGCAGCGAATGCGAGGTACGGGTTGCCGGAGGCATCCGGTGCACGGAACTCGATGCGCTTTGCCTTCGGGTTGGTACCCGTGATCGGGATGCGGATCGAGGCTGAGCGGTTACCGGCCGAGTAGACCAGGTTGACCGGGGCTTCGAATCCGGGGATCAGTCGACGGTAGGAGTTCAGCGTCGGGTTCGTGAACGCCAAAACGGCGGGCGCGTGCTTAAGAAGCCCACCGATGTACCAGCGCGCGAGGTCGCTGAGTCCGCCATAGCCGCTCTCGTCGTAGAACAACGGCACGCCGTCGTTCCAGAGCGACTGGTGCGTGTGCATGCCGGAGCCGTTGTCACCGAACAGCGGCTTGGGCATGAACGTTGCCGTCTTGCCCCACTCTTCGGCGGTGTTCTTGATGATGTACTTGAACTTAAGCAGGTCGTCGGCGGCGTGCACCATGGTGTCGAAGCGGTAGTTTATTTCGGCCTGGCCGCCGGTACCCACTTCGTGGTGGGCACGCTCGAGAATGAGGCCGGCGTCGATGAGCTTGAGGCACATGTCGTCGCGCAGGTCAGCCTGCTTGTCGACCGGGCTCACCGGGAAGTAGCCGCCCTTGAAGGGGGTCTTGTTGCCGAGGTTTCCGCCTTCTTCAACGCGGCCGGTGTTCCAGGCACCCTCGTCGGAGTCGACGGAGAAGAAGCTTGAGTTCTGCTTCACGTCGTAGCGCACGTCGTCGAAGATATAGAACTCGGCTTCGGGAGCGAAGAATGCGGTGTCGGCGATACCGGTCGAGGCGAGGTACTTCTCAGCCTTCTTGGCAACCTGGCGCGGGTCGCGGTGGTAGATCTCACCGTTGCGCGGGTTGTAGATATCAAAGATCATGATGAGCGTGCGCTCGGTGCGGAACGGGTCGACATAAGCCGTAGTGACGTCCGGGATGAGTTGCATGTCTGACTCGTGGATCGACGCGAAACCGCGGATCGACGAGCCGTCGAACATCTGGCCAACTGAGAAGAACTCTTCGTCGACGGTGGATGCCGGGATGTTGAAGTGCTGCTGAACTCCGGGAAGATCGGTGAAACGAATATCAAGGAATTTTACGTCGGTGTCCTTGATGAACTTGAGTACTTCGGAAGAGTCATTGAACATGAAGAACCCCACTGAGTGTGAATGAAGAAGCTGCAATACGCAGCCTTCTAGCAGGTTAGAGGTAGGCGGTTTCTCCACGGTGTCGCAAATGTTTCCGGCAGGTTACGGAGCAGCGGCTCGCCGTTACGATGAACGCATGCCAGGCTCCAGTACTACCTCGAACGATTCCGCTCCACCGTCGGGCTGGCCCGGCCGCCGCCTCGGCCTTCCGGCTGTCGGCCCGCGATCCGTTGGCCGAGTCGGACGGCGCACTGCCGCGATTTTCATCGACTGGGGCCTGTGCACACTGCTGTCGGTGGTCTTTTTCCACTACGACCCCACGGCAACGTTGGTGATCTTCGCCATCGCTCAGATCGTTTTTCTAATCACGGCATCCGGTGGAATTGGACACCTAATAATGGGACTTCGGGTCGTCTCCGTCGACGGCAGGTGGCTGGGTCCGTGGCGACCCGTCATCCGAACGCTTCTTTTGTGCCTGGTCATCCCGGCCGTCATTTGGGATCGCGACCAGCGTGGCATGCATGATCGCCTCGCCGGAACGGTGATCGTACGGCGCTAACGGCTGGTGTCGAACGCCTGGTGTCGGACGAGGGCGAACTGGCAGCTTCTTAGCGGGAGCGGCTGGAGCGCGCGCGAGTCGGGTCGATACCCTTGGGAATGGGCAGACCGGCCTTGCCGAGGGAACCAATGCGGTTATTGACCGCATAGATTTCGCTCTTATTCAGAGCTTTCGCGAAGCGGTTCATTACGGAGGGGAGTTTGTGAAGCTCGGTTGAATCGCTGTCCGGGCCGACCGTGAGGTAGTTCACCGGAACGTTCGGCAGAACGCGGGCAATGCGGCGGCGTTCGTCATCGAGCATCTTGATGGTGCGGGATTTGGGCCCCTCACCAATCAGCACGATCCCGCCGCGACCCACCGCGCGATAAACGGCATCCTGAGTTTTTGGGCTCACGGTGATGGGCATCTCACTCGCCACCCAACCACGGCGCAACGAGCTTTTGAGGACCGCACCGACGGCTCCGGGCTGCCCCTTGATTTGGCCGTAGGCTGCTCGCTCGGCACGACGGCCGAGCACGAGCAGGAACGCCAGCAACCCCGCCATTACACCGGCGATGATGTAAAGGATGATTCCAATGACGCTCTGCGGGGAGATGACAAAGGCGAGAACAACACCCACGGCGACAGGAAGCACGAAGGCGATCAACATGTACCAGACCGACTTGGGGTCGTATTTACGGGTCATTGTGAAGACCTGTTGCATCTGCTTAATACGCCCCGGTTCCTTAGCGGATTTCGGGGTTTTTGCGATTCGGGTGCGTGCCATAGTTCAAGGATAGGGCCACTGTCAGCGGTCCCGGTGCGATCAGGCACTTCTCCTGCCCCGGCGCTGAGATCGTCGGGAGTTGACCAAGGTGAGTTGTGTTTGACCAACCGCAGAGGCGACCTGGCATGGTCGGGGGATGGAAATGGTGGGAGGATACCGACTGGTGCGTCGGCTGGGTTCGGGAGATCGGTCGGAGGTCTGGCTGGGCCATGCGGCTTTATCCCTCGACGGGGCTGAAGCGTCGGTGGCGGCGGTCAAAATATTTCGGCCAACGACGGAGGCCGAAAGTATTTCGCGAGAGGTCGAGGCACTCAGTCGCACGGGCTCAATCGATCATGTTGTGCGGCTCGACGATCTCGCCACCGGCTATGACGGGCGCCCCGTTCTTATCCTTCGTCGGCTGGGGGCAATAACTGCGTCAGCTCTCCTTGCCGGGCGGCGAAACTTTTCGGCTGGCGAAGCGGTTACCCTGATCGCGCCGATCGCGCAGACCCTGGGGCAGCTTCACCGCCTTGGCGTCGCCCATGGAAACATCTCACTGGGCGCCATTCGCTTCGACGATTTCGGTGCCCCCGTATTGTGTGGCTTTGGCGCTTCGACGATCGTGGGCCCGGTACCCGCACCGTCGCGGTCCAGCCTCGCACCGGTACTACTCGATGCCTGCCCCGAGATCCGCCTCGACGCCACGGCACTGGTGGCACTGACGCGCGCCGTTCTGGAGACGACGCCAGACAGCAACGCCTGCGAAAATATTCTCTGCTGGCTCGACAGTTTTCAGCCGGAGTCACCACCGGACGAGTTTTGCCACGACCTCGCCGAACGAATCTTTGACCTGGCCTCGGCCGGCCCCGTGCTTTTTCCCGGCATCGATGGTGTTGTTACTGATTTTTCAGGGAGCCGCCTTCCCCGCAGGGGGTCTTTCGGCACTGCGGCTTTGGGCAGCGGCTCTCTTGGCGCTGATTTTCTGGGCAACGATACTGCGGGCGATGGCACTTCGGGCACTGGTACTTCGGGCACTGGTACTTCGGGCACTGGTACTTCGGGCACTGACAGTTCTGACACAGACCCCCGTGCATGCCGCCCGCGACGGCCTTCCAATCTCGCTTCAGTCGGACAACGCGCAACGGCAGCGATAGGTTCGGCAGTAGCCGGTGGATTAAATGCGCTTCGCGGAATGCTGCCGGACTGGATCGATGACCTCAGCTGGCGAATGCCTGCGGTGGCCGCCAGAACGGCCGAGCCGATTGTCGCGGCTGGGCGGCAGCGATCGCCGGTCACGGCTCGTATCACGGCTACGACCACGACCAGGACAACTCCCGATACCGATATCGCCGCGACCAGCCAAGGTCGAATTGGCTTCTGGATGCGGCGGTTTCAGCGTCCGATTCTCGTCGCAACGGTAGCGAGCTTTGTGCTGCTGCTCACCGCGATGTTGATCGTGCCGGAAGCGGGCGGGGCGGCAACGCAGGATGGTGCGACTCGAAGTCAATCACCGGGCGCGCCAGCCGGACACCCGTCTACCGCAATACCTGAGACGTCTCCCAGGAAGTCGCCAGACACATCGACCGGAAATTCACCCGACACGCAAGCCCCACGGCCGAGCTCAGTCACCACCGGAGACGACCCGATCGCGGCAGCGACGGCGCTTTTGGACAAGCGTCGAGAGTGTTTGCAGCAGAAATCTTTGCCCTGCTTGGCGCATATCGACCAACCCGGTTCCGCCGCCGAGGATTCCGACGGCCGGCTCATTCGTCAGTTGCGAGAGGGGCGAAGCGATATCTACAACGGCTACTTCCGCGGGATTTCGGTGACGTTGATTCAGCGTCTGGGAAATTCTGCACTCCTGTCGCTCACGACAGCTCCGGGGGCTGATGCAATGCCCCCGGCATCACTGCATCTGGTTAAGGGCGCTGCAGGATGGCTCATCCGAGACTTGGTGCTCGGCGGCTAGCGCACCGACCACGTCAGCGAATTAGCGCTTCGACCTCGTCGATCGGCTAGCCCACCGAGTGCATCAATCGACCAGCCCGCCAACCTCGTCTGTTCGAGACCTACGACGCCGCCTGCGCGGGACCTACGACGCCGCCTGCGCGAATCCGAGATCGGCGTCTGCGAGGTGACGCAGACCGTCGGGGATGTCACGGCCCTTACTCACCATAGATTTTGCCCACAGGCGGCCAGCGCGGTAGCTGGAACGCACGAGCGGTCCAGCCAGCACTCCGAGGAACCCGATTTCTTCTGCCTCGGCGTTGATCTCGATGAACTCTTCCGGACGCACCCAACGGTCCACCGGAAGGTGGCGAGGGGTCGGGCGAAGGTACTGCGTCACGGTGATGATGTCGGTACCCGCATCGTGCAAATCCTGCAGCGCTTGGCTGATCTCGGCACGGGTTTCGCCCATTCCCAGAATGAGGTTTGACTTGGTAATAAGCCCGGCGTTGCGACCCTGAGTCAAAACATCGAGGGATCGCTCGTAGCGAAATGCCGGCCGGATGCGCTTAAAAATACGGGGAACGGTCTCTACGTTGTGCGCAAAAACCTCCGGTCGAGAGGAGAACACTTCGGCCAACAGATCTGGATTACCCGAAAAGTCTGTCGCCAGAATCTCGACCCCGGTACCGGGGTTCATGGCATGGATCTGCCGTACTGTCTCGGCGTGTAACCAAGCACCCTCATCGGGAAGGTCGTCGCGGGCGACTCCGGTTACCGTGGCGTAACGCAAATTCATTTTGACAACCGATTCGGCGACACGGCGCGGTTCGTCACGATCGTAGTCCGCCGGCTTACCGGTGTCGATCTGGCAGAAGTCGCAGCGACGCGTGCACTGAGATCCACCGATGAGGAAGGTAGCCTCGCGGTCTTCCCAGCACTCGTAGATATTCGGGCAGCCTGCCTCCTGGCAGACCGTGTGCAGGTCCTCGCTCTTGACCAGTTCCTGGAGCTGACGGTATTCCGGGCCCATCTTGGCCTTGATCTTGATCCACTCGGGCTTGCGCTCGATCGGAGTTTCGGCGTTTCGAACTTCAAGTCGCAACATCTTGCGACCTTCGGGGGGATGGGTCATGCGACTACCTCATTGATCGTGGCTAGATTGATCCGGGCAAAGCGGGCTGAAATATGCTCCACGAGGTCAGCAGGCGTCACAGTGCGGCCGAGCTCCCTCGAAATACTGGTGGCTCCGGCGTCGGCGAGCCCACAAGCCACAATGTGCTGGTAGGCGTCAAAGTCGTTGGAGCAGTTGAGTGAGAATCCGTGCATCGTGACGCCACCGGCGACGCGGATACCGATCGCCGCGATTTTGTCATTGCCACGCACCCAGACGCCGGAGCGCCCGGTTATCTGGGCGGCATTCACCCCGAGCTCGGCAAGCACGTCAATGAGGAGAAGCTCGAGCGTGCGTACGTAGCCCACAACGTCGATCGGATCGGGCAAACGGAGAATGGGATAACCGACCAGTTGACCCGGGCCATGCCAGGTGATCTTGCCGCCACGGTCCACATCGATAACGGGCGTTCCATTTATTGGGCGCTCGGTATCTTCGGTGCGCTTACCCGCGGTGTATACCGAAGGGTGTTCGAGCAATAGCAGGGTGTCTGGTGTGCGACCGGCCACAACATCCTCGTGGGTGGCTCGCTGCAGAGCGAGAGCCTCAAGGTAGGGGACGGACTCAGCATTGAGGCCTGCGACGATTATATTCACCACTTAATGAGTCTACGGGGATGATTCGCCGCGAGTGCCGGAGAGACACCGGCGGCGAAGCACGGTCCTAGAGCCCGAGGTTTCCGGCGAAGTCGCCCGCCTCGAGACGATCCTTGACTGCGACCAAGAACCGGGCGGCGTCGGCACCGTCAACAATGCGGTGATCGTAGGAAAGCGCGAGGAATACGGTGGAGCGAATCGCGATGGCATCCGTGCCGTCGATTGACACCACGGCCGGCTTCTTCGTGACAATTCCGGTACCAAGAATCGCCGACTGGGGCATGAAGACGATTGGAGTGTCGAAAAGCGCTCCGCGTGAGCCGGTGTTCGTGAGGGTGAAGGTTCCTCCAGAGAGCTCATCCGGAGTCAACTTGTTGTTGCGCGTGCGCTCGGCCAGATCAGAAATCTGCTGCGCCAGTTGACTCAGCGACAGCCCGGCGGCATTTCGGATGACCGGGGTGAGCAGTCCGCGTTCGGTGTCAACTGCGATGCTCAAGTTTTCCTGTGCTGGGTAGACGATTGAGTCACCGTCGATCGTGGCATTGACAATCGGATATGCCTTGAGTGCTTCAGTCGCCGCAAGTGCGAAGAACGGCAGGAAGGTGAGCTTGGCGCCCGCCTTCTCCGCAAATTCGATTTTGACGCTGTCACGGTAGTTGGCGATGCGCGTGACGTCTACCTCGACGACTGAAGTGAGCTGGGCTGAGACCTGCATTGAAGCAACCGCGCGCTCGGCGATGACCCGACGAAGTCGAGACATCGCGACGGTGGTGCCGCGCAGGGGAGAGGTTTCGAGCCCGGCCGGTGCGACAGAGCTGGCTTTTGCCGGGACGAATGCGAGTACGTCTTCCTTGCGGATGCGACCGCCGACGCCGGTTCCGGTGACCTGAGCGAGGTCGACACCCTGCTCATGGGCGAGCTTGCGCACGAGGGGTGTGACATAACCCGCGTTGGCCGCAGGGGTTGGGGCAGCCGGAGCAGAAGAAGGAGCAGCCGGAGTGGGTGTGGATGCCGGTGCGGCAGCCGGAATCGGTGCGGCAGCGACGGGCGCAGCTGGAATCGGTGCGGCAGCGACGGGCGTAGCGGGAACGGATTCGGCGGCTGCGTTTGCCGCGGGGACCTGAACGGCAGCGGGGGCAGCAGCCACGGGTTCCGGCGCCTGTGCGGCCGGGGGGAAATCTACGGCGGCGGCCGGAGCCGGGGCGCTAGCTGCGACCGGTGCCGGTTCGGACGGTGCCGGTTCGGACGGTGCCGGTTCGGACTGGGCCTGCTCGGCCGGAGCCGGTGCATCGGTGGAGGGAACCGCGACCGCGGCGGCTTCAGCTGAAGGAGTTTCGATGGAGGCTGCCTCGGTCGGAGCGGCCTCCGCGGGAGCATCACTCGGAGCGCCGCTGCCGATAATTACCAGCGGAGTTCCGACTTCGACGGTTTCATCCTCAGCGACCAGAATCTGCTCGATGATTCCCGCAACCGGAGATGGAATCTCGGTGTCGACCTTGTCGGTCGACACCTCCAGCAATGGTTCATCGACTTCGACCCGATCGCCGACGTTTTTCAGCCATCGGGTGACCGTGCCCTCGGTGACACTCTCTCCGAGTGCCGGAAGGTTAACGGATTCGCTCATGGGTGATGCTCCTTCGTGGGTGAAACAGTGTGGCTAGCTTAGGGATGGCGGTAGAGGTACGGATTAGAGAGCGTGCAGCGGCTTTCCGGAAATAGCAAGGAATGCCTCACCCAAAGCCTCGTGCTGCGTCGGGTGCGCATGAAGCAGCGGAGCGATGTCTTCGGGGTTGGCTTCCCAGTTCACCGCAAGCTGAGCCTCGCCGATGAGCTCGCCGACACGGTCACCGATCATGTGAACACCCACGACCGGTCCGTCGATCACGCGCACGACCTTGATGGAGCCCGAGGTTCCGATGATGTGGCTCTTGCCGTTACCCGCAAGGTTGTAGTCGTAGCTTAAAATCGCGTCATCGCCATACTGCACTCGCGCCTGAGCCTCGCTCAGACCAACCGAAGCAACTTCCGGATGCGAATAGGTGACCTTCGGAATGTTGAGGTCGCTGATGACTGCTGGCGCGAGACCGGCAATTTCTTCGGCGACAAAGATGCCGTGCTGGAACCCGCGGTGCGCAAGCTGTAGGCCGGGAACGATGTCGCCGACGGCATAGAGCCCGGGGATATTTGTCTCGAGGCGCTCGTTGGTGATGACGAAACCGCGATCAATCGTGACGCCGACCTCCTCGTAGCCAAGGTTTGCGGTGGACGGTCCACGACCGACGGCGACGAGCAGCAACTCGGCTTCGATGGTCTTGCCGTTTTCCAGCGTGACGACCACGCCGTTGTCATCCTGAGTGACGCTCTGGAAGCGGGTTCCGAGGTGGAAGGCGATCCCGCGTTTGCGGTACGCGCGCTCAAATTGCTTGCTCACCGACTCGTCTTCATTGGGAACCAGGTGCGGCAATGCCTCAATGATGGTGACATCCGCACCGAAAGATTTCCAGACGCTGGCGAACTCGACGCCGATGACCCCACCACCGAGAACCGCAACGGTCTTTGGAATGAAGTCGAGCTCTAAAGCCTGTTCGGAGGTGATGACGCGGCCGCCGATTTCCAGCCCTGGCAGCGTGCGGGAATACGATCCGGAGGCGAGAATGACGTTCTTGCCGATGATGAGGTCGTCACCAACCTGCACCGAGGTAGGGGAGACCAACCGGCCGGTTCCCTCTATGACGGTGATGCCGCGCTGCTTGATTAGACCGGTGAGGCCGCGAAACTTGCTCGAGACGATCTCTTCCCGGTACTTCGTAACGGCGCTGATATCCACGCCGAGAAATTCAGACCTGACACCGTACTGAGCGCCCTCACGCGTGACATCAGCGACCTCCGCGGAATGCAGGAGTGCCTTGGTGGGGATACATCCCACGTGCAGGCAGGTGCCGCCGAGCTTTCCTTTTTCAATCAGGCCAACGGTCATGCCGAGCTGAGCTGCTCGCAATGCTGCTGCGTAGCCGCCGCTGCCGGCACCCAGGATGACTACGTCAAAATTTTGCTCGGACATTCAACAACTCCTTTGTAATTCAGTACGCGTCGCATTCACAACACGTCCAAAAACCGCCGATACTGCGCGGGAATAACGCCCAAAATTGGCTGGGTAGGCCCCCAAAATCTTACTACTCGCGAGAAAACTCCTCGGCCAACTCGAGGAGGGTTCTTACCGCGACACCGGTTGGGCCCTTCCCGATAGAGCCGTAGCCGGGCCCGGCGTTGTTCGCCGCTCCCGCAATATCGAGGTGAGCCCAGGGGATGCGGGCGCCGGTGACCGGGCTTGATCCGATGAACTCGCGCAGGAAGCATCCGGCAATCATCATTCCGCCCGCGGTGTGCCCCATCTTGACGTTGGCAATGTCGGCGATGTCGGAATCCAGCAGGGCGCGTAGTTCGCCAGGAAGCGGCATTGCCCAAAACGGCTCGCCGACTCGGTCGCTGGCGGCAACCAGCAGTCCGACGAGACCGGAATCCCCCATGACCGGAACGTAGCGGTTGCCCATGGCCACCGAGGCGGCGCCGGTAAGGGTAGCAATGTCGATAATGGCGTCGGGAAATTCCTCGCTCGCGGCTACGAGGCCGTCGGCGAGTACGAGTCGCCCCTCGGCGTCGGTGTTGAGCACTTCAACGGTCGTGCCTCCGCGCATGGTGAGTACGTCGTTTGGTCGGATTGCCGTTCCGGAGGGCATGTTTTCAGCCAAACACAACCAGGCAGTTAGGCGTAGCGGTAAGCGCAGGCTTGCTGCGGCAATCACGACGGCGAGCGCTGTAGCAGCTCCGGTCATGTCGTATTTCATTCCGACCATTGAGGCGGCCGGCTTCAGCGACAGCCCGCCGGTGTCGAAGGTGATTCCTTTGCCCACGAGTGCGAGATGCGCACCGGTGTGCTCGGGGAGGTAGCTCAGTTTCACGAGTCGCGGTCCACGCGGAGATCCCTGACCGACCCCGATGATGCCGCCGAAGCCACCCTCCTCTAACTCCGTCTCGGCAAAGATCGTCACCGCGATCGGGAGGTCGGCAGCCAACTGCTGGGCCTGCTCAGCGAATGACTCGGGGAATAGGTCCAGGGGCGGTGTATTGACCAAATCACGCACCGTATGGATGGCCGTGGCTATCGCGGTGGCCCGTTGCACAGTCTCCGTGGTTGTGCCGGTCTCCGTGCTTTCGGAAGGTGCAAGCACTGTGATGGTATTTGCCGGCTGCTTGCTGCCGCTTGCATTGCCACCGCTTGCATTGCCACTCTTAGTGTTGCCGGATCGATAGCGGGTGAACGCGTAGGCACCTGCCGCAGCACCCTGAAGAACTGCTGCGGCATCTGACATGGTGTGCACAGGAAACGCGATGGCGATCGAGCTGACCCCGTTGAGCTGGCGGGTGACGCTGCCGGCGGCATAACTCAGGGCGAAAGAATCCGGCTCGGCGGTTCCGAGTCCGACAAGGGCGATCGCGGAGCACGCGCCCACCACCGCGGGAATCCGACGAACCTCATCTCGGGTGCCGGTGAATCCGATGGCCGTGAGGGTCGCGGTGATTGCGCTGAATTCGGCACTGACCCCGAGGAGCACCGGGCCGTCGGGAGTTGCGCGCACCGCGATCGCGAGAACGTCGGCGACAACCTCCAGGGCTGATTCGGAACTGAGATGCAGGCTGGGAACGGTCATTCGGCCCATGCTAGCGGCGCGTCGCTGGAGACCGGGGGCTATCGCGCGGGTAGTTGGATGTTCGCTCTCGGCGCGAGATGGGTGGCGCCATCCCTGATTCTTGCTGAGGGGTAGCGAATAAGATGGTGGAATGCTTGACCCCGCAGGACTCTACGACGTGACTCCCGACTCGGTGACAGTACCCGAGGGGCTGCCACTGGTGGCAGGCCTGACTGGGTTCGCGGATGCCGGTGCCGCCGTCACCCAGCTCAGCCGTTACCTTCTCGACACCCTCGATCATCAGGTGGTTGCCACCTTCGATACGGATGCGCTTCTCGACTACCGGGCCCGTCGCCCCACCATCTACTTCGATCGAGACCACCTCACCGACTATCAACCGGCTCGTCTGGTGCTCTACCTGTCGACCGACGAGGTGGGCCAACAGTTTCTTCTGCTCACCGGATTCGAGCCTGACTTTCAGTGGGAACGTTTTACCGCAGCGGTGTTGCAGCTCATCTCCAAGTACAAGGCGAAATCGATGACTTGGGTGCACGCCATCCCGATGCCGGTTCCGCACACGCGCCAGATCGGCGTGACCGTGAGCGGTAACCGCGCCGAATTGATTGAGGCGATGTCGGTTTGGCGGCCGCACACCCAGGTTCCCTCCAACGCGCTTCATCTGGTCGAATATCGCCTTCAAGAGTTGGCCTTCTCCACCGCCGGCTTTGTGCTGCTCATTCCGCACTATCTGTCGGATACCGAGCATCCGGATGCCGCGGTGAAAGCACTTGAGTGTGTCAGCGCCGCCACCGGGCTACTTTTTCCGACCGATCAGCTTCGCGAGGATGGTCGCGAGTTCCTCGGCAAGATCGACGCTCAGGTGGAGTCCAACCCCGAGTTGGCCCGCCTGGTCGGCACCCTTGAGGAACGTCACGACGCCTACATGGAGGGCAACCCCCTGCGAGCACCGTTTACCGATGAGGATGGCGAATTGCCGTCCGCCGACCAGATTGCCGCGGAGCTGGAAAACTTTTTGGCCACGCATCACTCCGGCGACGACGAGCCCAGCGGCCTTTAGCTTTCGGGTTCGAGCCGGACCACCGCCCGGCACGTAGGCTGACGCCCGTGAATTCGACGCGATCGTGGTTGGTGTGGGGGGCCGCAGTACTCGCGTACACGGTTGCCGTGCTGCAGCGCACATCCCTCGGGGTCGCCGGAATCGACGCGACCCACCGTTTCGACGTATCGGCTGCCGCGCTGTCGAGTCTTGCCGTGGTGCAGCTGATCGTTTATGCCGTACTCCAGATTCCGGTCGGGGTTCTGCTCGATCGTTTCGGCCCGCGGGCGTTGCTGGTGACGGGTGCCCTACTGATGGCGGTCGGTCAAACCTTTCTGGCGCTCGCATCCTCGATCGAGTGGGCCCTTGTCGGTCGAGTGTTGGTGGGCGCGGGTGACGCTCTAACCTTCATCTCGGTCATCCGTTTGCTTTCCAACTGGTTTTCGGGGCGCCTACTGCCCCAGGTTGCTCAGTGGACCGGAAACATCGGTCAGCTCGGACAGGTGCTGTCGGCCATCCCTTTCTCTTTTGTCCTCCACACCTATGGTTGGCCGCCGGCGTTTCTCAGCGTTGCGACGATGTCGCTCTTATCTGCCGGAGTTGTTCTCGCGCTCGTGCGCAACACCCTGCATCCGGTGGAAAATGACGACACCCGGCCGTCGTGGCCGGAGGCGATGAGAATCTTGCGGCAGAGTCTGACCCGACCGGGAACGCAGCTCGGATTTTGGTCTCATTTCGTGACCCAATCGTCGGGAACCATGCTCACGCTGCTCTGGGGTTTCCCGCTGCTCACCGCGGGACTCGGCTATTCCCGTTCCGACGCGTCGTTGCTGCTCAGTCTGATCGTCGGCGTGGGAGCCGTGGCCGGACCGATCATCGGAGTGCTGACCGCGCGGTACCCGATGCGAAGGTCGAATCTGGTGTTGGCGATCGTTGCCGGGATCGGGATGGCGTGGACGGCGGTTTTGGCCTGGCCGGGACATCCGCCCCTGTGGTTAATTATCGTGCTGATTGCGACCCTGGGGGTGGGAGGCCCAGGGTCCTTGATCGGGTTTGATTTCGCGCGAACGTTCAATCCGAAACGAAGCTTGGGGTCAGCGAACGGCGTGGTCAACGTCGGCGGCTTTTTGGCTAGTTTCGTGATGATGTATTTGGTGGGTGTAATTTTGGACGTGCTCAATCAATCGCGCATCGACCGCGGGCTTATGTCGGAAGTATTCAGTTGGGACTCGTTCCGAATTGCCCTGCTGGTGCAGTATCTCGTGGTGGGTGCCGGGGTCGGATTCCTGCTTCGAGTGAGACGTCGTGTGCGCCGGCAGCTGCATCAGGATGAGGGGATCACCGTAGCGCCCCTCTGGATCGCCGTTTCACGAATGTTGCGCCGCGGCGGCAGAAGCGGTCCTTGAAATCGGCGCAAATCAGGGGTGGGTCACGGCTGCAGACTGATTGGCGGCAGCGCGCGGCGCAATGATAGCGCCAACCGGGGCCATTGGCTCAAATGCTCGGCAAACCGTGCAATAATTAAAGCAAGACCCGTTCAACGTTTGAAAAGTCATGAGCCCTTTGGCTTTTAGCATTTCGGACTTGACATGGGTCTTAGTACTGCCAAAAAACTTGGTATTGCTCAAATGCATACCGCCCAACTACGTACTTCTGAATTTCACAAAAGCAGCAAGGCACTCGGTGTTGTCAACTCTGACCCGCCGTGCGTCTCGCACCTCGCGGCGCCCCCGACTGGCTACGCCGAGCAGCAATACATCGAACCGAAAGATACTTCGAATGGCTACCCTCACCAGTTCCACTGACCCTGCAGCTCAGGTTGAGTCAGAAATTGCGGCCCCCACCGCAAAGAAGACGGCAACCAAGGCCGCGTCGAAAACTACCGCGGTGAAAACGGCCGTGGTGAAGACCCCTTCAGCCAAGACCGCCATGACTAAGACTGCGGCGGCGACTAAAGCCGCGGCGACTAAAGCGGTGGCGAAGGCGCCGGTGGCCAAGTCTGCGACAGCGACGGTCGCCACGGCATCCGATGATGCCAAGGTGCCCGCCAAGGCCCCAACCAAGCGCGCCTCCAAGGTCGCGGTCGCGAGCGACGAACAGCACGACGAGACCGATACCGGCGAAGAGCCCGTGGAAGTTTTGGTCGATGAGACGAAAGCTGCCACCGGTAAAGACGAAGTCGATCACGATCACGACGACGACGACGACAACGCCCGTCCTGCTAAAACCGGTTCCACCGAAACCCTCCCCAAGGGAGCCCTAGTTCTTTCGCTCGTCGATGACGACGATGAAGTTCCGGTCTATTCCTCGGCGATCACCGGTGCCACGGCCGACCCGGTCAAGGATTACCTGAAGCAGATCGGTAAGGTCGCTTTGCTCAACGCGGCCGAAGAGGTTGAGCTGGCGATGCGCATTGAGGCCGGCTTGTTCGCCGAAGACAAATTGTCGGTGATGACCGATGCAGCCCACCGCACCATCGCGGGCCGCGAACTCAACTGGGTCGCCCGTGACGGCCAGCGTGCCAAGAGTCACCTGCTCGGCGCGAACCTTCGCCTCGTGGTGTCTCTTGCCAAGCGCTACACCGGTCGCGGGATGCAGTTTCTCGATCTGATTCAGGAGGGAAACCTCGGTCTCATCCGGGCGGTCGAAAAGTTCGACTACACCAAGGGCTTCAAGTTCTCCACTTACGCCACCTGGTGGATTCGTCAGGCGATCACGCGCGCCATGGCCGACCAGGCTCGCACCATCCGGATTCCGGTTCACATGGTTGAGGTGATCAACAAGCTCGCTCGGGTTCAGCGCCAGATGCTTCAAGATCTCGGCCGTGAACCCACCCCCGAAGAACTCAGCCGTGAACTTGATATGACCCCCGAAAAGGTCATCGAGGTGCAAAAGTATGGGCGCGAGCCGATCTCCCTGCACACCCCGCTCGGTGAAGACGGTGACAGCGAATTCGGTGACCTCATTGAGGACACTGAGGCCGTGGTTCCCGCGGACGCCGTGGGGTTCACAATGCTGCAGAAGCAGCTGGAGTCGCTTCTCGATTCCCTCTCCGAGCGCGAGGCTGGCGTCATTCGCATGCGCTTCGGGCTCGGTGACGGCATGCCGAAGACGCTCGATCAAATCGGCGACACCTTTGGCGTCACGCGTGAGCGCATCCGTCAGATCGAATCGAAGACCATGGCGAAGCTGCGTCACCCTTCCCGGTCCCAGTCGCTGCGCGACTACCTCGAGTAACCCCGGTGGCTCAGCGCTCCAGCGGCCCCAAATATCTGGTCCCGGTTGTGTTGGGCAAAGCTCTGCGCACACTGGGGCGTCTCCGCGGTGGCGGCTCAGCCTTTCCCGGGTGGGCTGTGCTGCGGCTCGCACCGGATTTTTTGCAGGATGCCACCGCGCAATTCGCCCACGGAATCGTTTTCGTGTTGGGTTCAAACGGTAAATCCACCACCACACATATGCTTAGTGAGGTTTTGCGCGCGCACGGGGTATCGGTTTTTACTAATCCGTCGGGCGCCAACCTGCCGCAGGGGATTGCATCCTCCCTTCTTGCCGAGGTCAACCTCTTCGGTCGGGTGAACGCGGATATCGCGGTGCTTGAGGTGGACGAAGCCTACGCGTTGGAACTCGCCGCCATCCTGCGGCCGACAACGGTGCTGGCTTTGAACACACAGGTTGATCAGCTCTATCGCTTTTACGAAACCGAGCGCGTGGCGGACATGATGCTTGACACCCTTGCGGTGGCGCAGACACACATCGTGTCGAACCGTGATGACCCGTATCTGAGCAAGATCGACACGCGTTTTGCCGAAAAAGCAGCTGTGGACCGGCCCGACATTAGTTACTTTGGGGTGTCGGAGCAAGTCATCGCGGCATCCGCACACGGGCTGGTCAACGCTCATGACTACCGGGATGAGGCGGTTCAAACCGCACCCCGATTCGCCCTGGCCGAGGTCACGGCAACCAGTAAAACCGGCGCTACCGTTCTGGTTGATGGTGAGCTGGTCGAGGTTGTCTTGCCGTCGAAGGGGCTGCACTACGCGATCGACGCGGCCGCCGCAATGGCCGCGGCTCGGGTGATCTTGGCCGAGCGATTTGACACTTCGGCCGCAGCGCGAGCATTTGCCGCAATGAAGCCAGCCTACGGTCGCGGCGAACTGCTGCAGTTCGGGGCCGAGCAGGTCGAATTTGTCATGTTCAAGAATGCGGCGAGTTTGCAACTGAACCTCGATGCCATTACCGACGTGCCCGAGCAGGTGATGCTTGCCATCGATGAGGGAACTCCCGATATCTCCTGGATTTACGACGTCGATTTTTCGGCAATCGATCACGTGGACGTGATCACCGGTGCGAAAGCGTGGCAGATAGCGCTGTGCCTGGCGCACCAAGGGATTCCGATTGGCCGGGTCGAGCCCGACCTTAAAATTGCGATCGAATTCATGCGGGGGCTGGAGAAGCCGTCGACCGGACTCAAAACCTGGATTGTGAACTACGAGCAGATGATGCTGGCTCGTAAACTGATCGGCTTCGGCGAAATGGAGAACCAGCGATGACCGTGGTGACCGTTGTGCAGTTGTATCCGGGCGAGCTCGGTGTTGCCGGCGACAGAGGTAACGTGTTGGCCCTCGTGGCACGGTTGCGAGCGGCGGGCTTCACCCCGACCGTTCACGAACACCGGCGCGACGGGCTGCTTCCGGAAACCGCGGATGTGGTGATTGTCGGGGGCGGGCCGCTCTCTGCGATGCGCAATATCTACGGCGATCTGATGGCCAATGCAGCAACCCTGCGCGTTTGGGCAGCGAGCGGGGTGCCGTTTTTCGCCTACGGTTCGGGCTGTGAACTGCTGGGCACATCCGTCACGCTTCCCGATGGGAATGTGCTGGATGGAGTGGGAATCTTTCCTCTCACGGCGGTCCGAGTACCCGAACGAACCGTTGGCTATGTCGTCGTCGAGTCAACCACTGGCAGGGTGGTGGGTTTCGAGGACAACGCATCACGCTGGACGCTTGGCGCCGATGCTCTTCCCCTCGGCTCGGTGAGCGCGGGTCACGGCAACGGCAATGGTTTCGAGGGCGTGCTCGCAGGGCGCTCCATCGGTACACAGATCGGTGGCCCGGTGCTTCCGCTCAATCCGGCCTTGGCCGATCGACTCGTCGTCGGCGTCGCAGAACGACTGGGCATCGAGCTGACACCGCGGGAGGCAGCGGCGTCGAATACAACCCTGACCGACGACTACGCGCAGCGGGCTCGCGAAGTGATCGTGGGCAAAGCGACCCACGTTTTTTCGCGGATCTAGCGCGACCCCCTACGGTGACCAGCACGGTGAAAATTCCCGCGACGACCGCATCAGAACGCTCTTCGGCGCTCCGAACTGCTCGCATCGACCTTGCTGCGATTGCCGCCAATTTTCAGCTATTACGGCGCCAGTACGACGATTTTGAGGTAGATCTTGCCGCCGACGCCTACGGTCACGGAGCGGTGGCCGTGGCGGAAGCGGCGGTTGCTGCCGGTGCCGGTGCCGGTGCCGGTGCCGGTGCCCGCGGCTTTACGGTGCGAGACGAGCGTGAGGCCGCGGCACTACGTGCTGCCGGGATTTCGCTCGATCTCACCGTTACCGAAGAGATTGGTTCGGATGCCGCAGCGGCAACTTTTGGAGTGGGCCCGCTCGCCCGGCGACTCGGGCTGACACCCGCAATGCGAGTCAGCGCGCCGGTGATGTCGACCAAAACAATCGCGGCAGGGGAGGCGGTCTCCTACGGCTACACCTGGCGTGCCACTCGGACGAGTCGATTGGCGTTGGTTCCGCTCGGCTACGCCGACGGCGTTTTGCGTGCCGCCAGTAATGTCGGTGAGGTGTGGCTCGCCGGAGCGCTCCGGCCGATCGTTGGACGGGTGGCAATGGATGTGATTGTGCTCGAGCTGGGAGACACCCGGGTGACGGTGGGGGATGAGGCGATCCTCTTCGGCGACCGCGAGCTGCCTGAGATCTCTGCCGATCGTTGGGGTGCGGCACTGGGAGTTTCGGCCCTCGAGGTGACCACCGGCATCGGCTCGCGGGTTACTCGGCGGTGGGTTCGATGACTTCACCCGCGCCTGTGCGTGCCACTGTGCTCGCCACGGTCGATCTCGACGCCTACAGACGCAACCTTGCTCTGATTCGCGACCGCATTGCGCCCGCCGAACTCATGGTGATGGTGAAGGCGAACGCCTACGGTCACGGGCTGCTTCCGGTTGCCCGGGCGGCGGTGGGTGCCGGTATCCGGTTCATCGGAGTTTTGGATGCCGAGTCCGGGTTGGCGCTGCGTGAGGACGGCATCGGCTCAGACGTTCGGATGTTTGCATGGCTGTTCGGCCCGCAGGAGGATTATCGGCGCCTCATCGACGCGGATATTGACTTGGGGATCTCCCACCTGCACCAATTGGAACGCATCGCTACCGCAGCTGTCGGGGCGGGGCGCCCGGCCCGACTGCACCTCAAGATCGATACCGGTCTTCATCGCAACGGTGCAAGCATTGACGAATGGCCCGTGTTTGTCGAGCGCGCTCTGGAGTTGCAAGCGACGGGCCTAGTCGAAGTGTTTGCGGCCTGGACACACATTGCCGAGGCATCCGACGCCGAAGACACACTGGCAATCGAGCGTTTCGACCGTGCGCTGGCGTTGGCCCAAACTCTTGGCGCACGATTTTCGCTCCGGCACCTCGCGGCGAGTGCGGCGGGGTTTTCTCGCCCGGATGCCCGGTTCGATGTGGTGCGCGTTGGGGCGTTCACCTACGGAATCGCTCCGGGTTCGGGGATTGGGCCGATGAGCCTGGGGTTAGAACCCGTACTCAGCCTGACCGCCGAAGTAACTGCGCTGACAACCGCTAACGGAAAAAGCCTTGCACGGCTCGCCGTTGGTTACGCCGACGGGTTGCCCAGCGCCGCCGGGGGGCGGTGCACGGTTCTGGTCGCGGGCGTGCAGTGCGTCCTCGTTTCGGTGTTTGCCGGGTATAGCCTGATTGATATCACCGCGGTGCGCGTTGCCGTGGGGGATTCGGCCGAGCTATTCGGGGCAGGCCGAGGGGGCGGAAATACCCTCCAGAGCTGGGCCGATGCGCTTAAAACGATCGGTGAGGAACTTGTCGCCCACCTCAACGTTCGGGTTTCACGGCGGTATCTCGACGAGCTCTCAACGCAGTAAACGCCGTCCATAAACAGTGATCGGGTGCTAAAAACGCCCGGACGTAATGCGGCCGGGCGTTTATAAAAGCTACGGGTTAGGCGCGATCTTTATCAATCAGACGCGCGGACTCGTCGTGCCAAGCGATGGCGCTAGACGAAAGCTTTTCCTTGAACTTGTTGCCATGGTGAGCGCAAAACAACAGCTCTCCGGAGGCCATGGTGACCCGAATGTACGCCTGTGCACCGCAGCTGTCGCAGCGGTCCATCCCGGTGAGCTGGTTTGTGGGTTCGAGTTCGACGGTGGAACGCGGGGCAATCTGAGACATTCGGGTCCTCCCAAACTCGATACGACGAAAGGCGTCTTTATTTATTTAAGCATGTCAACCAGCATGGCAGGGGCGAAAAGGCAGGTATTTCGCTGACCGCGTAGCTACGGCTGGCCGAGAGCGGTGACCGGGACCCATGGCGCGCCCGAATAGGCTGGTGCAGGGACAACCGTTGAAACGCCACGCAGCCACCGCCGCGCGCATACGACCCGAACGATTGCACGTGAGGGAGCACCCGTGGCAAATTCTGACTATTCCGCTCGACATCTCTCGGTACTGGAGGGTCTCGAGGCCGTTCGCAAGCGCCCCGGAATGTACGTCGGGTCTACGGACTCTCGTGGGCTCATGCACTGCTTGTGGGAAATCATCGACAACTCAGTAGACGAGGCGCTCGGTGGCCACGGCACGGCAATCTCGGTGATTTTGCACGCCGACGAAAGCGTCGAGGTGCGCGACGCGGCTCGGGGAATCCCGGTTGATATCGAACCAAAAACCGGTCTGAGTGGAGTCGAAGTCGTCTTCACCAAACTGCATGCCGGTGGCAAATTTGGTAGCGGATCGTATGCGGCGTCCGGCGGATTGCACGGGGTGGGGGCATCCGTGGTGAACGCCCTCTCGGAACGACTCGACGTTGAGGTTGACCGCGACGGCAAAACCTGGGCCATGTCTTTTCATCGGGGGGAGCCAGGCGTTTTTGCCGATACCGACAACACGAAGACTCCGGATTCGCCATTCTCGCCCTTCATCTCGGGCAGCGAGTTGCGCGTGATCGGCAAAGTTGCGCGCGGGGTCACCGGCACCCGGGTGCGCTACTGGGCGGACCGGCAAATTTTCACCAAGGGGTCGACCTTTCAGACCGACGAACTGCTGGCGCGGGCCCGTCAGACCGCATTTCTGGTGCCCGGCCTCGGGATCGACATTCGGGACGATCGTCAGGTCGAGCACACCCATGAGCTGTTCAAGTTCGACGGCGGCATCTCCGAGTTTGTTGAACATCTCGCCGCAGACACTCCGCTCACCGACACTTGGCGCCTGCACGGTCACGGAAGCTTTGCCGAAACGGTGCCCGTGCTGCAGGAGACCGGAGCCATGGTGGCCACCGAGCTGAAACGCGAAGTGGAGGTTGACATCGCACTGCGCTGGGGCACCGGCTATGACACGGTATTCAAGAGCTTCGTGAATATTATTTCGACTCCGAAGGGCGGCACCCATCAGGCCGGTTTCGAGGCCGGTTTGATGAAATTCTTGCGTGCTCAGGTAGAACTGAATGCTCGTCGACTCAAGGTCGGAAGCGGTGCAAACAGCACCGAGAAGCTTGAGAAGGATGACATTCTGGCTGGGCTCACGGCGGTTCTCACCGTGCGCCTCCCGGAGCCGCAATTTGAGGGTCAGACCAAAGAGGTGCTGGGCACCCCGGCCGTTCGCGCCATCGTGGCCTCGGTGGTGGCCAAGACCCTGGCCGAGCGATTCACCTCCACCAAGCGCGACGACAAGGCGCAGACATCCCTCGTGCTCGACAAGATCGTGGCCGAGATGAAGTCGCGTATTTCGGCGCGCGCCCACAAGGAGACCCAACGCCGTAAGAACGCGCTGGAAAGCTCCACGCTGCCGGCCAAATTAGTGGACTGTCGCTCCAGCGACGTGGCCAACAGTGAGTTGTTCATTGTGGAGGGTGACTCGGCGCTGGGCACCGCAAAGCTCGCGCGGGACAGCGAATATCAGGCGCTTTTGCCGATTCGCGGCAAGATTCTGAACGTGCAGAAGGCGTCGGTTTCCGACATGCTCTCGAACACCGAGTGCGCCTCGATCATCCAGGTGATCGGCGCAGGCTCCGGTCGCAGCTTCGATCTGAGCGTTGCCCGCTACGGCAAAATCATCATCATGAGCGATGCGGATGTTGACGGCGCGCACATTCGCACCCTGCTGCTCACCCTGTTCTTTCGTTACATGCCCGACATGATCCGGGACGGCCGCATTTATGCCGCAGTTCCCCCGTTGCATCGGGTGATCGTCATGAATCCGGGTACGAAACCGAACGAGACGATTTACACCTACTCCGAGGCCGAACTCACCGGGGTGCTTGCCGGACTCAAACGCACGAACAAGCGCTACCAGGATCCGATTCAGCGCTACAAGGGGCTGGGGGAAATGGATGCCGACCAGCTTGCATCCACCACGATGGACCGCAGCCACCGCACTCTGCGCCGAGTGAACATCGTCGATGCCGAGATGGCCACGAGTGTCTTCGAACTACTGATGGGAAACGATGTGGCACCACGCAAGGAATTCATTATCGAGGGCGCCGGCCTCAACCGGGATCGCATCGATGTCTGATTCGATCGAGCACGCATCACAGCCTGCAACCGACGAAGCGAGGTTACCGCCTGCGGCGTTCGAGATCACCGACTATCGCCACGCGGTTGACCTCGTGCGGACACCCCAACCGAGCGGGCGGCGGGCAGTCCTCGCGCTGGTGCTCAGTGTTGTGGCCTTCACTGCGGTTCTGATCGGCGCGGCTGTCGCCGGGGTGGCCGGTGGTTTCACCGGTGCCGGTGTTGCCGGGTACCTCGCGGTCGGTCTCGTCGGCTGGGGCGTGCTGCTCGCGCTCGTCGGCATCCGGCCCGTCCAATTGCGGCAGAGACGACGCACCCGGCAGATCGAAATCGCCGAGTTTCTTGCCGTCGGCACCGCCGAGGCACTGCGCCTACACCTCTCGTCGATTGGCTATGCCGTGCCCACTGCGGTCACCAGCCAGTGGATCAATTCCCCGGACGCGGATGCCACGTCGCCGCTGGTTCACGACAGTGTCATTGCCTCACGCTGGTGGTTTCCTGCCGCGGGTGACGAGCGGGTCTTTGTTGAGCCACACCTCAATCAGGGAGGCTCCCTTTCCAGTCTGCCGGCCCTGCTCGGACTCTAGGGCGGCAGCTAAAGCAGAGCGGGAGGAGTCCGTCAGGTCCGCTACCGTGCGCGAACTAGAGCGACTGCCCGATGGAGCCGATAAGCCCGTCGAGCTGGGTTCCCGAGGCGTCACGCTTGGCGCCGACATCCGGCAGCGTTCGAAGCGCACCGTCAGTGGCGACGGCGAGGGCGGGAGTGGCCCCGACCCAGGCGACGGCGATGGTGTCCTCGCCCTTCAGGAAGGCATGCGCCCGCACCCCGCCGGTCGCTCGGCCCTTGGCGGGAAATTCTGCGAAGTGAGACACTTTGGCACGCCCGGGGTCGGTGCCGGGCAGCATGATCGAACTCACCGAAATGGTTGCGACAACCGAGACAGCCGGGTCGACCGCTGAGAAGAACACAATTGAATCGCTGTTTCCGAGGTTCATTCCGGCTACACCGCCCGCGGCGTACCCCTGCGGGCGCACCAAGGATGCGGAAAAATGCAGCAGTTGGGCCTGAGCACTCACAAAGACAAGCTCGTCAGTTTCGGAGCCCTGCGCCACGCCAACCACTTCGTCCCCCGGCTTCAGCGCGATGATCTCGAACTCGCTGCGGTTGGGGTAGCCGGTCGGGGCAACGCGTTTCACTACCCCCTGCCGGGTACCGATCGCGATCGGCCGGTCTTCCCCCAGCGAGACAATTCCGAGCACGCGTTCTTTGCGGTCGCTGAGGGCGAGGTATTCCTCGATGCGGCGACCGGCTCCGAGTTGCACGGAATTCTCCGGCGCCACCGGCAGATCAATCGGCGAGAATCGGATAAGGCGGCCGAGGTTGGTCACCGCACCAATCTCAGTGCGACTCGTGGTGAAAAGTTCCGAGCGGATGGCGTCGTGCTTGCTGCGTCGCGCGGTGCGAGCCTCCAGCTCCGATGCCCCCTCCGCAAGGTCGACGCGCAGCACCCGGCCGGTGGTCGATAACAGAATCCGGCACGGGGCATCTGCAATTTCAAGAATGGGGTTCTTGCTACGGCTGGAGCCGGTGGCGATGCTCGGGGCCGCCTCGGTAAGAAGGGTGCGGCGCGGGGTGCCAAAATGCTCGGCGACCTCACCGAGCTCAGTCGAAACCAGCGTGCGGATGCCGTCGGGGCCGGTGAGCAGTGTGCGAAGCTCGGCAATCTCGGCCAGGAGCTGGTCGCGTTCGGCCTCAAGCTCCACCCGAGAGAACTTGGTCAGCCGGCGCAGCCGCAGCTCGAGAATGTATTCCGACTGGAGCTGGCTTAGGTCGAAGACCTCCATGAGTTTGGTGCGGGCCTGATCGCTGTCGTCGCTGGCGCGTATCACCTGAATGACCTCGTCGATGTCGAGAATGGCGATGAGGAGCCCGGCCACGAGGTGCAGTCGCTCCTCGCGGCGGGCGAGGCGGTAGCGGCTACGGCGGGTGACAACCGAGATGCGGTGGTCGAGGTAGACGCTCAAGAGCTCGCGCAGGCCTAGAGTTTTCGGACCGCCCTCGACCAACGCCACGGCGTTGATGTTGAACTGGTCTTCCAGCGGCGTGTAGCGGTAGAGCTGTTCGAGCACCGCTTCCGGGCTAAAGCCGGTTTTGATGCCGATCACGAGCCGCAACCCGTGAATGCGATCGGTGAGGTCGGTGACATCCGAAATGCCGCTGAGCTTTTTCGAACCCACGCCGTCCTTGATCTTCTCGATCACTTTTTCGGCGCCGACCATGTAGGGCAGTTCGGTGACCACGAGCCCCATTTTGCGGGCGGTCACGCTTTCAATCGACACGCGGGCGCGGGTCTTGAAGCTCCCTCGTCCGGTTTCGTAGGCATCCCGGATGCCGGCGAGTCCGATAATCGTGCCCCCGGTCGGTAAATCCGGCCCGGGCACATACGACATCAGCTCGTCGAGCGAGGCGTTCGGGTTCTCCAACAGGTGCCGTGCCGCGCCGATGACCTCGATGAGGTTGTGCGGGGCCATGTTCGTGGCCATCCCCACGGCAATGCCGCTGGCACCGTTCACGAGCAGGTTCGGGAACGAGGAGGGCAGCACTTCGGGCTGAGTGAGCTGGTTGTCGTAGTTGGGTACGAAGTTCACGACGTCTTCGCCCAGGTCGGCGGTCATCGCCATGGCGGCGGGAGCCAAGCGTGCCTCGGTGTAGCGAGCTGCGGCCGGGCCGTCATCCAGCGAACCAAAATTGCCGTGGCCATCGATGAGCGGCACGCGCATAATGAACGACTGCGTCAGGCGCACCATGGCGTCGTAGATCGATGAGTCGCCGTGCGGGTGGAGCTTGCCCATCACCTCGCCGGTAACCCGGGCCGATTTCACGTGGCCCTTCTCCGGGCGCAGCCCCATTTCGGTCATTTGGTACAGGATTCGCCGCTGCACCGGCTTCAACCCGTCGCGTGCATCCGGCAGGGCACGGGAGTAAATAACCGAGTAGGCATATTCCAAAAAGGAACCCTGCATCTCGACAGAGACATCTACATCTTCGATTTTTTCGCCCGGGACGAGGGCGGCGGTACTGCTCACAGGTGTAGTCATAGGATTGCGACCATGCTACCGGCCCCTAAAACCCACCGGTTGAGCCTTGCCGACGTTATGCCAAGTTGTCTCAATTCTCTACTCGGCCAAAAAAGCAGCCTCGGGTTGACCTCGGTCGACAAAGCCGTAGTACTGCTGGTGGACGGTTTGGGCACGGAGGCACTTGCCGCTCGTGCAGGCCATGCCCGCACGCTGGCGTCATTGCTCAATCGCGGCAGCACCATCGGCGCCGGGTTTCCGAGCACAACCGCCGCTGCCCTCGCCACACTGACCACCGGCACAAGACCGGGGCAGCACGGTCTCGTGGGCTATTCGGTGCTGGATGCCGCAAACGACCGCGTTGTGAACCAGCTCAAAGGCTGGGACGATCGACTCGATCCGGCAACCTGGCAGCGGCAACGCACCGTTTTCGAGCAGGCCACGGATGTCGACATCCCGAGCTTCGTGGTTGCCGCCGAGAAATATCGCCACTCCGGCTTCACCCACGCGGTTCTGCGCGGTGCAGACTTTCGGGGCGCTGCGAGCATCACGGATCGCTTCCGGGTGGTCCGCGAGATTCTCGACACCACAGCGCGTGCGCTGGTCTATATGTACGTGCCAGAGCTTGACATGGCTGCCCACTCCGAGGGGTGGGAGTCGCCGCTGTGGACGCGGCAGTTAGAAACGGTGGATACGGCAGTTCGGGAATTCTCAGCCTCGTTGCGTCGGCGTGAGGGACTGCTGCTCACCGCAGATCACGGCATCATCGACGTTCCTCACCGCTCGCACATTCTGTTCGGCGAGGCCGGGGGGTTGGTAGACGGCATTCGATTCGTCGCCGGAGAGCCGCGCTGTTTGCAATTGCATTTTGAGCCGGATGCCTCGGTAGCCGTGCGTCAGGCAGTTCTCGAAGCCTGGCAGGCCGCCGAAAGCGAACGCTCCTGGATCCTTGCTCGTAGCGAGGCCATTGCCGCCGGATGGTTCGGGGCCACCGTTGACTCCGAGGTCGTGCCGCGCATTGGGGACGTTCTTGTGGCAGCCCGTAAAAATATTGCCTACTACGACGAACGAGTGACCGGATCAGGTGGGCGCAACATGATTGGCCAACACGGCTCGCTCACCGACGCGGAAACCAAGATTCCGTTGCTGCGCTTCGGAGCGTTTGTGGCCTAAGCGGGGTCGTCTTCGGAACGGGCTCCGAAGACAATGTCGTCCCAGCTGGGCATCGCGGCACGGCCCTTTCGTGCAGCCGGCTTTGGTGTGACGGCTGGCTGCGGTGCCGTGGATGCTCGATCCAATTCCGGCTCGGCTGCGTTGCGGGCGGGATCCAGTACACGAAGCCCGCTTGGCGCGTTGGGCGCACTCACGTCATCCCAGACGGCCGCGCTTTCGCGTTCTCCACGCCGACGGCGCAGCGCTTCGAGCAGATCGGTGGTCTGATTGTTCGCAACATTTTCTACCGGAGCGCGATTGATGGCGGCAGCAGACACCTCGGGCGAAGACTCCACGTTTCTGCCGAACGCCTGCGAGAGAGCCTGCGTTGCCGGGCCACGGGTCGCATTGCCGCGGTCAGAACCCTGTCGTTCGGGGAATTCGTGATCAAGATCAAAAGCCCCGCTGTCAAAACGGGATGAATCGGGCACACGCTCGTCGCCACCCACGGCCCTCAGCCGGGGGATCAGCCCGCCGGGCATTTCGCCCTGCTGAGACAGCGTGTTTGCCTCGCCGTTGATCGGTGCGAGAGCCGCCGACTTCGGATCGTAGCGCCAACGGGCGTCGTGATCGATGTTCGCCGCGGTGAAGGCCAGCTTCACGACCCAACCTCCCTCGACTTCTTTCCAGCTTGCCCAGCGTTCGCCGGTCGCGCCGAGATCGCTCAGACGCTCCCGGATGACCGAGCCGAAAGTAGAGCCGCTGACGAGAGATTCACTTTCCCGGGCGGTGTGAACTGCCACATTCAAGGCGGACTGAACAACGAATTCTCGTTCAGCGAGGATCGGTCCCTCAAATTTTTGGATGTGTGTCAGTGGTGCTCCGGTAATTGCGGCGACATCCTGTGCCGACATCCCGGCCCGAATGTGAGCCTGAATCTCCCGGGGGGCGAGCTTACGCACCACAACGCTCGCGGGCTGGGCGGCGGCCCGAAGGGCGGAGTGAAGTGCCTCATTGATTGCGAGGTGAAACTGGCTTCCTTGAGCGGTGGATACGACGAGAGCGCCGTTTTCGACTCCGGTGACGGTGAGCTCATGCATGGGAGGTGCCTTCCGGGCTGAATCTAGACACGCCAAGGCTGGCACGACTTTACCGTTCCGCACGTCAATAGCGCGGGCGTGCCGTAAGTTCATTGTTGAGCATTCGCCATTACTAAAAGTAAGTTTGCATTTATCAGTAAATAGGTGCAGACTGTGCGCGCTTATTTGATTCAATAATTTGGACAGGACCGCACTGGCATGGCAACCGACTACGACGCACCCCGCAAGACCGACGACGACTCCGAGTCAATTGAGGCCCTGAAAGAGCGCGTCCCGGACAAAATGTCTGGCGTGGTCGACGTCGATGACGCAGACAACCCGGGCGGTTTCGAACTCCCGGGAGCGGATCTCTCCGACCTCGACCTCGATGTTGTGGTTCTTCCCCCGCAGGCGGACGAATTTACCTGCGTGAACTGCTTCCTCGTGAAGCACCGCTCGCAGATGGATCACACCGACAAGCTCGGTGCCGTCTGCGTGGAGTGCGCGTCCTAAATGGAGTGCGCTTCCTAAGTCTTCTCGATAACTTCTGGGCGTTCGCCCGCTGTACGTGCTTCGGCCACCGCAGCGGCGAGCGCCTTTGGTCGTCGTGAGGACACCAACCAGTACGGCGCGGGGTCGGCGGCGTCGAGGTTCGGAATTTTCACTACCGGATCAATCCAACCCCGAATAACCAGCCAGGCGCGGGAATCGAGTTGCTGCCCGCGCTGGATTCGAGCGTCTTCGCCGTTGAAGCTCTCTGCCGGCCCCGTGAGGGCCACGGGGAGTCGTGCGCGCCCTGCGACGAGGTGAGAGGCCGTTACGCTCACCCGCGGTGACGTGGAGAGCAGGAGCACGATGCATCCGCCATAAAGAATGATCGCCGTGATTACACCCACCGTGAAGTTGATCGGGAGAAACACCAACAGGCTGGCGGGGATTACAAGGGAGGTGGATACGAAGGCCCACGGCGACGGCCATAGGCGTTCTCGATAAAACTGCATGGCCCTATTCGACCAGATGATCTGCACTAATCTCGTCAGGTGCCTGAAATCGTCGACGTTCTGCTGTCTGCTGTCGGTGACTCTGAGCTGGTTATGCCCGAATATGCGCACCCCGGTGATGCCGGAGCAGACCTGGTTGCTTCCGAAGCGGTCGATCTTGCCCCGGGGGAGCGGGCCACCATCGGCACCGGGGTAGCTATCGCCCTCCCCGATGGCTATGTCGCCTTCGTGGTTCCTCGAAGTGGCCTTGCCGCTCGACACGGCATCACCGTTGTGAACAGTCCCGGCACGGTTGACGCCGGATATCGCGGAGAGATTCGTGTCACGCTGTTAAATACCGATAGCGCAGCCGGCTATGCCGTCGCCGTAGGCGATCGGATTGCTCAACTCATCATTATTGCGGTCGCTAAGGCCCGATTCATCCCCGTCGAAACTCTTCCCGGGAGCCAACGCGCGAGCAACGGTTTTGGGTCAACCGGGTATCGACGCCAAGAAACAGGAGAACAATCGTGACCGACAACACCGAGATCGAGGCGGTTGACGCCGTCGGCGAAGACGGCATCGACGAGTCCAAATCTGCTCCCGCCGATCGGGATACTACGGGTCCGTTCGACGAAAGCGAGGCGAATCCGGTTCGTCCGTACGTTGACCTTGGTGGGGTAAAGATTTTGCCCCGTGAGGGATTACATCTTCGTTTGGAGGTCGAGGAAGACAGCCAACGGGTGGTTGCGGTGTCCCTCGACTACGCCGGGTCAACCCTGCAGATTCAGCCTTTCGCCGCCCCACGCTCCACGGGACTCTGGAACGAGATCCGTGACCAGATTGCCGACCAAATTTTGAAGCAGGGCGGAACCATCACCCGCGGGGGAGGCGCCTTCGGCCCGGAGATCATCGCCGAAATTCCCACCGTGGCTACCGCCGGTGATGGCTCGATGCGGGTCGCTCGGTTCATCGGTGTCGACGGGCCACGCTGGTTTCTTCGCGGGGTTGTCACCGGTGACGGGGCCGTGAATGCGGAGGCGGCAGCCGAGATCGAAGACCTCTTTCGCAGCGTTGTGGTGGTGCGCGGATCGACGCCCATGCCGCCGCGAGACCTTATCCCGCTGCACATGCCGTCAGTCACCGAGGACACTTCCATGGTCGACGCGTGAACGAGGGCGGGGCAACGGATTCTGGGGCGCTCGGTGTTGGGGAACCCGACTCACAGGCTCCCGAGGCTGCGCCGGCTGGCCCTGCGGCCTCCGGGTCCGGGTCCGGTAAAGCGAGCCCCGCAACATCCCCCCCAGAGACGCTGCGAGAGGCGTTCGCTGCCCTAGCGAAAAACGCCGGACTCGCTCAGGTTAACCCGGGTGAAATTCCGACGGCAGCATCGTTGCTGCGTGCAATCGGAGGTGTGCGGGGGCTAATTGAGGCTCTCACGCCCGGCATGGGGTTTCTCATTCTCTATACGACCACCCGATCTCTCGTGGTGTCGGTGCTCGTGCCCGTCGGTCTGGCGGCGGTGTTCGTCATTGCCCGGTTGGTAGCCCGAACTTCACTCACTCAGGCTCTGGCCGGGATGGTGGGCGTCGCAATCTCCGCCGCGCTCGCACTGTTTACCGGGCGGGCCGAAGATAATTTTTTGGCCGGCATCATCATCAACGCCGTGTCTCTCACTGTTCTTCTCGTGAGCTTGCTGGTGCGCTACCCCCTGGTCGGCGTCTTGGTCGGACTAATCACCGGCGAGTTCGTTCAGTGGCGCGAAGTGCCGGCAAAACGGCGCATCCTCACCCTGGCAACCTGGCTGTGGTGCGGATTGTTTGGCGTTCGGCTGCTCGTGGAGCTTCCGCTCTACCTCAGCGGACAAGTGGAGTTACTTGCTGCGGTGAAACTCATTTTGGGTGTGCCGTTTTACGCGGGGGTGCTCTGGGTCACGTGGCTGGTAATTCGTACCGTTTATCTGCGGCCGGAGGCTTCCAAAGTCACGCCATAATTCGGCATCCGGTCGCTCTGCCGTGTATCTTGATATCAAGATAGTTAGCTCGAATTCTCACCGTTGTGCTGTGTCATCGCCCGAAGGCTTGCCTTGTGGGGTGAGCCGGCTCGCACGGTCAGGAGGGGAAGACGCCAGCAAGGGAGACAACGGATGTCGACAATTAACAGCTTCGATGCGAAAGCTACGCTCACGGTCGGTTCTATCGACTACGAGGTGTTCAGGATCGATACGGTTGCCGGCGGCGCACGCCTCCCGTTCAGCCTCAAAGTGCTGCTGGAAAACCTGTTGCGCACCGAAGACGGTGCCAACGTCACCCGTTCGCAGATCGAGGCTCTCGGTGCCTGGGAGCCTACGGCCGACCCGGACACCGAAATTCAGTTCACGCCAGCCCGGGTAGTGATGCAGGACTTCACCGGGGTTCCCTGCATCGTGGATCTTGCTACCATGCGCGAGGCAGTCGCCGAGCTCGGTGGCGACCCCACGAAGATCAATCCGCTTGCCCCTGCTGAACTCGTAATCGATCACTCGGTGATTGCAGACCTGTTCGGCTCGGCAGACGCACTCGAGCGCAACGTTGAGATCGAATACCAGCGCAACGGGGAGCGCTACCAATTCCTGCGCTGGGGCCAGACGGCATTCGATGATTTCAAGGTGGTGCCGCCCGGAACCGGAATCGTGCACCAGGTCAACATCGAGTACCTAGCCCGCGTGACCTACACCCGCTCTGTCAACGGCAAACTCCAGGCCTACCCCGACACCTGCGTCGGCACCGACTCGCACACCACCATGGTGAACGGGCTCGGCGTGCTCGGCTGGGGCGTGGGCGGGATCGAAGCTGAGGCGGCGATGCTCGGCCAGCCGGTGTCGATGCTGATTCCTAAGGTTGTTGGCTTCAAGCTCTCCGGCACCATCCCCACCGCTGTTACCGCTACCGATGTTGTGCTCACCATCACCCAGATGCTGCGCAAGCACGGCGTGGTCGGCAAGTTTGTCGAGTTCTACGGGCCGGGGGTCGCATCCGTTCCGCTAGCCAACCGCGCGACCATCGGCAACATGAGCCCAGAATTCGGCTCGACTGCAGCAATGTTCCCAATCGACGATGTGACCCTGGACTACTTGCGCCTCACCGGCCGCAGCGAAGATCAGGTGCGCTTGGTGGAGGAATATTCCAAGCTTCAGCACCTCTGGCACACGCCGGAGTCAGAATCTGCGTACAGCGAGTACATCGAGCTCGACCTGTCCACAGTCGTGCCGTCGATCGCCGGTCCCAAGCGTCCGCAGGATCGCGTTGAACTCAGCCGGGCCAAGGACCAGTTCGAGATCGACCTCAATGACTACGCCTCCGTTGGTCACAGCCGAGTCGACGCAGCTGGCGAGGGATCCTTCCCCGCCTCGGACCCCAGCGGGTTTACCGCCGACGATGAGTCCGCAGCTCACGTTCTTTCCTACGAGCATTCCAGCCACGCGCCCTCGACCGCCTCGAAACCGACCCAGGTCACCCTCGACGACGGTTCCGGGTTCACGCTCGACCACGGGGCGGTCGCGATTGCCGCCATCACCTCATGCACGAACACCTCAAACCCCTCGGTGATGCTTGCCGCCGGTCTTCTAGCGCGCAACGCGAGCCTAAAAGGGCTCAAGGTCAAGCCCTGGGTGAAGACCACCCTCGCTCCCGGCTCCAAGGTGGTCACCGACTACTATGCCAAAGCGGGGCTTACCGAGTACCTCGAAGATCTTGGCTTCTACACCGTCGGCTACGGCTGCACGACCTGTATTGGTAACTCCGGACCGCTCCTCGACGAAATTTCTGCCGCCGTGCAGCAGAGCGATCTCGCCGTAACCGCCGTGCTCTCGGGAAACCGTAACTTCGAGGGTCGCATCAACCCCGACGTCAAGATGAACTACCTGGCAAGCCCGCCGCTCGTCATCGCCTATGCCCTGGCCGGGTCGATGAACTTCGACTTCGAGACCGACTCGCTCGGAACAGACAAAGACGGCGCCGAGGTCTTCCTAAAAGACATCTGGCCGGATGCCGCCGAGGTGCAGTCCACCATCGACTCATCCATCGACACCGAGATGTTCACCCACGAGTATGCCGGAGTGTTCGACGGTGATGAGCGTTGGCGCTCCCTGCCCACGCCCACGGGACCCACATTCGAATGGGATCCCACCTCCACCTACGTGCGCAAACCGCCATACTTCGACGGCATGACGATCGAAACCACCCCGATCGCCGACATCATTGCCGCGCGTGTATTGGCAAAGCTGGGTGACTCGGTCACCACCGACCACATCAGCCCGGCCGGAAGCATTAAGGCGGACAGCCCCGCCGGTCACTACCTCACCGAACACGGGGTGGATCGCGGCAACTTCAACTCCTACGGATCTCGCCGTGGAAATCACGAGATCATGATTCGCGGAACCTTCGCGAACATCCGTCTGAAGAACCAGCTGCTCGACGGCGTCGAGGGCGGGTACACCCGGGACTTCACCCAGCCGGATGCCCCGCAGTCCTTCATCTACGACGCGTCGGCAAATTATCAGGCCGTCGGCATCCCGTTGGTGATTCTCGGTGGCAAGGAGTATGGCTCTGGCTCCTCCAGGGACTGGGCGGCAAAGGGCACGAGCCTCCTCGGCGTGAAGGCCGTGATCACCGAGAGCTTCGAACGCATCCATCGTTCCAACCTCATCGGCATGGGTGTCGTTCCGCTGCAGTTTCCGGTCGGCGAGACCTGGGCAACGCTCGGGCTCGACGGTACCGAGTCGATCAGCATCAGTGGGCTGACCGAGCTCAACGAGGGGCGCACCCCGCGCACCGTTCACGTGACGGCTGTGCCGACGGAGAACTCACCGGCCGGTAAAACCACCGTGGAATTCGAGGCCGTAGTGCGCATCGACACGCCGGGAGAAGCCGATTACTACCGCAACGGCGGCATTCTCCAATACGTTCTGCGCTCACTGGTAACCGGTGTCGCCAGCTAGGGCGACGTAGAATCAGCGCCATGGCATTGCTGGAAAATATTCATGGCCCACGCGACCTCGACGGTCTGTCACCGAATCAGCTCGTCGAGCTCGCGGCTGAGGTTCGTGGGTTTCTGATCTCGGAAGTGTCGAAATCGGGGGGTCATCTGGGCCCGAACCTGGGGGTGGTGGAACTCACCATCGCGATGCATCGGGTGTTTCATTCGCCAAATGATCCGATCATCTTCGACACCGGGCACCAGTCGTACGTGCACAAGCTGCTCACCGGGCGGCAAGACTTCTCACGTCTCCGGGAACGCGGCGGTCTTGCGGGTTACCCACAGCGTGCGGAGTCGGTGCACGACGTCGTGGAAAGCTCCCACGCCTCCAGCTCGCTCTCGTGGGCCGACGGAATCTCCCGGTCTTTTTCGCTCACGGGGCAGGAGGATCGCCACGTCGTAGCCCTCGTCGGAGACGGTGCGCTCACCGGGGGAATGACCTGGGAAGCCCTCAACAACATCAGCGACGACAATAAACGCAAACTCGTGATTGTGGTCAATGACAACGGCCGTTCCTACGCGCCGACCATCGGCGGGATGGCGCGCTACCTCAACACCATTCGCACCCGCACGAGCTATCGCGACATGTACTTCAAAAGCCGCACCTTCTTCGATGGCATGGGTCGACCCGGCCAAGCGCTGTATCGCGCTACGCGGGGGGCGCTCAAAGGTATTCTGAACCGGCTCTCGAGCGACCAAGCGCTGTACTCGAACCTTGACATCAAGTACATCGGTCCGATCGACGGACACGACCTTCAGGCGATGGAGGAGGCGCTTCGTCAGGCTAAGAACTATGGTGCTCCGGTGATTGTGCACGCCATTACCGAAAAGGGTCGGGGTTATGCTCCGGCACGACTCGACACCGCCGATCAGTTTCATGCAGTCGGTCAGATCGATCCCGAATCCGGCGAGCCGGTTTCTGCGTCCGACAAGCCCTCCTGGACCTCGGTGTTCGCCGACGAGATCGTGGCCCTAGCCGACACCAACCCCTCGGTCGTTGGGATCACCGCGGCGATGCTGCGACCGACCGGCCTGCACAAACTCGCGGAAAAATATCCGGATCGGGTATTAGACGTGGGGATCGCAGAGCAGCACGCGGTGACCTGCGCTGCCGGGCTCGCCTTTGGCGGTCTGCACCCGGTGGTCGCGCTTTACGCAACGTTCATCAACCGCGCCTTCGATCAGGTGCTGATGGATGTCGCGCTGCACAAGGCCGGCGTCACGTTCGTGCTTGACCGTGCGGGGGTGACCGGACCGGACGGACCCAGCCACCACGGCATGTGGGATCTGGCGATTTTGCAGGTGGTGCCGCACATTCGGTTGAGCGCCCCACGAGATGCCCCGCGGCTGCGCGAGGTGCTGGCGGAAGCCATCGCGGTTACGGATGCTCCGACCGTCGTGCGTTTCTCGAAGGGAAACGTGGGCGAGGAAATCACCGCTATTTCTCGCACCAGCGACGGAGTGGACGTACTTTTTGAGAGCGAACACCGCGACGTTCTGATCGTCACCGTGGGCCAGATGGCCGAATTGGGGCTGCAGGTCGCTGCACGGCTTGACGCTCAGGGGATCGGGGCCACCGTTGTCGATCCGCGTTGGGTCGTTCCGGTGCCGACGAGCATTATTGAAATGGCGGCCGAACACCGCATCGTCTTGACCATCGAAGACGGCGTGCGGGTTGGCGGTGTCGGAACGCGTATTCGCCAAGATTTGCGCGCAGCCGGGGTAGATACCGCGGTCACCGAACTGGGTTTGCCCGCAGAGTTTCTTGATCATGCGACGCGCCCTGAAATCTTCGAACAGGTGGGGCTCACCCCGCAGCAAATCGCACGAGACCTCGTAGACCAGGTGATGGGCAGTCGTATCCCGGTGGCACGACCGCTGCCGGAACTGGCGGCCTCCCAGCGCAGGCTCCCTGTGGCAAGCCAAACAATAGGTGGCGTCGGCACGGGCGCGAGTACCGGCGCTACCGGTACCAGTAGCAGTAGCGATAGCAATAGCAGCAGCCCCGCCGCAACCGTGCGCAAAAACTGACGCATCACTCTCTCCATTCAGAAAGTAGTCATGAAACAGATCACACTCGGCTCTGGTGCTCTCACCGTCTCCCAGCTCGGACTCGGCTGCATGGGGATGTCGGGCTACTACACCGGCAGCGGAACTGACGATGCGGCATCTATTGCCACGGTGCATCGGGCTATCGATCTCGGGGTGACATTTTTCGACACCGCCGAAGTGTACGGGCCGTACACGAACGAAACCCTGCTCGGAAAGGCACTGACCAGGCGGCGCGACAGTGTGGTCATCGCCACCAAGTTCGGCACGATCTTGCATCGCGGCGACGGCGGTCGGGGCCTCGACGGTAGCGCCGAAAATGTTCGGATCTCGGTGGAAGCCTCGCTCACGCGATTGAAAACCGACTACATCGACCTGTACTACCAGCACCGTATGGATCCGGGCACCCCGATCGAAGAAACGATGGGCGCACTTGCCGAACTCGTAGCCGAGGGGAAGATTCGCCACATCGGTCTCTCCGAGGCAGCGCCCATCACCATCCGTCGCGCTCACGCGGTGCACCCGATCACCGCCTTGCAAACCGAGTATTCGCTTTGGTCTCGTGAGCCTGAGGCTGAGCTACTACCGCTCGTGCGTGAACTGGAAATCGGCTTTGTGCCTTACTCACCGCTCGGCCGCGGCTTTCTCACCGGGTCGATCCGCTCGCTAGACGCATTCGATGAAACCGACTTTCGACGCACCAGCCCCCGCTTTGCGGGCGACAACCTTCGTGCCAACATTGGCATTGTCGAACAGGTGGATGCCGTCGCGGCCGAGGTCGACGCTAAGCCCGGGCAGGTGGCGCTTGCTTGGTTGCTTGCCCAGGGAGACGACATTGCCCCCATTCCGGGCACAAAACGCATCACCTACCTTGAGGAGAATGTTGCGGCAGCCGAGCTCGTTCTCTCTCCGGCGCAGCTTGAGGCACTGAACGCGGTCGAAGCTCCGGTTGGCGACCGGTATGCGGATATGGGTCCGATTGGCCGCTAGGTACCCGGGCCGCTAACAAACGTTCGTGACTACGATCGACCAGTGCCCACCGTTGTTCGTAAGCGTCTCGTCCTTGCCATTTGTTGCCTCAGTTTGTTCATTGTGTCGTTGGATGCCACGGTCGTAAACGTTGCTCTCCCGGCTATTCGGCAGGAATTTCACTCCACCATTTCCGAGCTGCAATGGGTGATCGACTCCTACACGCTGGTTCTCGCCAGCCTCTTACTGTTGTCGGGAACGACCGCTGACCGGCTCGGACGCCGACGAACCTTTCAACTGGGGCTGGTAATTTTCACCCTCAGTTCGTTTCTCTGCGGATTGGCGCCCTCGGTCTCTTGGCTCATCGTCTTTCGAATTTTGCAGGCCATCGGCGGCTCCATGATGAACCCGGTGGCCCTATCGATAGTCACGGTTGTCTTTCCGGGGCGCCAAGAACGCGCCAATGCGATTGGGTTTTGGGGCGCCGTGGCGGGAGTGTCGCTCGCGCTCGGCCCGCTCGTTGGGGGCACTCTGGTCGACACCATCGGATGGCGCGCGGTTTTCTGGATCAACGTTCCGGTGGGCATCATGGCCATCGTTCTCACGGCGCTTTTCGTTCCGGAGTCCCGTGCCGCGCGCATCCGGAGATTCGATGGCGTCGGGCAGCTGCTGGTCGGCCTCACGCTCGCATCGCTTGTCTTCGGCGTGATTGAGGGGCCGCGATTGGGGTGGAGCTCCGTTGTGGTGCTCGGTACCTGTGCCCTCTGTGCAGCTGGGCTAACCGCTCTAATTGTTTACGAGCGACGCCGCCGCGATCCCCTTCTCGACCTGCGCTATTTCGGCAGCATCCCGTTCAGTTCGGCGGCCCTCACTGCAATAGTGGGATTTGGTGCCTACGGAGCGTTTCTCTTTCTGAATACGCTCTACCTCCAGGAGGTGCGCGGGGCGTCTGCCTTCGCTACCGGCCTGTACCTATTGCCGCTGGCCGTAGCCACAATTATCACTTCACCGCTATCGGGGCGACTGGTGGCAGGGCGGGGAACGCGATTGCCACTCACCATCGCCGGCCTCGGTATTGGCGCCAGCTCGCTGTTGATGACAACGCTCAGCGCCTCGACGCCGGTGTGGTTATTGTTGGTGATTTATGTGCTGTTCGGCATCGGTTTCGGGGCAATCAACGCGCCAATTACGAATACGGCAGTCTCGGGCATGCCCCGGGAACAAGCCGGTTCTGCGGCGGCCGTTGCCTCCACCAGTCGTCAGGTTGGCGTGTCGATCGGGGTTGCGATCGCCGGCTCGATTACGGGGATCGGTGGGGCATCGGTTATTGGATCCGGTTTCTCGGCTGCCACCCATGCCGTCTGGTGGGTGACGGTAGGTTGCGCTGCGGTGGTTGTTGGGCTCGGGTACCTCAGTACCGGTCGGCGGGCGACCGCAAGCGCGAAGCGCGTGGCGATTCTCCTTGAGGAGGACCGAGCCGCTACGCCGGCTCCGACAGTGCTGCCGGTACCGCGCTGAGCGGAAAGCTGGCATCGTGCTGCCGCAAAATCGAAACGGGGCCTAGGCTTGCCCCGAACTGGGGGAGGTATTCGGTGAACAACGGCCGGTAACTTCGCGAGGATTAATAGAAATCAGGTACCCGAATAAATCTCACTCTTTACGGAGGAGACGGCCACCACGAATGAGGAGCAGTGAAAGCGATATTTCTCCTTGTGGCTGCCGAATTCGGCAGGCTGGTGCGCCGTCCTCTGACTCTCGTGGCCCTTGTGCTGCTGCTCGCCGTTCCTGCGGGCTACACCGGCCTGCTGATCTGGGTGAACCACGACCCCTACAGCGATATGAGTCGGATTCCCGCGGCACTGGTGGTCTCGGATGTTGGCGCAAAAGTGGGCAACGTCACGGTGAACTACGGCGACAGGGTCGCCCAAAAGGTCGTTACCGCCAGGAAGTTTGACTGGCATCGAGTGAGCCCGGCACAAGCCGCGACCGGGCTCAAAAACGGTACGTACGACTTCTCAATCGGGATGCCCGCGGAATTCTCGGCGAAGGTCGCCTCCACCGTACAAAATACGCCCGGGGTGAAGTCGCAAAAGGCGACCCTTCTGCTCACCACGAACGACGCCACAAGTTATGCCGCCACGACGGTGGCTAAACAGGCAGCAAACACCATCGCCGACGCTCTCGCCCAAGAAATTCGGGTCGCATCGGCAACCGGCCTCCTGACCCAATTGGATGTGGTGCGCTCCGGGCTTGTCACCGTGGTGGACGGTTCTGCCGAGCTATCCAGCGCGCTCACCAAAATCGGCGACGGCTCGCAGCACCTCGCCTTGGGGGCCGGTCAGTTGCGAGATGGTGCGGGCCGTTTAGACGCCGGCCTCTCCATCCTCAAGCGGGCAACCTCGTCCCTATCGGTCACGGCGGCAGAACTCTCGGCTGCGGCGCAGACCGTTGCCATTGGGAGTTCCACCCTCGCGGCGGCGGGCCAAAGAGCGGTAGCCGTGGCTGACGCTGATTTGAGCCCGGCATCCATCGCGGTCGCTCGCGCAGCCCTTATCGCCGACCTCGAAAAGGCGGGACTCACTCCGGCGCAGCTCTCGCTGGTAACTGCTCACCTCGACACTCTGGCGGCAGATGCGGCGGGCGTAAACGCGCAAGTCCACACCATCAGCACGCAACTAGATCTTCTCTCCGGCGGCGCAGCGCGGGTGTCTGGCGGGGTGCAAAAGCTTTCCGCAGAAGCACCGACGCTTCTCGTCGGCGTGGCGCGATCGGCAGCGGGTGCGTCGGAGCTTGCGGCGGGCAGCCGTGAGGTCTCGGCCGGATCGCAGAGTGTGGCTGCGGCAATCGATGAAACCAGCGGCACGGCATCCACCATTCACGATTCCCTGGCAGAAGGTTTGGCAAAAATTGCGGCAGCCAGCATCGCGGAGCGATCAAATAGGGCACACACTATGGCACGCCCAGTAGCAGTCCGTGCCGAGGCCCTCACCACTGCCGGAAGCTTGGGAGCTGGTCTCGCACCCTACTTCATCAGCCTCGGCGCCTGGATCGGGATCTATGCCCTGTTTCTGATGATCCGTCCACCAGAGCTGCCGGCCGGCAGGGCGGTTCGGAGGCGGCTGACAGGGTTTTTACCCGGGTGGATCACCGCTTCCCTCCTCGGTTCGCTGCAGATGGCAGCGGTGCTCGCCATCGTAACGGTGGCGCTCAAGGTGCGGGTCGACCAGCCGGCGGCCACCATCGCCTTTATGGTTCTCACCTCCGCCACGTTCGCGGCAATCATGTGGACACTCAATATTTTGCTCGGCCGCATCGGACCCTTCGTTGGGCTTGGCCTCATGCTGGTTCAATTGGTCACCGCCGGAGGTACTTTCCCCTGGCAGACGCTGCCCGGTCCGCTGATGTTCCTCCACACGGCGATGCCTATGAGCGCCGCCGTGGATGGACTACGCCAGCTCATTTACGGCGGGTCTCTCTCAATTGCCGGGGCGGACGCCCGGGAGCTCGCCGGTTGGCTCATTGGCTCGCTGGTAGTCGCCGTGCTGGCCACCCATCGCCGAACAGCGACGGGCGCCGTTGCCGCAGCCTTGCCCCAGACCTTTCCCGCCGCGGCAATTCCACGAAGTTCAGTCGCAATCGCAGTCTCAAATCCACACTTCTCGGACAGCCTAAACTAACGCGTCACTGTGGCAGCGCACCGGTGCGCAGAGTGACTTTTTTCTCGTTATTTTTGGCTGGTTTCGAGGTGGTACTGGGGGCCAGAGCGCCAAAGTCAAAAATTGCTGTGACAGGGGCTGCCATGATGGGGACACCTCATTTCTCCAGTGATCGGTTTCGCCGTGAACAAGAAGCCCGCGCTAAGTAGCCACCTCGTCTGGGCCATCGTTTTTGGTCATGCTATTTTGCTCGGAGCCGTAATCTGCCTCGTCGACTTCGCGGTCGGTGATTATTCCGGAGGAAGAAGCGGTTTTGCCCTCACGATCGCCGGCTGTCTCGGTCTGTTCGCGGTTCTCTTCGATCTCGCCGGGCCGGCGAAGTTACGCGAGTGGAAACGGTACGACGAGGTCCTGCGGGTAGAGGGGTTGAGGTTGTCCACCCACGACGCTGTGGCGCCGGCGCACGAAGAAGCGGCCGCGGCTTCGAATGCTCGGGTGGAAGACCCGGACCTGAAGGCCCGCGCCGCCTCCGACCGGCTCAGAGCGCTCGCCCAAGCCTGTGCGGAGTCCCCGGGGAAGGACCAGCGAACAAAGACGTGAGCCGACCGGAGGCCAGGGGCAGACTGTCGAACCCTAACGACAGGCTGCCGAATCCCGGGGACAGCCTGCCTGCCCTCATGGGCGGCCCTGAAGCCTAGGGCGTGCCTCGCAGCATCGGAGTATGAAAAGACCCACCAAAAGCCGAGTGGGAGGCACCAACACGGTCGAGGTACGGCGTGAGGCCGCCCATTTGGAACGGATAACCCGCACCCAAGATGAGGCAGAGGTCGATGTCTTCCGGTGCCGAAACCACCTGAGCCTCAAGCATCCGGTGCACCTCGTCGGCGAGTCCGGTTTCAATCTGTGTTCGAAGCGCTTCGGCGCTCATCGGCGAAGTACCCCCGGAAACGATCTTCACCGCTTCGCGGTTGTAACCCGTGATTTTGCCTTTCGCGTCGCGATCGAAAATTTTGCCGTGCTCGGCGAGCCGATGAAGATTGGTGCTGTCGAAGAAACGGTCGGGGAAGGCGGCGTGGTGGGTATCGAGCACGTGGGCCCCGACGGTGAGACCCACCAATTCCAGCAACTCGAATGGGGTCATCGGCAAGCCAAAAGGCTGCATCGATGCCTCAACGACCTCGAAGGAGGTGCCGGTGTCTACCGCGTGCATCGCCTCACCTAAAACCTTGGCAAGGACTCGGTTGACAACAAATCCCGGTGTATCGCGCGTGATCACGGCATTTTTGTAGAGTTTCGCGGCCGTCACCATGGCCGTGCTAAGGGTTGCGTCATCCGTTTGTGGGGTCTTAACCACCTCGATCAGCGGCATGATAGCTACCGGGTTGAAGAAGTGAAAGCCAACCAGTCGCTCCGGATGGGCGAGGTTCGCACCGATTTGCTCCACCGAGAGCGAGGAGGTGTTGGTGGCAAGAATGGCGGTGGGGGAGATAACCTTCTCGATTTCGGCGAATACCTGCTGCTTGACTTCGAGCTCCTCAAACACGGCCTCGATGACCCAGTCTGCGTCAGCGAAGAGGGATTTGTCGGTGGTGCCGGTGACTAGCGCTTGAAGACGATTAGATTCATCCGCGCTGATCTTATTTTTGAGGTGCAGGGCGTCAATCTCGCCGTGGATGTAGGCAACTCCCTTATCGACTCGGGCCTGGTCCAGATCGGTGATCACCACCGGTACTTTCAGTCGGCGCACAAAGAGGAGCGCAAATTGGCTGGCCATCAGCCCCGCGCCAATGACGCCCACCTTGGTAACCGGCCGCGCGAGGCCCCTATCCGGTGCTCCGGCCGGACGCTTCGCGCGCTTCTGTACCAGATTGAACGCGTAGATGCTGGCCTTGAACTGATCGCCCGCCACGAGATCCGCCAGGGCGTCATCTTCGGCAGCAAAACCCGTGGCCCGGTCGGTGTTTTTCGCGGCCCTCAAGAGTTCTAATGCCCGATAGGGGCTGAGGGCCACCGTGCCGATGCGTCGCTCAAGCATTCCGCGAGCGATTTTGATGGCCGCATCCCACTTGACCGTTCGCTCGATCACACCGGGTGTGTTGGGCCGCTTCACCGTGGTCGTTCCGCTGAGCACCTCGTCGGCCCAGCGCAGGGAATCCTCGAGAAAATTAGTGGATCCGAAAATGGCATCGGCAATTCCGAGGTTGAAGGCGTCCTGCCCGCTCAGCATCCGATTGTTTTTCAAAGGATTCTCGATAATCACCTTTAGGGCGTTCTCGATTCCGATCAGATTCGGCAACAGCCAGGCACCGCCCCAGCCGGGGATGATGCCCAGAAAGACCTCGGGCAAAGCGACCCCGGCGACACCGGTATCAATAGTGCGGTAAGTAGCATTGAGACCGACCTCAAGGCCGCCACCGAGGGCGAGGCCGTTGATGAAGACAAAACTGGGAACGCCGAGCTCAGCCAGCGACCCGAGCACCTGATGCCCCAGCTGAGCCATCTGCATTGCGATCTTGCGGTTGGGGATATCCCCGATTTTGCTCAGGTCGGCACCGGCCGCGAGGATGAACGGCTTGCCGGTGACGCCCACGCCGTGAATCTCTCCTGCGCCCGCCCGCGAGCGCAACTCGGCGAGCGTGTCGCCGAGTTCGATGAGCCCCATCGGCCCGAAGGTGTTCGGGCGGGAGTGATCGCGGTCATTGTCGAGGGTGATCAGCGCGAGTGTCTTGCCGCTGGCCAAGGGGATGTCGCGCACGTAGGAATGCGTGACAACCTCATCGGTCATGATCGAGCTCAGTTCAGCGAAATCCGGGGCGATGGTAGTGGTCATTATTTGGAGCCCTTCGAGGTTTTTCCGATGAAGTGTGGGTTTTCCCAGATGATTGACCCGCCCTGGCCGAGTCCCACGCACATGGCGGTGAGCCCGTAACGCACCTCGGGGTGCTCGGCGAATTGGGCGGCCAGTTGAATCATGAGTCGGATACCGGATGAGGCGAGTGGATGCCCCACGGCGATCGCCCCTCCCCAGGGGTTGACTCGCGGGTCGTCGTCGTCGATACCAAAGTGATCCAGTAGCGAAAGCACCTGCACGGCGAACGCCTCGTTGAGCTCGAACAGCCCGATGTCGGTAATCGATAGTCCGGCCTTGCGCAGAGCTTTTTCGGTGGAAGGAACCGGGCCGATGCCCATGATTTCTGGTGCGACCCCCGCAAATGCGAAGCTCACCAGCTGCATTTTGGTAGTTAGACCGAGTTCACCAGCGGCCTCGGCGCTGGCCAAAAGGCCCGCGGTCGCTCCATCGTTCAGCCCGGACGAATTCCCGGCGGTCACGCGCCCGTGAGCGCGAAATGGCGTGCGCAGGGTGGCGAGCCCCTCGATGGTGGTTTCGGGGCGCGGTGCTTCGTCGACGGTTGCGAGCCCCCAGCCATTCGAGCTGCGGGTCGCTACCGGGATGAGGTCGGGCTGAATTTTGCCGTTCGCGTAGGCTTCAGCGTTCTTGCGCTGGCTGTTATAGGCGTAGCGGTCAGCGCGTTCTTTGGTGAGACGGGGAAAGCGGTCGTGAATTCGCTCGGCGGTGTTGCCCATATTGAGTGCTTCCGCGCTGACCAACTTCTCTGCCTGGAATCTGGGGTTGGGGTCGGCGCCGAATCCCATCGGATGGTGGCCCATATGTTCGACCCCACCGGCGATCGCCAGGTCGTAGGCGCCAAAGGCGATCGCCCCAGCGGTGGTGGTAACGGCCGTCATGGCTCCGGCACACATGCGATCAATGGCGTAGCCGGGAACGGACTGTGGCAGCCCGGCCAGCAGTGCTGCAGTACGGCCGAGAGTCAGGCCCTGATCACCGGTTTGGGTGGTTGCCGCAATAGCAACCTCGTCGATGCGGTCTTTAGGAACGCGGGGGTTGCGCTCCAAGAGACCGACGATTGCCTTGACGATGAGGTCATCAGAACGCGTCTGCCAAAACATCCCCTTTTCGCCAGCACGTCCAAATGGGGTGCGTACCCCGTCAACGAATACAACTTCGGCTCGTTCGGCCACAATGCCTCCAACTGTTGAACACGGATCATCCGATCCTAGGCTCGCCGAATTTTCGCACTTAATCCGTTGCTGGTTCCTACGATGCGTCGACGGAGCCCGGTGCGGGGATTTGTACTGCATCCACAAAGGCATGGTGGATTGTTTGTGCCGTTGCATCAATTTGCCAGGGCCTGGCGCCCGACGCAGCCAGGAGCAATCGCACGGAGGCAAGGTCGGCGTCGTTGGCCGCAGTCCAGGCGAGTTTGCGCAGCGCTTCGGGAAGCAGAAGATTTTCAATCGGAATCTTCAGGAGCTCCGAGATGTCGACCAGGGCAGCGCGTGCGCCCTTCAGTCGCCGGTCGGCGACGGGATTGCGGTCGGCCCATACGCGTGGGGGAGGAACTGCCTCGCCGGGGCCGCGAAGTGCGGGAAGTTCGGTGCTCATTCGACCGGCGTCCACGGCATCCCACCAGCGATCAAGTTCGGTTCGACTGGCGCGACCGCTGAACTCGCGGAGCAGACTCAGCGCTCGTTTTGACTCCGGCATAGCCTTGGCGGCGGCGACAAGTGAGGTGTCGGGCACGAGACGGCCCGGGGCAGTGTCGATCTCGCGCGCGTAGTCATCCCGTGCCGTCCATAATTCGCGCGCCACAGCAAGATTGCGAGCACTCCGCAACAGGTGCAAGCCAGTCATTTTGCGCCAAGCATCCTCCCGGACGGGCTTCACTGCCCGAGCCAATACCGCAGCAAATTCCTGAGCGGCAATACCGGTTTTGCGCTGCGAGCCGAGGAGAGTGGCCATGCTGTCACGCACATCAACCAGTAGCTCCACATCGAGGGCGGCGTAAACCAGCCATGGCTGGGGGAGCGGACGGGCAGACCAGTCGGCGGCCGAATGCTCTTTTGCCAAATGGATGCCGAGGAGCTCCTCAACGACGGCACCGAGCCCAACCCGCGGCAGATCTGCCAGCCGGGCACCAAGCTCGGTGTCAAAAATGAGCGTGGGGTCGAGACCAACCTCGCGCAGGCAGGCAAGATCTTGGCTCGCGGCGTGCAAGACCCACTCTTCGTGGCGAATCGCCGCGTTCAACTCCGTAAACGAGCCGACCGCGGGTGGGTCAAAGAGAAAGATACCGGCTCCGCGCCGAAAAATTTGGATCAGGTAGGCACGTTGGGAGTAGCGAAATCCGGAGGCACGCTCGGCATCGATCGCGATCGGACCGTGACCTGCGGCTATCTGGTCTACCGCAGCCAGATACTGCTCACGAGAGGTAATCACCGTCATCGTTGCATGCGAATCATCCGCGACATCCGGTTTTTGCGGCGGCGGGGTGGTAGCCGGGGCGTTATTCACGCCCAGCACGATGAACCGACAATACGGTTACTCCTTCAATGGTCGGCGGCAATCCCGCCAACGTACATAACAACTCCCCCCAGCTTTCCACATGTGAGGACAGGTCTCCGGCAGCCGGACTCCACGAGGCCCGCAATTCGACCTGAGCACCATCACCCTGCTGCGCCAATTCGCCGTAGCCGGTGGACAGGATTTTGGTAACCGTGCCGGCCAGGGAGTGGTGCCCAGCACTGGTTGCTGCCAAGGCCTCGCCCAACCAAGACCATACGACGTCAGCCAGAAATGGGTCGGTCGTGAGCTCGGACTCCAGTGGGGCCTGAGCAAAACACACCACGCGATACTCTCCCGCCCACGGGCTGGGGGCCGAGGGATCATGCAGCAGGATGAAGCGACCGGTGCCGAGGGGGGAGTCCACGTCATGGCGGGCGGGAGTGACATCTGCCGACAACGCGAAGGAGTTGGTGGCGATCGCATGTGGTCCGGAGGTAGACGGACTCGGGATTTCTGACAGTCGAAGTTCGGTTCGCAGGTTCGCCGCACGCAGTTGCCGAACGGCCGCAGAAAAGTTTTCGGGGCCGGAGGGGGGCAACGCGGTGTCTCGCACTCGTGAAGACTAAAGTTTCCCTGTGATTTCTCCCGCGCGGCACGCCGTTTACCGCCGCTCCCGCACTCTTAGCTGGGTCCTCACCGGCGGTGCAGTTGCCGTTTTGTGTGCCGCGGTCGCCACAATCGTCGTCACCTACGCTCGTCTCGTAGTGACGCCGTCCCGGTCTCGGCCGGATGATGTGCAGATCATCGGAGTCGACCTGTTGGCGGGCACCGTGACGCTTTCTGCCGACGCCGACACGCGCGCCCCCGGAAACTACAGTCTGTGGTTTTCGCAAAATCGAGGGCATGCCAGATTGGGGTCAGTTTTGGCCGAAACTCACACGACGGTGACCCGGGCGCTCATCGTGGTCGACTTTGGCGAGTTGCAGTATGCCCGCACGGGACGGCTGGGCGGGTGGGTGTATCTCTTCCCGAAAGATCTTCCCGTTTCGGCTCGAAACATCGCGTTGGACTCGGATGTCGGCGTGTGCCCGGCTTGGCTGATCCCGGCCAGAGCGCCGGCGCCGCCTTCACCGCACACATCCCGCGCGAACGCGCGCGCGCTGGGTCATCCAGGTGCACGGTCGCGGCGGCCAACGTTCCGAGACCCTGCGTGCGATGCCGGTATTTCAAGAGGCGGGCTACACGGCACTCCTGGTTTCGTGGCGAAACGACGGCCACGCACCCCCTAGCGCCGACGGCAAGTATGGGCTCGGCGGCACGGAGTGGTGCGATGTGGAGGCGGCAATCCGCTACGCCGTTCAGCACGGCGCTACAGACATTCTCTTGATGGGATGGTCGATGGGGGCAGCGATTGTTCTGCAGGCGCTGGATCGCTCCGCATTCCGGGATCGTTTGCGTGGGGTGGTGTTGGATTCTCCGGTGGTGGATTGGCTGCCGACGCTCGAACAACGTGGGGTGGAAATGGGACTACCAAAGCTGTTGACCCGTGTGCCGCTCGCGCTCTTGGCCGGACGCGCCCACGGCGTCAGCGGATCGGCAGAACCCATCGACTTTGCCTCCCTCGATTGGGTGTGCCGCGCCGAAGAGTCGAGCGTGCCTATTCTGCTGTTGCACAGCGCTGACGACGACTATGCTTTGGCGACGGCGACGGCGACGGCGACGGCGACGGCATCGCGATTGCTGGCTGCAAAGCGCCCGGACATTGTGACGTATCACGAGTGGACGCACGCACGACATGCCCGCCTGTGGAATTACGACTCGGCGCGCTTTGAGCGCGAGATTAGCGCGTGGCTTGACTCGCTGAAAGCTGTACCAGCACAAACCCCCGCACCAGCAGCCGCGGCCAACTAGTCGCGGGTCATCATCCACCGAGCATAAACACCGCTGGAGTCGTCGACGAGCAGTTGTGCGAGCCGAAGGCGTTGGTCAGATGGTGCTGAGTCGCCCGGATCTGAACTGCCCAGGAGGGCGAGGCCGCCGCCGGTGAGGCGGGGGCTCGTGGACAGGCACAGTTCGTCGACCAGTCCCGCTGCAAGCAACTGTTTGGCTACGCTCGGACCCCCCTCGCAAACGATGTTTTCGAAACCGCGCGCGCGTAACAGGGTGACGACGGACGCAAGCTCGAGACGGCCGGCCGTGGTTGGCAGAGCGATGATTTCGGCCGGTATGTCCCCGACGGTGGCAACGACCGTGTCTATTGCCGCGGAGGGACAGAGCACCAGCACGCGGCCTGCGGTGATCGAGCCCAGCCGATGGCCGATCAGATTGCCGCTTTCGGTCACGATCACCAGGGTCGCAGTCTTTGGCAGGTGGTAACCCTCGGCCCGCACACTTTCTGCTCCCACCAAAATCGCGTCAGCTTGGCGACGAAGCACTCCGAGAATGAGACGATCGGCCCGATTGGTGAGGGTGTCACTCGTGCCGTCGTTTCCGACAACGGACCCGTTGACACTGGTGATGAGGTTGACCCGCAGCCAGCGCGGGAGCGGCGGCTCGTACCATCCGGACACTCGCTCGCGGGCATCCGGGTTAGTGATCGAAACGGAATCCCCGCTTCGATCGGCGCCGACCGAGGTGGGGCCGTTCGGGTCAAATTCGCCACGCAAATCCCCGCCTTCAGTAACGGCGTCTTGCACCGCGAAGACCCGACGCAGAATCATGCGCTGACTTTGACCCGAATCTGACGTTTTGCACGGGCGAGCAGTGCAGTCATCCCGCGAAGTCGAAGTGGGCTGATGGCAGCCCCTAATCCGATCGTCTGCGGGAAATCGTCGGGAACCTCCAACACCGCCTGCACGCTCAGCCCCGCGAGACCCTGAACCAAGATGGAAGCGAACCCCCGGGTGGTGGGCGCCTCGCGCGGAGCCGTGGCGTGTAGCCGAACAATTCCGTCGGTAATTTCCACGAAAATGAACACCGGCGCCTGGCACTCCTCGACCCGTTCCAACAGGTCGGGGTGCTCCAAAAACTCGGCGGGCAATTCGGGAAGCTCGTTGGCAAATTCCAACAGCAGCATTAGGCGGTCATTGACCTCCAACTCGAGAAAGTCAGCACGGAACTGCTCGAGAAGCGCGGGGAGTTGATTCACCAGGTCAGCGGTTTGGCATGACGCCGGGCTCGGAACCCTTGACGATCGGTACTCGAACGGCGGATCCCCATTCGGTCCAGGAGCCGTCGTAGTTGCGCACGCTATCGAACCCGAGCAGGTGGGTCAGCACGAACCAGGTGTGGGCGCTGCGCTCTCCAATGCGGCAGTAGGCGATGACCTCGTCGCCGTCGGCGAGCCCGGCCTCGTCGCGGTACAGCGTGTTGAGCTCGTCGAGCGAGCGGAACGTGCCGTTTTCTGCGGCAGCCTTACCCCACGGAACGCTCTGTGCGGTAGGGATGTGACCGGCACGTAGTGAACCCTCCTCGGGGTAGGCCGGTGCCGTGGTGCGCTCGCCCGAATACTCCTCGGGCGATCGCACGTCGATGAGCGGATTGCCGAAGTGAGCTAGCACGTCGTCTTTGTAGGCACGGATGCTGGCGTCATCCCGTTCAATCACGGGATAGTCCACGGCGCTGAGTACCGGTCGTGCGGTGGTGTAGGCGCGGCCCTCAGCCTCCCACTTAGCGCGGCCACCGTCGAGCAGGCGAACGTCGCTGTGGCCGAAGAGGGTGAACACCCAGAGGGCGTAGGCCGCCCACCAATTGCTCTTGTCTCCGTAGACCACGATGGTGGTGTCGCGGGTGATACCGCGGGAGCCGAGCAGAGCGGCAAATTGGCTTCCGTTGATGTAGTCGCGTTCTGTCGGGTCGTTGAGGTCGACATGCCAGTCGATCTTCACCGCTCCGGCAATGTGGCCGGTCTCATAGAGCAGCACGTCTTCGTCTGATTCCACCACCACGAGCCCGGGCGATCCGAGGTGATCCTGGAGCCACTGCGTGGACACAAGACGTTCCGGGTGTGCGTAGGACTGAAATTGGGTGGACGAGTCGTTTTCGACGGTCATTCTTACCTCCGGTGGGCGCGTCAGGGCGGCGCAGGGACTGCAGTGTCAAGGTTAAGCTGAATGCGCCCGCACGACGAATCGATGACGCCCCCGGGCGGGGTCGAGTCGGCATCCCTTTATTCTCAATCCCACACCTAGATGAGGCCTTCGCGTTGTCCACTGAACAGTTGGGCGTCATTCAGCGCCTTGTCGACCGCAAGCCGACGATCTCCGGCGAGGAGATCGTTGCCCATCTGGTGCCGCCACGGCAGTTTGTTACGGCATCCGTTGCCAACTACCGTCCCGACGCCGATTACCCCTCGCAGGCTGCGGCCGTTGAGGCAGTGGCGGCTTTTGGAGCCAGCGGCGCGGCAGCCTCTCGCAGAGGTTGGTTTCGGCGCAAGCCGATTTCTGAAGCGCTTCCCGGCATCTATCTCGATGGCGGCTTTGGCGTGGGTAAAACCCATCTATTGGCTGCCCTTTGGCACGCGGCACCGGGGCGCAAGTATTTCGGCACGTTCATCGAATACACCGCGTTGGTCGGAGCTCTTGGCTATGCGCCCACCGTGGCGCTGCTTACCGGAGCTTCTCTCATCTGCATCGATGAGTTTGAGCTCGACGATCCGGGGGATACCCGGCTCATGTCGCGGCTGCTTTCCGATCTGGTGGCTACCGGCACGCGCATCGCGGCGACCTCCAACACCCCACCGAATGCCCTCGGTGAGGGCCGTTTCGCTGCCTCCGACTTTCTCCGAGAAATCGACGCGTTGGCCGCGCAGTTCGTCACACTGCGTATTGACGGCCTCGACTTTCGACGCCGCACCATCGCGGGCCACGCGAACGCGGTCTCGGAGGCAAGTTTCGACGCGGCGATCGCCGCGGTTGACGGTGTCGTCACCGTTGACTCTTTCGATGCTGCTGTGGCGCATCTGGCATCGGTGCACCCTTCGCGCTACGTCAACATGGTCGAGGGTCTCGCCGCGGTTGGGCTCACCGACGTTCACGTGCTCACTAGCCAGGTTGACGCGCTACGGCTTGTGGCCTTCGTCGACCGCCTCTACGACGCCCAGGTGCGGGTGATTGCCACCGGCGTGCCGCTGGATCAGGTGTTTGCGGCAGACATGCTCACCGGGGGTTACCGCAAAAAATACCTTCGAGCGGCCTCCCGATTGATTGCCCTCACCTCTCCGGCAGCCTGAAAGGGCCGTTCTTTTTTTGATGGATACCTTTATCCCGGTGTCGCCGCTGCACTCGTCTCGGTATTCGTCGGGGCGATCCGCCCGTAGTGCCGTGCCCGCCGCAGGGTGATGACAATGCCGATCACCGCGGCCAGGGCGCTGCCGAGGATGACCGCGAGCGTTCCCTCGGCGGCCAGTGTCGTACGGTCTGCAAAGGCCAGCTCGTTCATGAGCAGGGAGACGGTGAAGCCGATGCCACCGAGGCTCGCAATCACGAGAAGATCTCCGAAGGGCAGCGGCGCTTCACGAGCTGGCCCCGCGATAGGTGGTGGGCCGACATCGGCTGCTTGGGTCGGTGCGGCGGGCTGGGTCGGTGTGGCGGGCTGGGATGGTGCGGCAGCGCTGCTCGGCGTGCCTGCCCACCTCGTGGTGAGGGTACGACCGAGCATCCCGCCGCCGACAATGCCCACGAGTTTGCCCAGTGGGAGCGCAACGATGATCGCCCAAAACGCGGGGCTCAACGCAAATAGCGACACACTAGGCAGCACAACGAGGGCGGCAGCAAAAGCAAACAACGGCAGAATTGCCGCGTTCGAGAACGGTTCGATGGCGTGACGCGCTGCAGCCGCCGTGCGATGGCCCATCGTAAGTCCGAGGGCAACACCGGCCACGGTGGGATGCACCCCCGATATTGCTACCAGTACCCAAGCGGCGATGCCGAGCAGGGTGAGCGCAAGAATCGACGCCGCTCGGGGCAGAGCGAGCCGGCTGACCCAGGCGAAGCCCACGATCACGGGCACGGCGAGCAACAGCGGCACGAGGTTGACGGTCGAGGTAAAAAATATTGCAATGATCGCAATAGCAATCAGGTCGTCGAGTACCGCGAGGGCGAGCAACAGGGCTCGCACGCGACCAGGCAGGGCTCGCCCGACAAGGGACAGGATGCCGAGGGCGAAGGCAATGTCGGTGGCTGTGGGGATCGGCCAACCGACGGCAAGCTCGGTGCCTCGAGCCAGTGCAAGGTAAATAACGGCGGGCGCCACGACCCCGCCAACGGCAGCTAGGGCTGGCAAGAGTGCCTTTTGCGGGCTATCGAGCTCGCCATGGGTCAGTTCGTGGCGCAATTCAATGGCGGCGATGAAGAAGAACACCGCCAAAAGCCCGTCGGTGATCAGGTGACCGATTGAGAAACCCGGCGCCCAACTCGTCAACGAAAAGTGTTTTGCGGCGTTCAGGGCTGGCCCAAAAGGGGAGTTGGCCAGCGAAAGTCCGGCGACGGCGGCAACCACCAGCAGAATTGCGCTGACGCGTTCCGAACGAAACATTTCGTGCTCCTCTGCTGGCGAATACTCGGTGCGGAAGTCACAGACCATGAAGCCGCCCAGCTTCAAGTATCGGCGGTGCTGAGGCGGCTAATTGACCGCACCTGACACTTATGTCCCTCACTGTGCCGCGAATTCGGTAACAGAAAATTTACTTTCGTGGTGGGCTCGTAACGATGCTGAAACACGTCGGCGCTGCCCGCGAAACGCCCGTGCGGAAGGGTCATTGGTGAACCCCGGAACTGAAGGATTGTTCCCGCAGCGCTATGCGGCGATCCACCGGGCCTTTGCCCCACTGAAAGAGGTAGACCATGGATCAAGGCAATACCGGATTCTTACTGATTTGTTCGGCGCTGGTGTTGCTCATGACACCGGGGCTCGCATTCTTCTACGGCGGTCTGGTAAAGGCCAAGAGCGTCATCAGCATGATGATGCTGAGCTTCGGCGCGATGGGACTCATCGGAATGCTGTGGGTGCTCTACGGCTACGCGATCTCGTTCTCCAATGCCGGCGTTGGCAACTTCATTGGCATCCCTCACGTTCTCGGCATTGACCTCAGCCAACTCGGTCTTCAGGCCGCCTTTGCTGAGGCCGCCGATGGCAAGGTGACCGCGGCGTACCCGACCCTCGCCTTTGCTTCGTTCCAGGCCACCTTCGCCATCATCACCGTGGCGCTCATCTCCGGTGCGATTGCCGACCGCGCCAAATTCGGTGCCTGGATGGTTTTTGCCGGCATTTGGGCCACCGTCGTGTACTTCCCGGTCGCCAGCTGGGTATTCAACTTCACCGTCGTGAAAGGCAAGATCACCGACGGAGGCTGGATTGCCTACCTGATCGGTGCCAACGACTTCGCCGGTGGAACAGCGGTGCATATAAATGCGGGAGCCGCGGCTCTCGCCTTAGCCCTCGTACTGGGCAAGCGAGCCAACTTCGCTAAGGGCGCCCACACGCCGCATAACCCGCCGTTCGTGCTCCTCGGTGCCGGATTGCTCTGGTTCGGGTGGTTTGGCTTCAACGCGGGTTCAGAGCTCGCAGCCGACGGTGTTGCCGCCATCGCCTTCCTCAACACCATCGCCGCTCCCGCAGCCGGTGTGCTCGGTTGGTTGCTGGTTGAGAAGCTGCGCGACGGCAAGCCCACCTCGGTGGGGGCCGCCTCGGGCGCCGTTGCTGGACTCGTTGCCATCACCCCTGCCTGCAACATCCTGTCGCCGTTTTGGGCCATCGTCTTGGGAATCATCACCGGCGCCATCTGTGCCGTCGCCATCGACCTCAAGTACAAGTTGGGCTTCGACGACTCGCTCGATGTTGTGGGTGTTCACCTCGTCGGTGGTCTTATCGGCACGCTGTACATCGGACTCTTCGGTAACAACGTCGGTCTGTTCTTCGGCTTCGGCCCGTTACAGCTGGGCAAGCAGGCAGTGGCAGCATTTGCCGTTTTGATCTACTCCTTCGTTCTGACTTGGATCATCGGAACGCTCATTCAGAAGACAATGGGCTTCCGGATCACGAACGAAGATGAAATCGCCGGAATCGACACTGTTATTCACGGTGAAGAGGGTTATGTCCTGGCCGATATGCGCTAACTCGGCCAGATAAAAGAGGGGGGCGTCGGTGATAGCCGACTCCCCCTCTTCTTCTGCTACTTTTAGGCCGCCCTGTGTCGATGCAACGCTGATCGGTTTGCCTCAGGTGGGCGCCGTAGCGTGGGGGAGTGGATTCAATTACCAGCACGGCACCAGGCCTTCCCAGCAAAGTGATTCTGAGTCAATCGTGGCGCGAACTCGTGTTCGTGCACTGGCGCATTGACGCCGCCGAGGTGGTACCGTTTATGCCAATCGGCGTCGTGCCCGACGAGTTTGATGGCTCATCCTGGATCGGTCTTATTCCCTTTGGGATGCACGACTCTGCGGCCTTCGGTGGGCCCGCTGTTCCCTACTTCGGCTCCTTCACCGAGGTGAACGTGCGACTTTACGGAGTGGACGAGCAGGGTCGACGCGGTGTGGTGTTCCTGTCGCTCGAAGCCTCGCGGCTTGCTGCGGTACTCACGGCTAGAGCGTTGTTCTCGTTGCCCTACTTTTGGGCCCAAGTCTCCCTTGACCGGGCTGACGGGCAGCTGCGTTACCGCTCCCGACGATTTGCCAGCCACTCACCCAAAACACTGATCGTGGCTCGTCCAAGTTCTGTGCGTGTGACGGATAGTGCACTCGCTGAGTTCCTCACCGCCCGCTGGACCCTCTTCGAATCCCGGGCTGGCCGCACGATCGCCATGTTCAACGAACACGAGCCGTGGGAGCTGTTCGAGGTGGAGCTCGTGGACTTGCGGGACGAGCTGATCGCGGCGTCCGGAGTCCGTTCGGTGGGCGTCCGAGCCCCGGATTCGGTGCTCTACTCGCCTGGAGTCATTACGAGGTTCTCCGCCCCAGAAAAGCTGCGCTGAGTGGACGAGTTCAAACATAGAAACGCCGAATAATCGGGGGGTTTTCGTGGGCGATACCGGACTCGAACCGATGACCTCTTCCGTGTGAAGGAAGCGCGCTACCAACTGCGCCAATCGCCCTTGCGGCTCTAAGCCTGCCACAGTTTGTTCGGGGAGGGCGCCGGTTGCCTCATTGCCACAGCGCATAAACACCTCGATTAGTCCCTCGCGCAAACATCCGCTACAGTTTCAAAGCACGCGGAAACGCGGGCAGTGCGGATGTGGCGCAGTGGTAGCGCATCACCTTGCCAAGGTGAGGGTCGCCAGTTCGAATCTGGTCATCCGCTCGAGTGAAGTCTCACAATGCGAATCATCGCATGTGTGAGGACCCACACATGGTGGCGTGGCCGAGAGGCGAGGCAGCGGCCTGCAAAGCCGTCCACACGGGTTCAAATCCCGTCGCCACCTCGAAAAATAATTGAATAACAGTGAGAGCGATTGGCGCAGCGGTAGCGCGCTTCCCTGACACGGAAGAGGTCGCTGGTTCGATCCCAGTATCGCTCACAGAAAAAGCCCCGGTTCTCCGGGGTTTTTTTATGCCCAAAACCGGTTAGGCAATAGACACCCGGAGGTGGGTGATTTCGAACGCAAACCGTCGACACGCCCGACTGAGATATTTCGCTAATGCTGAGACTGCTTCACCCAAAGGGA